>DATMXU010000290.1:0-2074 GCA_035562355.1 Pseudoflavonifractor sp.
GCTGTACAAGAGAAGAAATAGAGCACGCTATTTTATTGGTCGCACCCAGCGGAGGTTTTCCAAGGATGATGGAAGCTCTGCTGGTATTAAGGGACGAGCTGGGAGATCACTCGTAACTAAATCTCCATAATGTTTTGCTACGTAGATTTTCGTCCCCCGGAATCGGCCGGGGGACGATTTTTTAAATCTCCATCGCCCTCAATATCAAAACCGCGGCGGTAGCCCTGGTAATGGGGGCGTCGGGCGCGAAAGTCCCGTCGGTGTTCCCCGTGACGAGGCCCAGCTCCACCGCCTTGGCTATGTAGTAGACGTCCTCCGTCACATCGGGAAAGGCAGTCGACCGGGCGCTGCCGTCATCCTCATAGCCCAGGGCCCGCACCAACAGCTTGACCACCTCGGCCCGGCGCATGGGCTGCCCCTCGTAAAAGCCGGCCGGGTAGTCCCCCGCATCCAGATAGCCCGCGTGGAAAAGGGGGACGAGGTAGGGCTCCGACCAGGTCCCCGCCGTGTCGGGCATGGGGTTATCATAGAGGTGGGCGGCCAGGACCGTGCCGTTCAAAAGCCGCATGGAGGAGAAGACCAGCTTGCCCATGGCCCCCCGGGTCATGGCCTCTTCGGGGGCATAGGTCCCATCGTCCTTACCGGTGACGATCCCCATGGCTCCCAGCTTTCCATAGTATTTGGCCGCCCAGTGGGCCCGCTCGGCCGCAGGCAGGCGGGCGAGCCAGGCGAGGCTCTCGGCGTCAGGCAACGCGTCCGCCCCGGCGTACTCGCTGAGGTAGAGATTCCACAGGTCCTTGTTATCGGCCAGGAACCGGTAGCGGAAGTGGACCTCCCCCGCCACCTCCGATATGGTCTTGTTCAGCGCCAGCTGGGCGGCAATGGCCGCGGTGCCGTACCAGGGGGAGCTGGCTTCCGCGTTGCCCGCCATATAGTCGGCCATGCCGACGTAGAGCTTGACCCCCGTACCCCTTACAGTGGCGGCCCACCACTGGGCGACCGTCTTGTAGTCCATGGTCTTGTGGCCGATATACCAGTAGATCTGGGGGCAGATGTAGTCGATCCACCCCTCCTTGACCCATCTGCGGCTATCGGCATAGGAGGCGGAATAGCTCTCGTATCCGCCGGTGGTGCGGGAGCCCAGCGGGTCGCTCTTTACGTCCCGCCACACGCCGGAGGGGGATACGCCAAAGGAGAGCCCGGCCTTGATGGC
This sequence comes from Pseudoflavonifractor sp., assembly GCA_035562355.1. Taxonomy (GTDB): domain Bacteria; phylum Bacillota; class Clostridia; order Oscillospirales; family Oscillospiraceae; genus Pseudoflavonifractor. The sequence continues at coordinate 1,214 of DATMXU010000290.1, forward strand.
GTGGAGCCGTGTGTCCAGCGTCTTGATCAGCTGGTTTACGTTGTCCCGCCGCCAGTCGGCCCGGTCGGAGAAGGTGCCGCCGTACTTTTGAAAGGTCGCGTCGTCATTAAAGTTCTTGCCGGGGTAGAAGTAGTCGTCTAAATGCACGCCGTCCACGTCGTACTTGCGGACGATCTCCTCCGCGCCCTGTACCACCAGCTCCCGCACCTCGGGGATGCCGGGGTCCAGATAGTAATTACTCTCGTACTCCACCACCCACTCAGGGTGCTGCTTGGCGGGACTGCTCGCCGACAGGGCGGCGAACTCCCCCGCCCCCTTCTTGGTCACCCGGTAGGGGTTGAGCCAGGCGTGGAGCTCCAGCCCCAGGGCATGGGCCTGCTCCACCCAGTACTCCAGGGGGTCGAATTCCTCCTTTGGGGCCGTCCCCTGACTCCCTGTGAGCCAGGCGCTCCAGGGGTACAGCTCCGAGGGGTAAAGGGCGTCGCAGGAGGGGCGCACCTGCAAGATGACTGCGTTCATCCCCAGCTCGGCCGCGTCGCTTAAAATTTTATCGGCCTCCCGTTTCAGGGTGGCGGCGCTTGCGATGGGCCTGGCGGGGTAGTCCAGGTTGTAGACCGTGGACACCCAGATCGCCCGCATGTCGCCCCTGGCGTTGCTCTCGCGTACCGGCGGCGTCTCTCCCCCGGTGGGGACGGTGCAGCCGCTCAAGGCCAGCAGCATGCCCAGAAAGGCCGCCAGCATTCTCTTTCTATATCCGCCCATAACCCCAGTACCCCCGTCTTTTTCTCTATCTTTCCCCGCCCGGGAGGAAAACACGCCAGACTATGGCAGCTTGGCCGCTTTGCGGTCATTGTACCATAG
>DATMXU010000291.1:0-8180 GCA_035562355.1 Pseudoflavonifractor sp.
GAGGTAACGACATGGACGAACGGGAGACCATTGAGCGGTGCGAATCCTCCTGCCCCCACGAGGACATTATCAGCCAGGTGAGTAAGACTATGCCCGACGATGAGATTCTATACGACCTGGCCGAGCTTTTCAAGATTTTTGGCGATTCCACCCGCATCAAGATCCTGTACGCCCTCTTTGAGGCGGAGATGTGCGTATGTGATATCGCCCAGCTTCTGGGCATGACCCAATCCGCCATCTCCCACCAGCTCCGCGCCCTCAAGCAGAGCAAGCTGGTCAAGTACCGCCGGGAGGGCAAAACCGTCTTCTACTCCCTGGCGGACGGTCACGTGCGCTCGATCATCGATCAGGGCATGGAGCACGTAGCCGAGTAAAAATTTGAGAGGAGCAATTTTTATGAAAAAGAAATTTAAGCTGATCGACCTGGACTGCGCCAACTGCGCCGCCAAGATGGAGGAAGCCATCAAGAAGATCGACGGCGTGAACGATGCCGCCGTCAGCTTTATGTCTCAGAGGCTCACCATCGAGGCCGACGAGGGCCGTTTCGACGCCATTATGGCTGAGGCCGCGCGGGTCTGCAAGAAGATCGAGCCCGACTGCACCATCGTGATGTAGCGCCGATCTCAGGGGGGCTGCAGGGCATTAAGTCCGCCCCATTAAAAAAGCTGACGGAGAGGTGTTTCCAATGTCCAAGAGACAAAAACGCATGCTGGGGCGTATCTTCGCCTCCGCGCTGCTGCTTGTGGCCGCCGTCCTCCTTCCCGTGGAAGGGTGGGCGCGGCTTATCCTTTTCCTGGTCCCCTACGGCTGCATCGGCTGGGATGTGCTCTGGAGGGCGGTGCGCAACATCACCCGCGGTCAGGTATTCGATGAGAATTTCCTCATGTCCATCGCCACGATCGGCGCGTTTTTCACCGGAGAATACCCCGAGGCCGTCTTTGTCATGCTCTTCTACCAGGTGGGTGAGCTCTTCCAGAGCTATGCCGTGGACCGCTCCCGGAAATCGATCTCCGACCTGATGGATATCCGGCCCGACTACGCCAATATAGAGCGGGATGGGACCCTGGAGCAGGTGGATCCGGAGGATGTGGCGGTGGGAGACGTCATCGTGGTCAAACCCGGCGAGCGCATCCCTCTGGACGGCGTCGTGCTGGAGGGGCGCTCCAGCGTCAACACCTCGGCCCTCACCGGTGAATCCCTGCCCCAGGAGGCTGAGCCGGGCAGCGATGTGATCTCCGGCTGCGTCAATATGACGGGGCTGCTCCGGGTGCAGGTCACCAAGCCGTTCGAGGAGTCGACCGTCGCTAAGATCTTGGACCTGGTGGAGAACTCCAGCAGCAAAAAGGCCAAGGCCGAGAACTTTATCACCCGGTTCGCCCGGATCTATACGCCCGCCGTCGTGCTCTGCGCGGTCCTTCTCGCCCTCCTCCTCCCTCCCCTCACCGGCCTTCCCTGGGCGGAGAGCATCCACCGCGCCCTCATCTTCCTCGTCATCTCCTGCCCCTGCGCGCTTGTCATCTCGGTACCCCTCGCCTTCTTCGGCGGCATCGGCGGCGCCTCCAGGCAGGGTATTCTGGTCAAGGGCGGCAATTATCTGGAGGTCCTGGCCAACGCCGAGATCGTCGTGTTCGATAAGACCGGCACGCTCACCCGGGGCGTATTCAACGTGACGGCCATCCATCCCAAGGAGTTTGACGAGAAGAGACTGCTGGAGCTGGCCGCCCTCGCCGAGAGCTACTCCGATCACCCCATCTCCCGCTCCCTCCGGGACGCCTGCAACACCGAGCTGGACGCTTCCCGCGTGGCCGACGCAGAGGAGCTATCGGGCCGCGGCGTGCGGGCGAAGGTGGACGGCATGGTGGTATGCGCGGGCAACGGCAAGCTGATGGACGAGATTGGCGTGCCCTGGCATCCCTGTCACCGGGTGGGCACCACCATCCACGTGGCCGTGGACGGCGTCTATATCGGCCATATCGTCATCTCAGATGAGGTAAAGCCCGACGCCGCCCAAGCCATCGCAGGTCTGAAGGCCATAGGCGTGCGCAGGACCGTTATGCTCACCGGCGACGCCAAAGCGGTGGGCGAGGCGGTCGCCCAGGAACTCGGACTGGACGAGGTGCATACCCAGCTCCTCCCCGCCGATAAGGTTGCCCAGGTGGAAACCCTGCTGGAACAGAAGACGGGCAAGGGCGCCCTCGTCTTTGTGGGCGACGGCATCAACGACGCGCCCGTCCTGTCCCGGGCCGACGTAGGCATCGCCATGGGCGGCCTGGGCTCCGACGCGGCCATCGAGGCCGCCGACGTGGTGCTCATGGACGACAAGCCCTCTAAGATCGCCGACGCCGTGGGTATCGCGCGAAAGACCAGGCGCATCGTGGTGCAGAACATTGTCTTTGCCCTGGGCGTCAAGGCGCTGGTGCTCCTGCTGGGCGCTTTTGGGCTGTCCAATATGTGGGAGGCCGTCTTTGCCGACGTGGGCGTGTCTGTCCTCGCCATCCTCAACTCCGCCCGGGCCCTGAGAGGGCCAAAGATCAAATAATAATTTAACAAGATTTACATGAAAAAACACGCCATCTTTGGAAAAACTAAGTCCAAAAGGGGCGTGTTTTTTTATGAGGATCAACTTGAAGACCAGAAGAGCAAGAGTGCTTTCCGCAAGCTATGTGGCGGCGGCCTTTCTCGTGACCGGCGGTTTCGCCATTCAAGGCCACGCGCAGGCGGCGAACTATCAAAATACCCTGAATAATGTCTACCAGCACGCCTTTACAGAGCTTGCCACCGCTATGTCGGAGGTAAATACCTCCCTGCAAAAGCTCTCCTATGCCAGCTCCCCCACGCTGGTCTCCTCCCTGTGTACCGAGCTCTTTGGAAAGACTACGGCGGCCCAGATGGCGCTGGGCGAGCTGCCATACAGCAACGTGGAGCTGGAGCAGACCGCCACCTTCATCGCCAAGGTGGGCGACTACGCCGTCGCCCTCTCCCGAAACGCCGCCATTAACGGCGCCTGCTCCGACGAGGAGCGGCAGAACCTGCAGAACCTGGCCGGGGCCGCCTCTTCCCTCTCGCAGATGCTGGAGGACCTGAGCTCGGATATCTACCGGAACGTGGTCACAATAGATGACCTGAACCAGGCCAAGGCGCGGCTCACCGCCGCCACCGAGCAGGCCGGCGAGGTGACCGCCGGCTCCTCCTACCAGAACATCGAGTCCGAGTTCCCCGAGCTCCCCACTCTGGTGTACGACGGCCCCTTCTCCGAGCACCTCTCCAACCGCGCCCCCAAGCTGCTGGAGGGCAACGAGGACGTCACCCAGGAGCAGGCCCTCGACGCCGCCGCCAAGTTTCTGGGCGTCAAGCGCGATATCCTGGCGCTCTCCAACACGCTGGAGGGAAATCTCCCGGGCTGGGGGTTCAGCGCCACCTTTGAGGGCGGCGAGGTCTACGTGGAGGTGGCGCGCAAGGGCGGCGTCGTGGTGCAGATGATCAACTCCCGCCCGGCGGGCGAGGCCGCCTTCTCCGCCGAGGAGGCCACCCAGGAGGGGCTTGCCTTCCTGCAGGCCCACGGGTATGAAAACCTGGTTCCCACCTATTATATCAGCAAGGCCAATCTCCTCACCATCAATCTCGCCGCGGTCCAGGACGGCGTCATCCTCTACCCCGACCTCATCAAGGTATCGGTGGCGCTGGACACCTGCCGCGTCATGGGCTTTGACGCGCGGGGCTACCTGATGAACCACACTCAGCGCACCCTGCCCCAGCCCACCGTCTCCCAGGAGGAGGCCCAGGGCAAGGTGGACGGCAGCCTGGAGGTCCTCTCCTACCAGCTCGCCCTGATCCCCACCAGCGGTGAATACGAGATCCTGTGCCACGAATTCAAGTGCCAGACGGAGGACGGCAGACATTATCTCTTCTATATCAACGTGGAGACCGGCAACGAGGAGCGCATCCTCCTCCTGCTGGAGGACGAATCGGGCACGCTGGTCATCTAAAAATAAACGCCGGATGGGGCCCCCCCATCCGGCGTTCTTTATAGCTCTTTCACATAGAAATAGTGCCCATAGCCGCCCACGCAGTTCTCCAATTTTCCAAACTGGCGGTAGCCCTGTTTTTCATAGAAACCAGGGGCCTGAAAACCAAACGTGTTGAGCTCGATGTACTTCACGCCCAGTTTCCGCCCCTCCTCCTCGACGAAGGTCAGCAGCTTGGCCCCCAGGCCCAGTTTCCGCTTGGACTCCTCCACGAAGAGCAGGTCCACGTAGATGAGCTGGTCCGCCCGCCAGGCGCTGATCCCTCCGGCACAGTGCCCGGCCGCATCCTCAAGATAGCAGGAGAGGTCGGAGGTCTCCTTTATAAAGCGCCTGTTGTACTCCCGAAGACCCGCGATACGGGGATGAACCTCTTCCTCCGTGCAGAATTTGATCACATACATCTCTAGTCCCCCATGTCAAAGGGCGGCAGGTCACGGCCCTGTGGAACGGCGTCGTCCTCGTAGTCAAACTCCTCGGGGACGGTGCCCCCGTCGGGCGCGAGATCCACCATCCCACGGCGGAACTGCATCTCCTGCCACTGCTCCTTGGTGATGAGGAGCTGGCGGGGCTTGGAGCCCTCGAAGGGGCCCACGATCCCCTTCTCCTCCATCTGGTCGACGAGCCGCGCGGCCCGGGAGTAGCCCAGCTTGAGGCGGCGCTGGAGCATGGAGACGCTGGCCATGCCGGTCTCCACCACCACCTCGATGGCGGCGGGAAGCAGCTCGTCGTAGTCGTCCCCGACCTCATCGGGGGCGGAGCCGCCCACGCCCTTGGCCCCCTTCTCCTTCTCGGCAGCGTGCTGCTCGATCTCGTGGATGATGGCCTCGTCGTACTCGGCGGCGCCGCTGCGCTTGACGAACTCCACCACATTGGCCACCTCCTCGTCGGAGATGAGGCAGCCCTGGACCCGCTGGGGCTTGCCCATGCCCAGCGGGAAGTAGAGCATGTCGCCCCGGCCCACCAGCTTTTCCGCGCCGGTGGTGTCTAGAATGATGCGCGACTCCAGGCTGGAGGCCACGGCGAAGGCGATGCGGGACGGGATATTGGCCTTCATGAGGCCGGTGATCACATCGGCCGAGGGCCGCTGCGTGGCGATGATGAGGTGCATGCCGGAGGCGCGGCCCATTTGGGCCACCCGGCAGATGGACTCCTCTACCTCCTTGGCGGCCACCAGCATCAGGTCGGCCAGCTCGTCGATGACCACCACCACCTGGGGCATCTTGACCATACCCTCGGTCCTGGCCGCCATGGCGTTATAGGACGCCAGGTCCCGCACGCCCACCTCGGAGAAGGCGCGGTAGCGTTTCATCATCTCGGTGACCGCCCACTGGAGGGCCCCGGCCGCCTTTTTTGGGTCGGTGACCACGGGAATGAGGAGGTGCGGGATGCCGTTATAGATGCCCAGCTCCACCATCTTGGGGTCCACCATGATGAGGCGGACCTCCTCCGGGGTGGCCTTATAGAGCAGAGAGACGATGAGCGAGTTGGTGCATACCGACTTGCCCGAGCCCGTGGTACCGGCGATGAGCAGGTGGGGCAGCTTGGCGATGTTCCCCACGATGCTGTTGCCGCCGATGTCCTTGCCCACCGCAAAGCAGACCTTGGAGTTATGGTCCCGGAACTCCTTGGAGTCGACGACCTCGTGGATGTACACCGGGGAGACCAGCTTGTTGGGCACCTCGATGCCCACCATGGAGATCTTGTCCGGGATGGGGGCGATGCGCACGCCGGTGGCCCCCAGGGCCAAGGCGATGTCGTCGGCCAGATTGGTGAGCTTATTGAGCCGCACGCCCTGGTCCAGCTCCAGCTCGTACCGGGTGACCGAGGGGCCGCGGGTGACGTTGGCGATGTTGGCCTCGATGCCGAAGGAGCGGATGGTATCCGCCAGGCGGACCTGGTTGTTCTTCAGCTCGCCGATGGCGTCGGCCCCGATGATGCCGTCCCCCTCTTTGAGCAGGGAGACGGGAGGGTACTGATAGGCGGGCGGGCCCTCGGTCAGTTTCTTCTCGATGTCCTGGGCCACCTCTACGGCGGCCCGGGCGGTCTCACCGGACTTGGCCTTGGCCACCGCTGGCTCCCGGACGATCTCAGGTACAGGGGGCGGCACGGGCGCTGAGACCGGCGTGGGCGCGGACGCCCGGACCGGGAAAGGCTCCGCCTCAGGCGCGGGAGGAGACGCGCTTTCCTCGGCGGCCCCGGCCAGCACCTGGTCCGGAGTAGGGACGGCGGGCCTGCGGTTGAAGAACCGCTCCCGCTTGGCGGGCTCCACGGGGGACGGCGAAACAGAGGGCTCGTCCACCGGAATGTCAATGTTGGGCTTGCGCCTGGCGGGGCTCTCGCTCTCCAGCTCGGGCGCTGTGCGGGGCTTGGGCTTACGCTCGGGGAGGGCCTCCTCCTCATACTCCAGCCGCGAGCGGCTGCGGAAATAGTCTACCACATCCACCACGGTCAGATTGCACGCGCCCAGCACCATCAGCACCGCGCCCACCGCGAAGAGGACGCCGGTGCCGATCCGGCTGAATGCCAGTGCACAGCCCAGGGCCAGAATGCCCCCCGCCACGCCGCCGCTCTTGACGACCACGCCGTCCCCCCAGAGGGCGGAGAAGATGGACCAGTCCCATAGATATTCCGTCCGATTGAGGATGAGGTGCACAATGACCCCCGCCATCAGGGGCAGCAGCAGCGTGCACCATAGGCGCATCTGCACGGGGCGGCCACGGTGGAAGGCCAGGATATAGCTCGCCATCAGCAGCGCCGGGGGGGCGATCCAAAAGCCGTACCCCAGGACGCCCTTGAGCACCTTGCAGTAGAAGTTGATGAACAGGGCGTCGACGTCAAAATAGCCGAAGACGGCAAAAAAGGCCAGCACCAGGCAGACGACGGCGCCCACCCCGCGCCTGACGGGGCGGGGCGCAGTTTTTGCGCTGCTCTTCGTGCTCTTCCCTTTTGCGCTGCTTGTCCGCTTGCCGGCGGGGGCCTGACGGCTCCCCGTTTTCTTTTGTGCGGTCGCCATGGAATCAATCCTTTCCGGGAGATGGATGCAGGGGGCGGGATACGACTATTTCAGAATAAGGCCCGCGATCAGCGAGATCGCGCCCACCGCCCAGCAGTAGCAGGCGAACTTGACCCCACCCGGCTTACGCCGCGCGGGGACCCCGCCGATTTTATCTGCCCGGGCGGAATGAATCCGCCCGGCATCAAGGTTTTGGCCCTTAAGGGCCAAAACGCTTGGGACGCCGCACTTGCGGCGTTTGGCAAGTTCGCATTACAAGATCACAAATTTGATAATACCCGCGATCAGCGAGATTGCGCCCACCGCCCAGCAGTAGTAGGCGAACTTGCCAAACTTGCCCTTGTCTGCCATGGACTTCACCAGACGGATGGAGAAATAGCCCACCACGGTGGCCGTCAGCACACCCACCAGATATACGGGCAGGAGGGAGAAATCAAAGCCGGCCTCTACCGCATCCTTCATCTCCAGGATATTGGCCCCCAACACGGCGGGCAGAGACATCAGGAAGGAAAAGCGCACGGCAAAGCCCCGGTCAAAGCCCTGGAACATGCCCGCCGAGATGGTGGTGCCCGACCGGGACAGGCCGGGGATGATGGCGATGGCCTGGGCCACGCCCACCACCACCGCGTCTCCCACCGTGGCGTTTTTGGCCGTCTTGTGCCCTTTGGGGAGCCGGTCGGCAAAGAAGAGCAGGAAACCCGTCGCCAGCAGGGCTACGGAGACCATAATGCTGCTCTGGAAGAGAACGGCTATGTAGTCCTTCAGAAACACCATGACAAAGAGCGGCAGTGTGGCGACCACGATGAGCATCACGAGCCGCCGGGCAGGCGGGGGCGTCCCCCTTCCCCTTTTTCCGGAGAAGAGCGCGGCGATGCCCAGAAAGAACTCCCGCACCATATCCACGATATCCCGCCAGTAGACGATGCAGACCGAGATAAAGGTGCCGAAGTGGAGCAGAACGGCGAAGAACATGTGGGAGGACTCCACGTCCTCCATGCCAAAAAACGCCTGAAAGAGCGCCAGATGGCCCGAACTGGAGATGGGCAGAAATTCTGCGACACCCTGAATCACACCCATGATTACCGACATTAAATAAGTCATGCAGCTACCTCCATATGCGGTATAGACATACAAGAGTATAT
>DATMXU010000292.1:0-17232 GCA_035562355.1 Pseudoflavonifractor sp.
GTATAATCTGGTTAAAATATAGCATTTGCATTACCAGGTGTCAATACAAAAGGATTCGTCTAATTGCCCAAAATCGGAAATCGTTTTACTACAAGGAGGACGCTTATGTCCCTTACCATCAAGGATATTGCCCGTGAGGCGGGGGTCTCAGTCGCCACGGTGAGCAAGGTTTTGAACGACAAGCTGTACGTGGCCCCCGCCACCAGGGAGAAGGTCGTTGAGACCATGCAGCGGCTCAACTACGCCCCCAATGCCTCCGCCGCCAACCTGGCGCGGAGGTCCAGCAAAGCCGTCCTCTATGCCGACAGTTTCTACAAGGGACTCCCCTATCAAAACCCCCATATGTTCGATATCATCTGCGGCGTCAGCCACGAGCTCAGCCGCAAGGGCTACCGGCTCTCCCTCCTGAATCTGGACGCCGACGACAGGAGACCGGAGGAGATCTTTGAGGAGGCCATTTTGAGCCATGTGGCCGACGGCATTATTATCGGCGGCCAGTTTATCACGCCCCAGGTGGAAAAGTTGATGCTGCGGTACGACTTTCCGCAGATCTGCATCGGCGCGCCCGCCTTTGATACCGTCCTCTCCTGGATCGACACCAACCACACCCTCTCCTCCAACATCGCCGTGGAGCACCTGCTCTCCCGGGATTGCGGGAGGCTTGCCTTCATGGGCGGGCGCGAGGGGGACAAGATATTCATAGACCGGCTCAGGGGCTTTCAGATCGCCATGGAGAAAAACGGCCTGGAGGTCCGGAGAGAGCAGGTCGTCTACAACGACCCCGACGTGGAGTCCATCTATCAGTCGGCGCTCAGGCTGCTGGAGCTCCCCGAGCCGCCCGACGGCATTATCTGCACCAACAGCCTCATGGCGGTGGGCACCGTGCGGGCCATCAGGGCAACGGGGCTTGCCATCCCGGACCAGGTCTCTTTGGTCGCCTTTGACGACTATCCCTTCTCCCCCATGATATTGCCCGCGCCCACGGTCATCGACATCGACCTCTACAGCCTCGGCACTCACGCCGGCAGCTCCCTTTTGAAGAAGATCAGAAACCCCGCGATGCTCATTCAGTCCTACACCGCCTTACCGCGGCTCGTCCAGCGGCAGACGACACGCCCTTGACACCCTCCATCACAATCGCCCATCCTCCAGACATCATTGAGAAAGGGGACGCCTCCCGTTAACAGGAGGCGTCCCCTTAAGGACACTGCGTATTCTTATGCGTCGCCCCAGCAGCTTTCGGATTTACAGCGGTTCCCGGGTCTTATGTTCACGGGGGCACATCATAAAATGCTTGATTAAAGCAAGATACTCTGTGCAATGGGCAAGGCTCAGCTCTCCGTGCCTCATGTCAGGGACGATGCAGATGCGCGATTCTCGGACGGTACTCATGAACAGGCGCACAGATGGGTCCATCTCCTCTATCTCCTCCGCGCCAATGACAACCAAGACCTTTGCACCCGACATCCCCAGCCCCGCGGGCGCGGCATACCCGGCCCTGCTCCTTTTGACGTTTCGCCAGGACCCATAGGATATGCGCAGCCGGTCCTGGTAGTAGCGTGAAAAGGCCCCGGGCGCGACGCAGAGCGCCTTTGCCCGTATTCTGGCCAGCCATTTCAAGCGGGACAGCCTGTAGGCCAGCCTTGTCGTCGCGAGCCCGGCGCGGATGGGTGCGCGGTGCGGGACCACCGGCGCGCTCTCCACGACGGCATACTCCGTGATCTCCGGCCGCTCGGAGAGGATCTCAACCGCGATCTGGCCCCCCAGGGATACGCCGCAGATCGCGCATACCCGCCCCCGGCAGTTTGCGTCGATGTACCCGATGATTTTCCGCGCCGTCTCTTGAATGCCGGGAAAGGTGGTCGCGCCATCCTCTCCGTGCCCGTCGATCACGGGCACAACGATACGGTACTCCGCCTTCAGCGCGTCGACGATTTCCTGGAAGGACCACCAAGAGAGCCATTCACCATGCAGCAGAAGAATGGTGGGGTTCTCCTCGCCACCAAATTCTTTATACTTCATTCTGCCTCACGCCTTCCGCACTTTTACACAGAATTCACCCCCGGCAGCCACTCGGCAGGATGGCCGCCTCTATTGGCGCGTCAGACATCTGATGCGCCAAACATATTATCCAGTTTCTGAAGCTGATCCTCATGCGTGATGGCAATCACTTTGTCGCTCGCCATGAGCACGGTGTCTCCGCGCGGTATGAGAAGATTGGAATTGCGGATCACCGCCGCCAGAACGCACTCCGCGGGAAATTTGATGTCACGCAAAGCCTTCCCTACTATGGAGGAGGCGGGATCGACCATACGCTCCACCAGCGAATATTTGCCGCCGTGCAGCTTGAGGAGTGTCATCATATCGCCCATGGACATCTCCTCCGCCACCAGGCGGGCCATCAAGTCGGCCTGATTCAGGGCGGCGTCAACCCCCATGACCGGTGTAAACAGCCATGCGTTTTTGGGGTTGTTGACCCGCCCGATCACGCGGGTCACGCCATACTCCAGGCGCGCCAGAGTTGCAATGACCAGATTTGTCTCATCGGAACCCGTTACAGCGGCAAGCACGTCCGTATGCTGGATGTCCACGCTCTCCATCAGTTTGGGATCGGTCCCGCTGCCATGGACGATCACGCCCTCCGGCAGGCTTTTTTTCAGGACGTCAATGCGATTCTCTTTCATTTCAATAATCTTGATTTCATGCCCGCGCTCAATGAGCAGCGAGGCCAGATAACAGCCTACCTGCCCGCCGCCAACGATGATTACTTTCATATTTTACATCACCTTCCCATCGCTGAGCCCGAGCAGCTTTTTCAGTTGCCCTCCGGAAGAGATCGCCGCCGCGATGTACAGAATATCGCGGCGCTGAAAAACCGTTCCTCCCGTTGGCAATATCGTCTTATTCCCACGCTCGATGGCCACCACGTGAATGTCCCCTAAGACGGTCAGGTCATTCACCCTTCTCCCGGCGATCAGGGAGGGTACCTCGAGCTTGACAAGCTCTACCTCTCCGTTTCCAAAGCTGAATACGGCGTCCAGAGGAGTATATGTCAACAGGTCGGCCGCCCGTTTGATGCCCCAGGTGGTGGAAGACAGCGTCTGTATCCCTAGCTGCTTATAGATCTCGGCTTTATCACGATCGTAAAGCCTTGCCACCACCTTCGGCACATGATAGATCTCACGCGCGATTCTGGCGATAACGGCATTTGATTCATCACTTGAAGTAAACGCGGCCAGCGCGTCGCTGCGGTCAATTTTCGCCTGCATCAAGATCTCCCGGTCAAAGCCGACTCCCTCGATCGTCTTGCCCTTAAAGCCCTGCCCCAGTTTCGAAAACGCCGACGCGCTGGAGTCGATGACCGTGACGGCATGCCCGGCTCTGCTCAGGGCCTGCGCAAGCCCCGAGCCGTTTCTTCCACAGCCCACGATAATTATTTTCATACGATATCCGTCCTTTCAGCGGTCCTTTTGTTTGCCTGCATCCGGTCCCATCCGCGAAGAATCCATTTGCGGACTTCATCCATAGCCAGCATGATAGGGGGTATGACAAGCAGGAATGCCCACTCCCGCCAGCCCAGAGGCGCGGTATTGAACAGGTGATGCAGGAGCGGGAGGGGGAGGTAGACAAGCAGCGCCAGCAGCGCGAATTCCACCCCGATTCCAATCAAGATCATTTTGTTGCTGAACAGCCCAACCTTGAACACAGAAAGCCGCTGTGTGCGGCAGCCGAAAACAGCGCCCACCTGCGCCATCACAATGGCGGCAAGCGTCATCGCGGTCGCCATCTGATAGACCACGCCCGAAGACGCCAGCGGGTTTTCCGGCCATCCGTGCAGATAATTGAGAAAGAAGTATGCCGCGATGCCAAAGGCGGCTTCCAATATGCCATACCAGCAGAACGCTTTGAGTACCAGGGGGCGGCTGAGCAGAGATTCCCTCTGCGAACGGGGCGGAACATTCATAATGCCCTCCTCCGGCTTTTCAACACCGAGTCCCATAGCCGGCACCATATCGGTCCCCAGGTCGATGGCGAGCACCTGCATGACGGTAAGCGGGAGGGGAATGGCGCCTCTTGAAAAAAGGTAGAGCACCATGGGCACCGCCGCGGCCATATTGCTGTTGAAAATATAGAGGACAAATTTGCGGATGTTGTTATACACCGCGCGCCCTTCCTCAATGGCATTGACGATAGAGGCGAAGTTATCATCGGTCAGGATCATGTCGGCCGCCTCCTTGGCGACGTCCGTTCCCGATATCCCCATGGCAACACCGATGTCCGCCTTCTTCAGCGCGGGCGAATCGTTTACGCCGTCGCCGGTCACCGCCACAATCTGTTTCATCTCCTGCAGGGCGCTGACGACCTGCAGCTTTTGTTCCGGCGCCACGCGGGCAAAGATAACCTCGTCGGAGAGGATTTTCTTCAATTCCCCTTCAGCCATCTTTTCAAGCTCGATCCCCGTGACGATCCTGGGATGGTCTCCTTTAATAATTCCGATCCGCCGCGCGATGCTCTCCGCGGTCAGGCCATAATCACCGGTGATCATAATGATCCTGATCCCCGCATTGTGGCATTTCTTGACCGCCTCCGCCACCTCGGGCCGGGGGGGATCGACCATGGCGATCAGACCCAAAAAGGTCAGGTCCTGTTCGATCATCTCGGGCGTATACGCGCTCAGATTGGAGGGGATGCCGTTGCCGGGCGCAATGCTCCGTGCGGCAATGGCAAGAACGCGAAGTCCGTTTCTGGCATACCCATCGTTGACCGCCATGATATCCGCGCGGTCCTGCTCGCTCATGGCGACGAGCGTTCCATCTCTGTTTTGCCGCGTGCAGAGCTCCAGCACCTCCTTGGGAGCCCCCTTCACGAAAGCGGTGCGCCCCTTGCCCCGCGCCTGATGGATCGTGCTCATCCGTTTGCGGCCCGAGTCAAAGGGGAGCTCCCGCAGGCGGGGTATCTCGGCGCGTACGGCGTCTAAATTCAATCCGTATTTTTGCGCCAGAACGATCAGCGCGGCCTCCGTTGGATCTCCAAGCACGGTAAAGCGGGAGGAGTCCCCGTTCGGGGGAAGGAGCCGGGCATTGCAGCACAGGCCGGCAGCGGTCAAAAGCTCCGTGAGCCGTGTCTGGTTTTGCGGCGCGGCCTTTCCGTTTAGCATGATCTTCCCGGCTGCCGCGTCATATCCTACGCCGCTAACCTCCATATGCCGGCCATCCATCCAGAGGTTGCTGACCGTCATTTCGTTCTGCGTCAGGGTCCCCGTTTTATCTGTACAGATCACCGTTGTGCAGCCCAGGGTCTCCACGGCGGAGAGGCGTTTGATCAGCGCGTTCCGTTTGGCCATACGCTGAACGCCCATGGCCAGAGATAGGGTGACCGTAGGCAGCAGCCCCTCGGGAATAAAGGCGACAATCATGCCAAGGGCAAAAATGAATGCGGCGACCGGCTCTGTCTGCGCCAGAAAAATAGCCAGGAAGAAAAATACGACGCCGATGCCGACCGAGATGGCGGACACTTTTTTTGTCAGCTTGCCCATTTCCTTTTGCAGGGGGCTGGTCTCTTCCTTCAGGCTCTGCGTCAGGTGTGCAATTTTCCCGAACTCCGTGGACATGCCGGTTGCATAGACGACGGCCTGCCCCGTTCCGGCCGCCACGGTCGTCCCTGCAAACACCATATTGGGCTGCTCAGCACGCGTCAGATCATCCCGGAGCACACTGTCACGGGTCTTGTGTACCGGATGGGACTCCCCCGTCAAGGTCGATTGATTGACGCGCAGGTCATTATCGTCTACGAGCCGCGCATCGGCAGAGATACGGTCTCCCTCTGAGAGGAGGATCACATCTCCGGGGACCAGATCCTCTGCGAGCAGCTGCTGCTCCTGCCCGTCGCGCAGTACGCGGACATGGTCGGGGAGCATTTTTTTAAGCGCCTCAGTGGCCTTTCCGGCACGGAATTCCTGCCAAAAGCTGAATGCGCCGTTGATGATGTTCACCATCCAGATCGCAATGGCAAGCTCAGGGATCTGGGCGATCAACGCGACGATGCCCGCTCCCCACAAGAGAATCGCCATCAGGTGCGTGAAATTGGAAAGGAACTTTATAATCAGGGGCGTTCCTTTCTTTTCCTGTAACAGGTTATTCCCATACTTTTCCAGCCTTGAAGCGGCCTCACGCTCTGACAAGCCGCCTTTCGCGGTATCTAAAGCACCGTAGACCTCCTCCGGAGAAAATTTATGTATCTCTGTAACGATCTCATCCATAATCGTGCTCTTACACTCTCTTTCCGTTATCGTCTTAGGGATCAAATGGGTGATTACTTCCCGGTGCCATGGCCGGCCAAGCTGCCGCTTACCGGCAGCTCGCGCCGATCGCACGGGAAATTGTCACCCTCCGATTCTAGCGAACAAAGTGTGAGGGGGGTGTGAGAGTCACGCGTTTGGTGTGAGAATATTGTGAGAAAAAAGCGGGCCGCTATGAAAATAGCGGCCCGCAATCTTGTATATTGTAAGCTCTGAACGTATAATAGCCGTAAGATCAGTTGGCCGGTATTTCTATAAGTGGATGACATGACGGCCAAAAACGCGGCAATCGCAGGGAAGGAAACGATGAAAACTACTTTTCAAGTAAAGAATACTTTTACCCGCATCTTAACTATCTTGGCAATACTATGTGCAGCCTCTGTCATTGGGTTTGTTTTTCGCGGGCTATCTCTACCCGAAACGAATATCGCCATCGTATATTTGCTGGCGGTTTTGCTTGCAACGCTCTTTGCTCCCGGGTATGTCTATGGTTTTATCACCTCCGTCTTGTCGGCGGTTGCGTTTAATTTTCTTTTTACAGAGCCATATTTCACATTTACCGCCAATGCGCCAAGTTATATCATTACCTTTATTATAATGACGATTACCGCGTTTATCACGAGCTCCTTAGTCTCCCATGCAAAGATGAACGAGCACAGCGCGCGGGAGCGTGAGGCCGAAGCAAAAGCGCTGTTTGCGCTAACCAACCGCCTGACGGATGCAACCGATATTCATGACATCGCCGGAATAGCCACGGATGCAATCAGCAAAGTGATATGTGAAGGGTCCGCTTGCCTATGCTTTGACGAGAGAGGCATCCCGGAAGGCACATTCATTCAGCAGGTCTCCGATCAAAAACAGATACGGCGCGCGGTAACTGATCCCGATGCGATTTTACATCGGATCGGGGCTTCGCAAACCGGCGTGGATATCGGGACCGAGTTTTATGACTGGCCTATCTACGGGAGAGAAATCACATTGGGCATTGTCAGGATTCCAAGCGAGCAGGCGCGGTTTCTCAGCAAAGCGCAAACGCGCCTGCTGCGCTCCATGATTGAAAGCGTGGCATTGGCAATGGACCGTTTCCGTTCCGCGCAACAGCGGATACGCTCACGGGAAGAGGCGGAGCAGGAGCGCTATCGCAGCAACCTGCTCCGTTCGATCTCTCATGATCTGCGCACCCCGCTTTCGGGGATTCTTGGAGCAACGGAAATGCTTGCCAGCATGACGGAAAAAGAAGACCGCCGCTATGATCTCATTGCTGGCGTCGGTACTGATGCGCGCTGGCTTTTCTCGTTGGTTGAAAATGTACTAAGCCTTACCCGCCTACAGGACGGAAAGCTTACGATAAATAAGCAGCAGGAGGCCGTGGAGGAGGTGCTGGGCGGCGCGGTGGACTATATGTCCCGTCGGTATCCGGAGTACGAAATCGAAGCGCATGCGCCAGACGAGTTTCTTCTAGCGCCCATGGATGCAAAGCTGATCAATCAGGTTCTGATCAACTTAATCGATAATGCGGTAAAGCAC
This sequence comes from Pseudoflavonifractor sp., assembly GCA_035562355.1. Classification (GTDB taxonomy): domain Bacteria; phylum Bacillota; class Clostridia; order Oscillospirales; family Oscillospiraceae; genus Pseudoflavonifractor. The sequence goes on from DATMXU010000292.1 coordinate 7,826, forward strand.
ACTGCTCCGCCCGGTGAAATCAGTATTACGGTCAGCCGGGATGGGCAGCATAACCAGGCCGTCTTTACCATTCAGGACACAGGCTGTGGAATTGCGCAATCCGATCTCCCCCACCTGTTCCAGATGTTCTACACGTCGCATTCCAGCCGCGCCGATTCACGGCCAGGAATAGGGCTTGGGCTGACAATTTGTGAGTCTATCATAAACGCGCACGGTGGAACCATCTCCGCTCGGAACCGCACGGACCGGGCAGGGGCGGAGTTCATTTTTACGCTGCCCTTGGAGGACAAATAGATGAATCATAACTATGAACATATTCTTGTCGTTGAAGATGATAAGCAGATCCAGAGTTTTATCGGCTACTCTCTTGAAAAGGAAGGTTTCCCATATCTCGCCGTCGGCACGGGTGAAAGCGCCCTGAACCATCTGGTATCGGAATCAATCGATCTCATGCTGCTCGATCTCGGTCTGCCGGATCTCGACGGCATGGAGGTGATCAGGAAGGTACGCGAATGGTCTCAAATGCCCATTATTGTGGTATCCGCCAGAGACCAGGATAAAGAAAAAGCCGCCGCACTGGATTTGGGTGCGGACGACTATCTTACAAAGCCTTTTTCCGCCACCGAGCTTCTCGCGCGCATCAGAGTTGCAGTCAGACATTTGGATCGGCAAAGAGCGAATCATGAGCAGGCTATCCGTTTTGTAGGCCAATTGAAAATTGATTTTGAGAAACGCCTGGTCTATTTAGAGAGTGAAGAAATCCATGTGACGCCGCTGGAGTACAGCCTGCTGTCGCTGCTGTTTCGCAATATGGGAAAAGTGCTGACGACGCAGTATATCCTGAAGGATATCTATGGCATGAACTACGGCAGCGATACCCAGGCGCTGCGCGCTTTGATGGCGGGACTTCGCAGGAAAATTGAGAAAAACCCCTCGAAACCCCGCTATATCATGACGGAAATCGGAGTTGGATATCGCCTGGCCGACGAATAGACAAGCGGGAGCCGCATGCGGTGTCCTTACTCAAGCCATTCTAAAGTCGTCTGGTTTCATAGCTCAGCTTTGACCACATTTTAGGAATTTGACTATATGACTGGGGGTGAAAGCCATTAAAAATGTTCCCAACTACATTACAGTCATCAGAGTATTTGCATCTGCCTGTCTGTTGCTTGTTAAGCCATTTTCAGTCCTGTTTTTCTTCTTTTACTTTACGTGTGGAATCAGTGATGTTTTAGATGGATATATCGCAAGGAAAATGGATGTTTCCAGCAAATTTGGGCAGATATTGGATAGCATTTCTGATTTGATATTTATCGGTATTGTGTTGTTCATTCTTATCCCGGTTATAGATCTTCCGCTGTGGATTATTTACTGGATCGCTGTTATTGCCGTAATACGTCTCATTTCAATAATGATCGGATTGATACGATATCATCAGCTTGCTTTTTTACATACCTATGCCAACAAAGCGACAGGTATCATCTTATTTTTCTTCCCTTTTCTATTTTTTGTTTTAGGAAAAGAAGTAGCAGCAATCATTATTTGCTGCATTGCGAGTATTTCGGCAGCCGAAGAATTGTTCATTAACCTGACCTCAAAGAACTTACACAGAGATAGAGGTTCGATCTTCAGCAAATGAGTACCGGCGCAGACGCTGAAACGGGTATCAGCTTGGCTGATACCCGTTTTTATTTTCACTGTTACCGCATAGCGCGGTCTGTTCCTTGATATCGGCATAGAGCGTCAGCGAATCGGTCTCATAGACTTTTACGATGTCGGCAAGCTCCTCCGTATCGGGGCAAACGGAGGAGAATATATTGTTCTTCCCGTTCCAGAATTCCCTGTTAAAAACTAAGGTGTTCTCATTCTCAAAGACGGCCGCATAAAAGATGTCCGACTCCACCAGGTCCTGAAACATATGGCTGCCATAGGAGAGCTCGGGCATATAGCCGGTCCGGCCGTCGGAGTATTCACAGATGGCGCGGAACGCCGAGATATTGGAAAAGCTTACGGGAACGCCGAGCTCCGGCGAGGAGGTGCCGATCCGGCCCGGCGCCGCAAGCAGGAGCCGTTTGCCCGTTTCCCTGTAGTGGTGATTGATTTTGTCGATCGCAAGCGCCACCTGCCGCTTTTGGGCATGGGGAAACTGATAATACCGCTCCGAATCGACCCAGACAACGCAGTCGATCTTCTGCTCGGCGGTGCTGCCCATAAAGGTGTGTTTCACCTTGAAGAGCGTATCCTCCTCCCTGAGGGCGGGGAGCGTGACGGACCCGGCGGCCTTCCAGACGGAGAGCGGGCGGCACTGCACAAGATTTACGACGAAAAATCCGTCCTGATTGAAGTTGACCGTGTATTCGATGTCGACCGGGACTCCATACTGCGCCTCCAGCGTCTTGAGGATGTCCCGCATCATTGTGACAAAGGCGGTGTTCTGGACGATCCCGGCGCAGGACACAAAGACGACCTCCCGCGGCTGCCCGCGCTCGCGCAGGGCCTTTTCCGCCTCGCGGTCGTGCTCGGTGACGAGCCCCCGGTACCAGACCGGCAGCGAGGGCAAAAGCTCCTGCAGTGGCTTGCCCTCCAGCCTGTTTTGCGAAAAGACGATGGCGTCCAGTTTCCGCTGCGAGAACCGGTGCCGTTGGTCCGCGCTGGTAAGCGGACTCCTGTCCGGTTTGTCGAGATTGACCAGGCGGGGGTAATCGCCGTCCGTCCTGTCCACCGCCCGGGTCCCCATGCCCGCGACCAACCGCAGCATCCCCGCATTCGCGTCCAGGTCGTCGCTCCAGCGGTAGAGGCTGTAAGAAAACCCGATGCCGGCGGCGCAGGGCATGAAATAATCGCCGAATCTGGTGCCGGACACGCGCTGGACCAGCACGGCCATCTGCTCGTCGCTGTTGCCCAGCCCTCTGCTCCTCCTGTACTCGAGTGCGGAGCGGTCCATCGTACTGGCGTAGACGGTTCGCACCGCGCGCTCAAAGGTTTTCAGGTTTTCCTCGGGAGAAGCCGCGTTTGCACAGAAGACCGATTCATATTTCCCGGCAAAGGCATTGCCAAAGCTATCCTCCAAAAAGCTGCTGGATCGGACGATGACGGGACTCTGCCCGAAATACTCGAGCATGCGCCGGAGCTGACCGCGGATGGCCTCAGGGAAACTGCCCTCCAGCATGCGTGCCTTGAGCTGTCTGCCCGCGGAAAAATAGGAGTCCTCGTTTCTCTGCGCGATACGGAGTTTCCAGTAGCCGTTGTCTACGATGTAGGAATAAAACACGTCTGTGCCGATGAAAAAGGAGTCGTGGGGCTCGATCCGTTCATGGTACTGGGGCAGATGGAGCTCCAGGAGCTTTCTTGCGATCAGCATACCACAGGCCTTGCCGCCGATCGTGCCGGTGCCGATCATGTGGTCCTTGATGAAGAAATAGTCTTTGGGCTCAAAATTTTTCAAGATCAGCGCCGAGATCTTTTCATCGCGGGTCATCATGCTGCGAACGATCTTTTTGGCGAAATAGCCGTCCAGCTCACCGCTGAAAAAGCTGTCTCTTGCCGCCTGGAAGAACCGCTCATAGCTGTCAAGGTCCTGCTTGCCCTGGAAGGTGTTCTGTGCGTGCACAAGCGAATAGAATACGCCCATGTCAATGCCGTTTGTCAAAACGGAAAAGCTGCCGCCTGACTCCATGCGGTGGGGGAGAAACATCTCCGGGGAATAGCGGTTCCAGACCTTGACAGGATGCAAATACCGCAGCGTGCCGTCCGAGTACACGTCCAGGAGGATCTGGGTGGTCTCGCGTATTCTGGCGAGAGTATCAAAGCTGTGATGGGCCCGCAAGACGGGGAAATACGCGATGGTGTCCAGTTCAAAGAGGTAGGGACAGGTCACGCGGAAGAAATTCCCCATCATCAGGTCGGTGGACCAGGCAACCTGGAGCTCTGAAAGAGAATCAAAGACGTAGATGGAGCCGCGCCCCTCGTTGGTGATGATATTATGAACGCTGACCGTGAAACTCTCAAACCCCGCGGACACATCGGGCTCGTAGACCTTCACGCCCGACAGGTCCTGTAAAACAGGCGCATGCCCGGCAAAGCGGATATAGATCACATTGCGGCCATCTGCCACCGCCCGGCGCACAAGGAGCTCGGCAAACAGGCGGTAATCATCCAGGGAGGATACCTGCCACACCACGTTATCGCCCAGCCGTATATGATCGAGCATTGCATCAAGCCCCGGCACGCCGGAATTTACCCGCTCAAACGCCTCCATGGAGGTGCCCCCCTTCATCTTCCAATGGGCAGCCGCACTCTTAACGACGGCCTTACCCCTCGTGATCCGCGTCCAGTCGATGAGAGCCTTTCTGCCGCCCCCTACTCGCCGTCTAAGTTCAGCTCGCCCCGGGCGTGGAGCTCGCCGATGATCCTGTCATAGGTCTCCTTGTTGATCTTAAACTTGAAACGGTAGACCAGATACCCCGAAACAATGAAGAGGATCGGAATTAAAAGCATCATCAGCTTTATGATCAGCTTGCCCGCATCGTCAATGCTCTCCGCGGCGGCGTCTCCGGTTTTGATGCCCGACCAGACGAGCGACAGGCTGACAAGCCCCATGGAAACCGCCCCGCCGATCTTATTGATAAGCGGCTGCACAGAGAGCGTGATGCTCTCGTTGCGCTTGCCAAGCTTCCACTGGCCGTATTCAATGGTATCCTCCAAGAACATGAGCATCAGCAGCTGAATAAAGGCTTCGCCGACAAACAGAAACAGGGCTGCCAGCACCACCAGCAGCAGACTCCTGTCGGCAAAGAAGAAAACGGCATAGCCGAAAACCACCAGTATGGTAGCCAGCAGATAGAACTTTTCTCTGGAGAGGTATTTGGAGACCAGGGGGAAGACTGTGAGGGCTGAGAGCTGGGCCACGCCGACGACCGCCGCCAGAACGGCGTACATGTTCTTGTCGCCGAACACATACTGCATATAGTAGATGGAAATGGTGGTGGTGGTCATATAGCCGATGGTGAACAGTGACATGGCCAGCGTCGTCCATAAAAGCTGATCGTTTTGCGTGAGCACCTGCCACATGCCGTGCAGGCTGGTCTTCTCCTCCTGCTTGAACATGTGGTTCTTTTCCTTCACGCCGAAGATGGTGAACAGCTGGAAGAGCAGCATCAGCACCGTCACGGCAGCGGCGACGATGAACCAGGCCCTGGGCGTGTTGCCCATACTGCTGGTGATCGGCTCCCAGCCGATCATGATGGCAAACATACCTATGTTGGCGCAGATTCTGGCAAAAGCTCCCATCTTTTCTCTGACCTTCTGTTCGACGGTCAGCGAGGGGAGCATCGACCAGTAGGCAATGTCGTTGAGGCCATAGAAGATGTCCCAGAGGAGATAGGCAATGGCAAAAACCACCACGAACCAGTAATCTCTCAGCCCGAAGTCCGTAAAGAGCACCATGTAGCAGACCGCGCCGGCAAGCGCACCGAGCAGCATGGGCGGCTTGAATTTTCCATGTCTTGAGCGCGTGTTGTCGACGACCAGGCCCATCAGCGGGTCGTTGAGCGCGTCAAAAATGCGAAGGACGGTAAAGACGAGGCTCGTCGCAACAAACACGCCGATGGGGAGCTGCAATACGTTTGAGAGGTAGTAGATCAGCGCGTTTGCCTCAAGGGCATAAAATGCGTCGCGTCCGACGGTACCGAGGCCGAAGAAAACCATGTTGCGTCTGTCCAGCTTGTTCATTGCGCTTTCCCCTTTTCTTCCTTGACTTGATGATCCAAACGCCTGACCGTATACATCTGGGAGCCGAAATCTCCCCACAGCCTCAGATCGCTGTGGTAGCCCGTGCCGATAAACTGGTTATTGAGGCCGACGCCGCTGTGCAGCGCAGCGCCGCTGGCGGTAAAGGACAGCGCCCCATCGGTCAGGGCGTAGTGCCGGTTCACCATGCGGAGAAGAAAGCCGTCCGGCTTGAGTTTCATGGGTGAAATGTGCTTGAGTAACCCGCCGAACCGGGAGACGGCCACCTTCTGGGGGACGGTCTCGAGCGCATACGTCCGGCTTTTGTCCAGCCCCTTTACGGAGAGCAGGTCATTGCTCTCCCCGGCCCTTGCCAGCGTCTGGACAAAGGCCAGGACGGCCTCACTCTTATCAGGGCTGACGCTGAGGAAGGTCTCCTTGCTGCCGCAGGCCGCGTCATAGCGGTAAAAGTCGCCGAACTGGAAGGTACGGCGGTGCTTTTTATAAAACGCGATCTGTGCCCCGACCTGTTTTTTCTCCACGGGCGACAGCTCGCCCAAATCGAGCTCGTAACCAAAAGCGCCGAAGGCAGCGACGTTAAAGCGCGTGGAGAGGGGCGTGGCGCGCAGGGTCTGCTGATGGGGCGCCTGGGAGACGTGCGCGCCCATGGTGGAGAGCGGATAGAAATAGGACAGGCCCCTTTGAATTCTCAGGCGCTCGATGGGGTCGGTATCGTCCGAGGCCCAGATCTGCGGCGAGTAGCAGAGCATCCCCAGGTCAAAGCGGTTGCCGCCGGAGGAACAGCTCTCCAAGAGAATGTGCGGCCGGGGCCGGAAGATGCGCTCCAGCACCTCGTAGAGCCCTGATATGTATCGGTGGTAAAACTCGCCGGAGACACAGTGGCTGGAGAAACAGTCGCTCATGTGCCGGTTCATGTCCCACTTCACATAGCTGATCTCCGCGCTGTCCAGCACCCCGGAGACCTCTTCCACGATGTAGTCCCGCACCGCCGGGTTGGTCAAATCCAGCAGCAGCTGGTTGCGCCCCAAAGACGGCTCCCGGCCCGGCAGCCTGACGGCATAGTCCGGGTGCGCCCGGTAGAGGTCGCTGTCCGGGTTCACCGACTCAGGCTCAAACCACAGTCCAAAGCGCAGCCCCAGTTTCGTGACCTTACTTGCCAGGTCCCCCATCCCGCCGGGGAGCTTTTTGCGGTTCACCGTATAGTCGCCAAGCCCCGCCTTGTCGTCGTTGCGCAGACCAAACCAGCCGTCGTCCAGCACGAACAGCTCCACGCCCAGTTTTGCGGCCCGCCGCGCCAGGCGCAGCAGCTTGCGGCGGGTAAACTTAAAAAAATGGGCCTCCCAGTTGTTCAGAAGAACAGGGCGCTCCCTCCCCTTCCAGTCGCCGCGGACGATGCGCCGGTTTACGAAGTTGTGGAAATTGCGGCTCATGCCGTTAAAGCCCTGGGAAGAGAAGGTGAGGACCGCCTCTGGCGTTTCAAACTGCTCCCCCTTTTGCAGCGTCCATGAAAAGCACAGGGGGTTGATCCCGGAGATCATGCGCACCATATCGCGGGAGGAGAGCTCCACAGCGGTGTAGTGGTTGCCGCTGTACACAAGGTTAACGCCGTAGACCTCCCCGCTGTCCTCGCTCGCACGCTCTCCGGCGAGGATGACGCCGGGGTTGTGGCGGTTGGAGGAGCTGCCCGTGGTGCTCTCGTTGACAAAGCAGCCGGGCATGAGGGCGCGGTCGTGGCGGTTCGCCTCGGCGATCCAGTCGCCGTCCAGCGTGACCAGCTTGAACCCCCGGTTCGGCAGGTCGATGAGCATACTCATCATCCGCCGGAGCTCCAGCGGCCGCTCCTCGCCGTTTGTCAGCACCGCCCTGCGGGTAATGACGTCTTCCCCGCTGTACACCGTGTAGATAAGCGCAAGACCGATGTGATAGACCTTTTCGCGCAGGTACAGAATAAGGGTCTCGGCGTCCCTCCCGTCCTCCGCGCAGGCGCAGGGTAGGGACTGCGCCGGATACGCGCCCTCACGCAGCTCAAAGCGCTCAAAGACGAAGTCCGCGGTGTATGAGCCGTCGGGCATTTGCATTTCGAGAGGGGTCACACGAAAATCGCCCTTGCCGATGCCCGACCAGTTCAGCGGCACGTTATCAAGGCAGTAAGTCTCGTCAGTCTGCGTATACATGACCTCGGAGCCATAGGGCATCGTGCGCTTATAGCGCAGCGCCTGCGCGTCATCGATCTGAACGGGCGCCCCGTAGTGGAGCTGCTCGACATGCCCGTGCTCGTTGACCATGACGAGATAAGAGCTGCTGTGCATGTTGAGAAGAAATACGCCGTCCTTTTCAATGATATGCTCCAATCGGATACGCCTCCTCCATCGCGGCGGCAGCCATTTCCGCGGTCACGCCCCTGTTTTCGATCATCCTCTGATAGAACCTGCCGCTGCCTTTGACGGTCCGCTCCATGGTCTCGGTATTGAGCGCCACAATGCCGAACCGCGCGGTAAAGCCCTCAAGCCATTCAAAGTTATCGACAAAGCACCAGTGGTAGTAGCGCGTGACGGGCAGGCCGCTCTCGCACAGGACCTTGATGTGCTCGTAGAGAAAGCGGGTGCGGAAGGCGTCGCTGTTGTCCGCCGTGCCGTTTTCCGTGATGTAGATGGGCAGCTCGGGCAGGATGGCATGGAGCTTTCGGCAGCAGTCCACCATGCCCTGGGGATAGATTTCCCAGCCGAGATCGTTCACGGGGACGCCCGGGAAGGTGCCGTCCGCAAAGCCCTTTGAGGCGGTGCGGGAGTAGTAGTTCAGGCCCAGAAAATCCGCGTAGCGGCCCTTGTCCCCGGCTGGGCCCAGCAGGTAGCTCTTGCTGATCTGGCCCTGAAACAGGTACTCCGAGGCATTCGCGCACAGGCGGTACCAGGGGTTTCGAGGGTGATACGGCGCAAAGGCCCTCATGTGATGGGCAAAGCCAACCCTCGTATCGGTATAGCCCATTTTTTCACGCAGCGCGTGGATGCGCTCATAGGCACGGCGGTGGCAAACGCCCATGTTCTTTATGACCTTGAGCGTCTTTAAAAGCTTATTCTCCCCCGGAGGAAAATCGCCGCCCAGATATCCGCTGACCGCGTAGACATTCGGCTCGTTGATGGTGATATACTCGCTGACCAGGTCTCCCAGTTTTTCCACCACCTGTTCGGTCAGGCGGAGAAAAATTTGCAGGCTGTCCGGACTTAAAAAGCCGCCCTTCTCCTCAAACCAGAGGGGGTTGGAGAAGTGGTGTATGGTGACCAGAACGGAAATGCCCTTTTCCCGGAGCAGCAGGATTTCCTCGCGGATTTTATCAAACTCCCCGTCGGAAAACACGCCCTCGCGCGGCTCGATTCTCGCCCACTCCAGGCCAAACCGGTAATGTCCGATCCCCATGGAGGCCATCAGCTCGGTATCCTCGCGGAGGAACTTGCGGTGCATGGTCGCGACGTCCGGGTCAAAGCCGTCCTTGATATGGCCCTTCTGATACCAGTCATACCAGTTGCTGTTTTTGCAGTCCCCGTCCACCTGCGTCGCTGCGGAGGCGACGCCGAGAGAAAAACTCTCTGGAAAACGAAAAGCGTCCATGTAAAATCCTCCAAATTAAATCTTGTTTTGATTATATCACTTAATTTGCTAAA
>DATMXU010000293.1:0-2315 GCA_035562355.1 Pseudoflavonifractor sp.
GGATCGGTATCACCGATGTGATCCAGCATCAGGGGTATATATTCCCAAGGGGTTTCTTCATCCGCTACCTGATATTGATTGTCCTGGATTTTTCTCAAATCTGATATAAGTTGTTCTCTCTTATCGCTCAAAATGATCCCCTCACTTATCCGCCTACCTATCTGCTCTGTATTACTGAACCTAGTACAACATAAATATCTATTTGATACGCACCCATCGGTGATTTACCAACAGCAATGCCAGCAAATAAACTGCAAACAACACGAGCGTAAACACATTTGTTTTTCCGATTTTATATCAATTACTGTCCTCAATTGTTAGGATTTATGTCTTCTCAATCAAACAACATACTTCCACATGCGCCGTTCGGGGGAAGAGGTCCACCGCCTCGACGGCCCGGAGGGCATAGCCCTGGGCGGCGAAGAGCTTGAGGTCTCGGGCCAGGGTGGCGCAATCGCAGGAGACATAGACGATGCGACCGGGGGCCATGCGCGCGATGGTGTCGATGACGTCGGGGGCGAGGCCTTTGCGCGGCGGGTCCACGCAGACCGCGTCGGGGCGGACGCCCTCCTCCTCCAGCGTGCGGGCGGCCTCACCCGCGTCGGCGCAGAGGAACCGGGCGTTTGCAATGCCGTTACGCGCCGCGTTCTCCCGCGCGTCCTCCACCGCTTGGGGCACCACCTCGCAGCCGATAACCTGCCCCGCGGCGCGGGCCATGGCCAGGGTGATGGTGCCGATGCCGCAGTAGAGGTCCAGCACAGTCTCCGTTCCGGTGAGACCCGCGAAGTCCAGCGCCCGGCCATAGAGCACCTCAGCCTGGTCGGCGTTCACCTGATAAAAAGAGGGGACCGACAGCTTGAAGGTGAGGCCGCACAGGGTATCCATGAGAAAGTCCTGTCCCCAGAGCGTGCGGTAGGAGTCCCCCAGGATGACGTTGTTTTTCTTTTCGTTGACGCCTAAGACCACCCCTACGAGCCCCGGCTCGGCGGCGCGGAGGGCGGCGACAAGTCCCGCCTCGCTGGGGACCGACTTGCCGTTTACCAGCAGGCAGAGAAGGGACTCCCCCGCCCGGTTGGCGCGGACGTAGACATGGCGGACAAGCCCCTTTCCGCTCCGATCGTCGTAGGCGCGCACGCCCTCCTCTGCCATCCAGGTCTTCACGGCGGAGCGGAGCGTAGCGGCGGCGAGGGGCTGGAGGAGGCAGTCCTCCACGTCGGTGACGGCGTGACTGCGCTGGCGGTAAAATCCGATCCGGGGGCCGGGACCTACGGGGAACTGGACTTTGTTTCGATAACGGCCGGTATAATTTGCGCCGTGGATTATAGAAACGGAGACGTCGATACCCCCGATGCGGCGAATGGCGTCCTCTACCTTCTGCCGCTTGGCGTCCAGTTCCTCGGCATAGGTCATGTGACGGAAGGTGCAGCCACCGCAGGAGTCGTTATAGGGGCAGTCCACAGTGAGGCGGGCGGGGGAGGGAACGGAGACCGAAACCACATGGCCCCAGACCGCGCTGCGGCCCACCTTGTCGATGTACACGTCGCACAGCTCACCTCGGACGGCCCCCTTCACGAAGACCACCATGCCGTCAAGGCGCGCCACCCCGTCCCCGTCGGCGGCATAACCGTCGATGGTGAGGGGGTAAATTTTATGCTCCTGAACGTTTGTCATCGGTTCAAAAGTCCCTCCAACAGGCTGTAGGGCACCAGGAACTCCGGCCTTGTGGTGGCCTGGGAAGTGAGGGTCTGGGGCTGGTAGAAAAAGACGAGACCCTCGGCGGAGGGATAGAAGTTCTCCCGGCTGAAGGCGGAGGCCACAGCGGCCTGGTCGTACTCCGGGTGCTCCGCCCCCTGGCGTGTGACCTCCTCCAGAACCAAGGCCTCGGCCTTGTCCGCATCGGTAAAAAAGTTGGCAAAGCGGAGATAGGTTCCGGTGGTCAGGTCGAACCGGTCGGCCAGGAAGAGGAGGGAGGGGTAGGGCCCGCTGGAGTGGCCGTAGTGGGTGCGGAGAATGGAGACGGCGTCCTCCGTCTGGTACATGATTTCGTAGATGGCCTCATGGCTGTACCCGGTAAAGGGGTCACCCAGGGCAAGGGAGGTCTCATAGTCGTCCTGCAGCTGGGCCACGGTGGCCTGAACATCGCTCTTCAGGTCCTTCATGAGTTGGGCGTACCAGGCGTTGACGGCGGTATAGGAGGCAACGCCGGCAGCGTTTTCGATATAGGGCAGGTCGAACTTAGCCTCGGCCAGGGTGACGTCCGGGTGGCCATCCGCGGGCTGCATATAGACGTCGGACTGGACGCCCCAGACGGGGGC
>DATMXU010000294.1:0-5509 GCA_035562355.1 Pseudoflavonifractor sp.
ACCTCCTCGTCCGGGAGGGTGAGTCACTGGGCGCCCTGCCCACCGCCCCCACCCGGTCCGAGTACATTTTCCTCGGCTGGAATACCAAGGCCGACGGCAGCGGAGACGCATTCACCGCAGACACCGCCGTCACCGCCAACCTCACCGTCTACGCCCAGTGGAAAGCCCTGTATGCCACCTACACCGTCACCTTCGACAAAAACGGCGGCGACACGCAGGCCAATCCCAGCGCAAAGACAGTGGCCGAACCCGCCACCACCGTGGCCTCTCTGCCCACCGCCCCCACTCGCGTGGGGTACGCCTTTAAAGGCTGGAATACTGCGCCAGACGGCTCAGGTACGGCCTTCACCGCCTCCACCAAGGTCTCCGCCAGCATTACCGTCTATGCCCAGTGGGACATCATCCCCTGGTCCTACACCGTCACTTTCGATCAAAACGGCGGCGACACCAGTCCCAGCCCCACTGCTAAGACAGTGTCCAGCCCCGACACCACTGTGGGCGCTCTGCCCACCGCCCCCACCCGCGCGGGGTACACCTTCACCGGTTGGAACACCAAGGCTGATGGTTCCGGTACGGCCTTCACCGCCGACACCCCCGTCACCGCCGGCATCACCGTCTATGCCCAGTGGGACATCATCCCCTGGTCCTGGACGATCTCCTTCGATGTGAACGACGGCTCCGCGACCGAGCCCATTGAGCGGACGGTCTCTAACCCCGACACCACCGTGGGCGAGCTCCCCGCGCCCCCCGTCCGTGAGGACTACGACTTCCTCGGCTGGAACACCGAGCCCGACGGCTCCGGTACCTTCTTCACCGCCGACACCCCCGTCACCGCCAGCATCACCGTCTATGCCCAGTGGAAGAGTGTGGATGCCTACGCCGTCACCTACCATGTGGACGGCACGGTCTACGCCATCCAGATTGTGACCGCCCCTGCCGCAGCTGTGGGCGAGCTGCCAGCCGACCCCGTTCGCACGGGCTACGACTTCCTCGGCTGGTACACCGAACCGGACGGCAAGGGTGCCCCCTTTACCGCCGAGACCGCCGTTACCGGCGATATCGACCTCTACGCCCACTGGGAGCTCATCCCCTGGTCCTACACCGTTATTTTTGACAGCAACGGCGGCGAAACCGATCCCGTCACGCTGACGGTGGCCACCCCCGACACCACTGTGGGCGCCCTGCCAGAGGCCCCCACCCGTGAGGGCCATACCTTCCTCAGCTGGAACACCAAAGCCGACGGCTCCGGCGGCGCTTTCACCGAAGAGACCGAGGTCACCGGCGACATCACCGTATACGCCCAATGGGAGCTCATCCCCTGGTCCTACACCGTCACTTTCCTGCGCAACGACGGCAGCGACGAGACCGATCCCACCGTTCTGACGGTAGCTGCCCCCGCCACCACTGTGGGTACCCTGCCCACCGCTCCCACCCGCAGCGGCTATACCTTCACCGGCTGGAACACCGCATACGACGGCTCCGGTACCGCTTTCACCGCCGATACCCCCGTCATCGAGAGTATCACCGTCTACGCCCAGTGGAAAGTCCGCAGCAGCGGCGGCGATTCCGGCGGCGCCACCAAGCCCGCCCAGCCTATCGAGGCCCCCAACGTCCAGGTCTCTGCCAGCGCGGGCGGCACCGTGAGCTCCAAGTCCAATGCCGACGGCAGCATCACCTATACCTTTACCCCCGATCACGGCAAGGCGATCCTCTACGTCCGCGTCAACGGTCTCATAGTCGATGTGACCAAACCCTACACTGTTTCCCAAGACGAGGCCGCCTCCATCGTCGTTATCTTCGGCTCCGCCGGTACCGACTTCACCCTGCCCTATGCCGATACCGCCGATCTGCCCGACTACATGGCCGACGCGGTGAACTACGCCATAGGCGCCGACCTCCTCCAGGGCACCAGCAGCGGCGCCTTCGCTCCCTATGGAGCTATGACCCGCTCTATGTTCGCCGCTGTCCTGGCCCGCCTGTACGGCGCGGACACCTCCGGCTACACGGCCAATTTCAGCGACGTAGCCCCCGGTGCCTGGTACGAGGGCAGTGTGGCCTGGGCCGCCGAGATGGGTTTCACCTCTGGCGTCAGCGCTACCGAGTTTGCCCCCGACCGGGAGATGACCCGCGAAGAGCTGGTCACCCTGATCTACCGCTTTGCCCGGAAGTCCGGCGCGGACACCTCTGCCGCCGGCGACCTCACCGCTTTCCCCGACGCGGACACCGTCAGCCCCTGGGCCTCCGACGCCATGTCCTGGGCGCTGGGTGTCGGCCTCATCAAGGGCCGCGGCGCAAGCCTTGCCCCCGCCGGCACGATCACCCGGGCGGAGGTATCCATCATCCTCCAGCGCATGTCCACCCTACTCGTAAAGCCTTAATAAAAACACTCCGCCCGGCGACTGAACCGTCGCCGGGCGGAGTGTTTTCAGCTCTGCTGCCCCTCCTGCAGAGGCAGCGCCTGATATTCCGTTGGTGTGATCTTCATATACCGCTTGAACACCTTTGTAAAATAATACGCGTTATCATACCCCAGCATATGGCTCACCTCGTACACCAGATGCTGGCCACCCCGCAGCAGAGCGCACGCATGCTTGATTTTCGTCGCGTTGACATAGTCGATAAAATTCTGCCCCAGCTGCCGCTTGAAGAGACTGGAGAGATAATTGGGCGTGATGCCGATGGCGGCCGCTACGTCCTGCACGCTGACCCGCTCCAAAATGTGGCTCTCCACATAGCGCTTGGCGGCCTCCACGTAGTTGGTGCGCATCATAAATTGGGAGTACTGGATGATGCTCCGGGGGTAAATGTTGAATTCCCCCCTCAGCGCCGCCAGCTGGAGCCGCAGCTCCCCCAGCCTCTCCCTCGGTACGATCTCGCTGGCCAGGAGGCTGATCTCCATCTGCGATATCTCCCCCAGCGTAGAGGTGAGCTTTGCCTGAAATCGGTTCACCAGCTCAAAGCTCTCCAGGTTCCACAGATAGAGCCATGCGTTCTCCCCCCTTGGCAGGATGACGTGTCCCGTGTTGTAGAATATCTTCTGTGCCAGGTCCTCTGCCAGCTTGTGGTGGAACGTGAAAAGCCGCTCCCGCTCCTCGGCGGTAAACACCGCGATGTTGGGGATACGCGACGGGTCCATCACCAGCTCCGCTGTCAGCGCCCGGTCCGCCGCCCCGCGTTTCTCAAGTCCCACGGCGGCCAGCTCCGGGTCCTCGTCTCCGTTTCCCAAAAGGGCGCAGACGTATTTTTTGATGATATCGGAGGGGGAGACCTCCTCCCGGCTCACCCCCGTCTGCGCCAGCTTTCCCCGTTTCACCCGCACCTCTATGGCCAACAGGACAGACCGGGCCAGTTTCTGCTCATCCAGGTCGATTTTCAGCAGGTAGTCCACCGCCTGGTTCCGCAGCGCCTCCCGTGCCATATCAAAATCCTCGTGGTTGGTCAGCATGATAAAAACGATCTCGGGATATTCCTCCGCACACCGGCCCAAAACCTCCAGGCCGGATAAAATCGGCATATTGATATCGCATATCACAATATCCGGGGCGTATTCCCGAATCTGCGCCAATGCCTGCTCCCCGTTCCGGGCGCCGCCCACCACCGTACAGCCATAGTCCTCCCAGCGCAGCATGGACTGTAAGCCCGATAAAATGATCGGCTCGTCGTCCGCCAGCAAAATACGGTACATATTCTCACCCTCCATCACAGCTCTTTGGGGACGCGTACCGATATACAGGTATAGACGCCTTGCTCACTCTCCACCGATAGCCCGTACTCCCGCCCGTAGGCCAACCGGAGCCGCCGGTGCACATTGGCCACGCCGATACCGCTCATAGAGGTCTTGCCCGGCCTCTCCTCCATCCTCAGCAGTTTCATCGCCTCTTCCTTAGGCATTCCCACACCGTCGTCATGGACGGTAACGATCAGAAAGTCACGCTCCTCCCGTGCGTCGACGGTGATTGTACCAAAGGTCCCCTTCGGCACAACGCCATGGAACATGGCGTTCTCCACCAGCGGTTGCAGCGTAAACTTGATGATCTTATATTTTTTGAGTTCATCCGGCACATTGCATATATAGTCGAATGCCCCCATATACCGCACGGACTGGATACTCACATAGTCGTCCAGCAGCGCCAGCTCCTCGGCCAGAGAGATCCGGTCCGACACCCCCTTGCTCACGTTCTTCAGCAGGTTCACCAGACTCTTGACCGTCTTCTCGATGCCCGGGTTTTTCTGCATCACCGCCATCCAGTGGATGGAGTTGAGCGTATTGTACAGGAAATGCGGGTTTACTTGGGACTGGAGCAGCGCCATCTCGATCTCCGCACGCTCGTCGTGGAGCGCGATGGTCTCATCCAGCAGTTTCTGAGTAGCTACCCCCAGCTCGTTGAGCCTTGCCCCCACCTCGCCCAGCTCATTGCTGGGTCTCTCCAGCCCCGGGTCAAAGGAGTAGTCGTTGAGCGCGATCTTATTGATCTTCTCCATAATGCGGTTGATGGGCACCGTGACATAGTGGGTCAGCGCCACCAGAATGGCCGTGGCGATGGTGACGATCATCACCGACACCATGACGATGCTGAACATCATGTCATGATTGCTGGCCTGCAGTGCGGTCTGGTTGATACAGCTGCGCAGCGTCAGGGTCTCCAGCTCCAGCGGATAGCTCTGGATCGTATAGCGGATGCCCGCGTAGGCAAATTCCTGCGCCGGCACATCCCCCTGCTCCTCCAGCGCAGCCAAAAATGCGCTGTCATTGGCGGGCATCAGGCGGTTCCCCTGCTCCGTATGGACGAAAAAGCGGTTAATCTGGTTCTCGTTGTAGGGTGCCAGAATATCGGTGACCAGGCGCGCGTCCACCTCTATGTATACATAACCCATGGGTGAGTAATAGTTCATGGGATAGACCGGGGCAATCAGCGCAAAGCAGTTGGGAACTCCGGGGTTGAGGGATCGGTATACCTCGTCGAAGGGCTGCAGCTCCCCCGTCTTCCACCGCGCATACTGCTCCGATGCCAGCAGCCGCGGCAGGTCGGCCACCGTACCCGAATAGGTAGACAGCGCATGGACGATCACCCCGCTGTCGTTGAAAATGAACAGCTTATTGATGTAGCTGTCAATGGGGGAGGTGCGCAAATACGCGTTCATGGTGTTTTGAGCCGTCAGCGCGTAGTTCCGGGCCTGACGCCCCTCCAGGCTGCCGTAACGGAGCACCTGCGCCACATCGACGGAGTTTACACAGTAGGCCTCCAGCGTCAGCACCCGCTCCAGGCCATAATTGAGTTGGGCGGCAATGGTCTGGGCGTACAGGCTGTCGATGCTTGATACCTTTTCTGTGATGATCTTCTGCATGTATTGATAGAGGAACAGGTTGCTGATCAGCCCCACCGCCACCACGCACAGCACCGTATAAGTTACGATTTTTGCGCGAATCCCAATGTAATGTTTCTTTTTCACTGCCTGTCCCACATCCTTTGTCCCTAAAAAGTATATCTTACTCTTTTTCGTTTCGCAA
>DATMXU010000295.1:0-10758 GCA_035562355.1 Pseudoflavonifractor sp.
GATTAACTAGTATGCAAATTTCTAATCAGGAGGGTGCCCGGAGTTGAATGTTTTACTCAAGATGAAACGCATCAAGGACCTCTCCCCCAGCGAGCGGCAGGTGGTCAATTTCATCCTGGAGGACCCGGCCAGGGCGGCGGGCATGGGCATCACGGACCTGGCGCGGGAGTCCTTTACCAGTACGGGTACCGTCATGCGCGTGACCAGGCGGCTGGAGCTGGACGGTTTCTCCAGCTTTCGCCACCAACTGGCCTCCGATCTGAACGAGTACCTGGAGACCACCGCCCTCTTCCGGCCCCAGGAGCCTATCGAGCCGTCGGACACCCTGTCCGATATTGTGGACAAGGTCACCAGCAACAACGTGCGGGCCGTGCTGGACGTGCGCAGTTTCAACAGTCTGGACATGTTCCGGCAGGTGGTGGATATGATGATGGCCGCCAAGCAGCTCGACTTTTACGGCAGCGGGGTCTCCAATCTCATCTGCCACGACGCGGCCATGAAGGCCCTGCGCCTGGGCCTGCCCTCCACGGCCTACACCTACTACTCCGAGCAGGCCATGCTGGCCCGCACCTCCCCCAAGGACCACCTGGCCGTCATCCTCTCCTACACGGGCCAGACCGACGAGATTTTGCGGGTGGCCCAGTACCTTAAGAGCGGCGGCGTGCCCTCGGTGTCCATCACCAGTCACACCGACAACGCCCTGCTGGAGCTGTGCTCGGTCAACCTCTTTGTGGATAGCTTTGAGTCGGTCTACCGCATCGGCGGCATGTCCAGCCGCCTGTCCTCCCTCCATCTGCTGGACATCCTCTTCTCCGCCTATATCAATAAGAATTACGACAAGATCAAGGACTCGGTGGACAAGACTTTCCTGCCCGAAACCTTCCGCCGCCTGGGCGAAAATCTGGACAGGTGAGCGCCGCCCAGCGGCCCGACAACATCATAAAAGGACTGATCCCATGAACATACTCGTCTGTATCAAGCAAGTGCCGTCCTCCAATAAGGTGGAGGTGGACAGCGTCACCGGCGTTCTCAAGCGGGAGGGTGCGGAATCCAAGCTCAACCCCTACGACCTCTATGCGCTGGAGACCGCCCTGCGGCTCCGGGAGGGCCGGGGCGGCAAGGTGGCGATTCTCACCATGGGTCCCCCCCAGGCCGAGGCCGTCATCCGGGAGGCCTTCGCCATGGGGGCCGACGAGGGCTGCCTCATCACCGACCGGCGGTTCGGCGGGGCCGACGTGCTGGCCACCAGCTACACCTTGGCCCAGGGGGCGAAACGGCTGGGGGACTTTGATTTGATCCTCTGCGGCAAACAGACCACCGACGGGGACACCGCCCAGGTGGGCCCCGAGATGGCCGAGTGGCTTGGCGTCCCCAGCGTGTCCAGCGTCGTCTCCATCTCCGGTGTGGACGACGGCTCCATCACCGTGGAGATGGATATGCCCCACGCCCTGGAGACCGCCCGGCTCCCCTTTCCCTGCCTTCTGACGGTGGAGAAGGACATCTACATGCCCCGGCTGCCCTCCTATGTGAAGAAGATGGCGTCCAAGGACCGCCCGATTCTCCGCCTCACCCTGAGCGACATGGAGGATACCGACGAAAAGCACTACGGATTAAACGGCTCTCCCACCCAGGTCCAGCGCATCTTCCCGCCGGAAACCAGCGTGGTGCAGGAGTTCTGGCACGGCGGCGGAGACGAGCTGGGGGACCGGCTCTTTGAAAAGCTCCGTGCTGAAAAGTTTCTGTAAGGGGTGGGATCATGGCAAGATTAGTGGTACATCAGGACAAGATCACCGATATTCCCGCCCTCCTGAGGGTGTGTCCCTTCGGCGCGCTGGAGGAGAGGGACGGCAGGGTAGAGGTCAACGCGGCGTGCAGGATGTGCAAGCTGTGCGTGAAGAAGGGCCCGCCCGGCGCGGTGGAGCTCGTTGAGGACGCGCCCGCCCCCGCGGTGGACAAGTCCCAGTGGAGCGGCGTCGCCGTCTATGTGGACCATGTGGATGGGGTCGTCCACCCGGTGACCTACGAGCTCATCGGCAAGGCGCGGGAGCTGGCCGCGGTGGTGGGGCAGAAGGTCTATGCCCTGCTCCTGGGGCACGGCGTGGCAAAGCAGAGCCGGGAGCTCCTCCACTACGGAGTGGACGCCGTCTATGTCTACGACGACGGCGCGCTGGAGCACTTTCGCATCCAGCCCTACACCGCCGCCTTTGAGGACTTCGTACACGCGGTAAAGCCCTCCGCCATTCTGGTGGGGGCTACCACCGTGGGGCGCCAGCTGGCCCCCCGGGTGGCCGCCCGGCTGCGCACCGGCCTCACCGCCGACTGCACCAAGCTGGAGATGAACGGGAACACCGACCTGGTCCAGATCCGCCCCGCCTTCGGCGGCAACATCATGGCCCAGATCCTGACGCCCAACACCCGGCCTCAGATGGCCACCGTCCGCTATAAGGTGATGACCGCCCCGGAGCGGATGGGCGAGGCCAGGGGTGAGATCATTCCCCGCGCCATCGCCCCGGAAAAGCTCTCCTGCGGCGTGGCGGTGCTGGACGTTGCCCCCAAGCCCCCGGAGCAGTCCATTGAGAGCGCCGACGTGCTGGTGGTGGCCGGACGGGGCGTGAAAAAGCAGGAGGACCTGGCCATGCTGGAGGAGCTGGCCTCCCTTCTGGGCGGACAGCTCGCGTGCACCCGCCCCCTGGCGGAGGCTGGCTGGCTGGACGCCAAGCGCCAGGTAGGCCTCTCCGGTCGGACGGTGCGGCCCCGGCTGATCCTCACCTGCGGCGTGTCCGGGGCCATCCAGTTCGTGGCCGGCATGGACCACGCCGACACCATCGTAGCCATCAATGCCGACGAGAAGGCCCCCATCTTCAAGGCTGCGCACTACGCCTTGGTGGGGGACCTGTACGAGATACTGCCCCGGCTGCTGGAGCGGGCCGGGGCCCTCCGGGAGGGAAGAGCATGAGCTACAAGAAATTTGACGACGCCGACCTGAGCTTTCTCCGCGGCCTCCTCCGGGATGAGGACCGGGTGCTCTACGGCGGGCGCATCAACGAGGAGTACAGCCACGACGAGCTCTCGGGCACCGAGCGCTGGCCCGACGTGGTGGCCCGGGTGCTGACCACGGAGGAGGTCTCGGCCATTTTGAAGTACGCCTCGGCCCGGAACCTGCCCGTCACCCCCCGGGGCGCGGGCACCGGACTGGTGGGCGCGTCGGTGGCGGTAGAGGGGGGCATCCTGCTGGACCTGTCCCTCATGAACCGCTTTCTGGAGCTGGACGAGGACAACCTCACCCTCACGGTGGAGCCGGGGGTGCTGCTGATGGAGCTGGCAGCCTACGTGGAGGAGCGGGGCTTTTTCTACCCGCCCGACCCGGGCGAGAAGTCGGCCACCATCGGCGGCAACATCAGCACCAACGCCGGCGGGATGCGGGCGGTGAAGTACGGCGTGACGCGGGACTACGTCCGGGGCCTCGAGGTCGTCCTCCCCTCCGGAGAGGTGGTGGAGTTGGGGGGCAAGGTGGTCAAGAACAGCTCCGGGTACGATTTGAAGGACCTGATCATCGGGTCCGAAGGCACTTTGGGCGTGGTCACCAAGGCAATTTTGAAACTCCTCCCCCTGCCCCGAAAGGCGGTGAGTCTCCTCATCCCCTTCCCCACCCTCCCACAGGCCATTCGCACCGTGCCCCTCATCGTCCGCTCCAAGGCCACTCCCACCGCCATCGAGTTCATGGAGCGGGAGGTCATTCTGGACGCCGAGGAGTATCTGGGCAAGAAATTCCCCGACAACCAGGCAGACGCCTACCTCCTCCTGAAGTTCGACGGCAGCACCGCCGAGGACATCGAGAAGGACTATGACGCGGTGGCCCGGCTCTGCCTGGAGCAGGGCGCGCTGGACGTGCTCATCTCGGACACCGAGGAGCGGGACGAGTCCATCTGGAAGGCCCGCGGCGCCTTTTTGGAGGCCATCAAGGGCTCCACCACCTATATGGACGAGGCCGACGTGGTGGTCCCCCGGGATAAGGTGGGCGAGCTGGTGGAGTATACCCACGCCCTCCAGGAGGAGGTCGGCATCCGCATCAAGAGCTTTGGCCACGCGGGAGACGGCAACCTCCACGCCTATCTCCTCAAGGACGGCCTCTCGGACGAGGAGTGGGAGCGCCGCATGTCCCTCGCCATGGAAAAGCTCTACGCCAAGGGCCGGGAGCTGTGCGGCCAGGTCTCCGGTGAGCACGGCATCGGCTACGCGAAAAAGCCCTATCTGAGCCAGGCACTCTCCCCCGAGGTCATGGCCCTCATGCGGGGGATCAAGGCCGCCTTCGACCCCAGAAATATTTTGAATCCTCGCAAGGTCTGCGCCCTGTGAGGAAGGGAGTGAGTCCGGCGTGGAACTGACCAGGCAGCGCGGCTACGGGCTGGACCTGCTGCGCATCCTCTCCATGCTCCTGGTGGTGATCCTCCACCTGATGGGGGCGGGAGCGGTGCTCTATCCTCTCACGCCGGGCAGTCTGCGCTACGCCGCGGCCTGGGCCCTGGAGCTCACGGCCTCCTGCGCCGTGAACTGCTATGGGCTCCTCAGCGGCTACGTGGGGTATGGACGCGGCCACCCGCCCAAAAAGCTGGCGGGGCTGTGGCTCCAGGTATTCTTCCTCTCAGTGGTTCTCTCCTGGGGCGTGGGGTTTTACTTTCAGGGGAGCCTGACCCTCAAGGAGCTGCTCTACCCCTGCCTCCCGGTCCTGACGGTACAGTACTGGTACTTTACGGCCTACTTCGGCCTCTATCTCCTCATGCCCTATCTGGACCGGATGCTGGCGGGACTGGACCGGAAACAGACGGGGCGCCTCATGCTCCTTCTGGCGGGGCTCTTCTCGGCTTTGCCCCTCCTCGCCACAGAGGACCTGTTCACCACCGGCGGAGGGTATACGCTGCTGTGGCTGGCCGTCCTCTATCTGCTGGGCGCCTGCGTGAAGAAGTGCGAGCCCATTGAGCGCCGCCCCTCCTGGCAATATGCGCTGGGCTTTGCGGCCTGTATCGCGCTGAGTCTCGCCGCCAAGCTGCTGGACGCTCCCATCACCGCCCTTCTCCCGTCCGGCCTGCCGCTGACGGCCCGGCTGGTGAGCTATACCTCCCCCTTCCTGCTGGGGGCGGCCGCCATGCTGCTCCTCCTCTTCCGCCAGTGGGAGGTCAAGAGCATACTGGGGCGCAGGCTCATCGCCTTCTTCGCCCCCGTCTCCTTCGGCGTGTACATCATCCACACCAACCCCAAAGTGTGGACCCACCTCCTGGCCGCCCGGCTCCTGTGGGTGGCCCAGCTGCCCGCCCCCCTGCTCCTCCTCACGGTGGTGGGCATCGCCCTCGCCGTCTTTCTGGGGTGCGCCCTGCTCGACTTTTTGCGCCTTAAGCTGTTTCAACTGGTCGGGACCCTTTTCCGCAGGAAAGCCCCCTCCGACAAAGAACCGGCGGGCCGCGTGTGAATCGGCCGCCCGCTGTAAGGATGTGTCTCTATGCCTGATATCCGGCCCGCCGCAGCGGGCGACCTAAATGAGATCTGGGCCCTGGTGGGCCGCGCGGTGACCCATATGAACGCCCTGGGCAACCCCCAGTGGGGGAGCGACTACCCCACCCGCGCCCATTACGCGGGCGACATCACCCGGGGTGAGCTGTACGCCGCCGTGGACGGCGTCGGTGCCATTCTGGGCATTGCCTGCCTGAATACCGACCAGGCCCCCGAATACGCCCCCCTCCCATGGCGCGTCCCCGGTCCCGCCATGGTCGTCCACCGCATGGCGGTGGATCCGGCGGCCCAGAGGCAGGGGGTGGCCGCCGCCCTCTTCTCCTTCGCCGAGGCGCTGGCCCGCGCGCGCGGTATTCCCGCCGTCCACGCCGACACCTATTGGAAGAACGACCGGATGCGCTCCCTCTTCCTGAACCGCGGATACGAGAAGGTGGGCGAGGTCAGTTTCAGCCGGCCCCAGCGGCCGCTGGGGTATCCCTGCTTTGAAAAGGTCCTCTCGCCTTGATTTTTCCAGCGAATAGGGTTATCATCATATCCGCGGGATCGACTGCAGTAAACTTGCTTTTTACCGTTAAAATGGGTATGAGGGGGAAGGTATCGTGAAGAAATTACTTCTTATCGTGGACTATCAGCGGGATTTTGTGGACGGCACTCTGGGATTTCCAGGGGCCGAGTCCCTGGACGGCCTCATCGCCGAAAAAATCGACGCCTACCGTGCCGCGGGGGACGACGTGGTCTTCACCATGGATACCCACGCCCCCGACTACCTCCATACACAGGAGGGACGTAAGCTCCCCGTTCCCCACTGCGCCACGGGCACCGAGGGCTGGGAGCTGTACGGGGCGACCGCGAGAGCGGCCAGGCCTGAGGATCCGCGCTTTCAAAAGCCCTCCTTCCCCAGCCTGGAGCTTGCCAATTGGCTCCGGGGGCAGAGCTACGGGCAGGTGGAGCTGTGCGGCCTGGTGTCCTATATCTGCGTGGTGTCCAACGCCGTCATGGTGAAGGCCGCCCTGCCCGAGGCCGAGATTCTGGTGGATGCGCGCTGCACCGCCGGGCCCGACGCCCGACTCCACCAGGCGGCCCTGGACATCCTCTCGTGCATCCAGGTTACAGTCACAAACTGCTCCGCCTCCTGATAGCCCACCGGAACGCCTCGGTTTTGAAAAGCCGATTTTATGAGTGAAAGACAGAAGAGAGAGGGCTTTCCTCTCTCTTCCTTGATTTTCCTCCCTCTCCGGCGTATAATAGGCAAAATGGAACGAAGGAAGTTTTTTTATGAAACAGCACATGAACTACACCATGCTCTGCGATTTCTACGAGCTCTCCCCAGCGAATCCCTGATTCGCCGGGCCCCCCTTTTCTCTCATTTGCGGACGCCGGGAGTAAATCCCGCCGTCCTGCGGCGCTTACCGCGCCGCCCCACGCTGTGGGGCCCCATGGTGAGCTCCCTCAGCCGGAAAGGAAGTTTTTTATGAAACAGCACATGAACTATACCATGCTCTGCGATTTCTATGAGCTCACCATGTCCAACGGGTATTTTCAGACCGGGATGATGGACCAGATCTGCTACTTCGACGTGTTCTTCCGCAACGTGCCCGACGGGGGCGGTTTCGCCATCGCCGCGGGGTTGGAGCAGGTCATCGACTATATCCAGAATCTCCATTTTGACGAGGAAGACATCACCTACCTCCGGGGCAAGGGCTGTTTCAGCGAGGCCTTTTTGGACTACCTGAAGACCTTTCAGTTTCAAGGGGACATCTGGTCAGTGCCCGAGGGCACCCCTATCTTCCCCGGCGAGCCCATTCTCACCGTCCGGGCCAAGGCCATCGAGGCCCAGTTTGTGGAGACCTTTATCCTCCTCACCCTTAACCACCAGTCCCTCATCGCCACCAAATCCAACCGCATCGTCCGGGCCGCCGAGGGCCGGCCCGTGAGCGAGTTCGGCTCCCGCCGCGCCCAGGGGTCGGACGGGGCCGTTCTGGGGGCCAGGGCCTCCTATATCGCCGGGTGCGCGGGTACCGCCTGCACCTTGGCCGACCAGCTCTATGGCTCACCCGCCGGGGGCACTATGGCCCACTCCTGGGTGCAGATGTTCCCCGACGAGTACACCGCCTTCAAGACCTACTGCGCGCTCTACCCCAACTCTGCCACCCTGCTGGTAGATACCTACAACGTCTTAAAGTCCGGCGTGCCCAACGCCATCAAGGCGTTTAAAGAGGTCCTGCTGCCCCGGGGCATCACCCGCTGCGCCATCCGCCTGGACTCGGGGGACCTGACCTACCTCTCCCGCAGGGCCCGCAAAATGCTGGACGACGCAGGGCTGACCGAGTGCAAGATCGTAGCCTCCAACTCCCTGGACGAGTATATCATCCGGGACCTCCTGACCCAGGGGGCAAAGATCGACTCCTTCGGCGTGGGCGAGCGGCTCATCACCTCCAAGAGCGAACCGGTCTTCGGCGGGGTGTACAAGCTCAGCGCCGTGGAGGACAGCGCCGGGAACATCATCCCCAAGATCAAGGTGAGCGAGAACGCCGCCAAGATCACCAACCCCCACTTCAAGAAGGTCTACCGCCTCTTCGAGAAGGACGGCAAAGCCATCGCCGACCTCATCTGCCTCCACGACGAAGTGCTGGATCCCAAAGAGCCCCTGGAGCTCTTCGATCCGGTGGAGACCTGGAAACGCAAGACCCTCACCGACTACACCTTCCGGGAGCTGCTGGTGCCCATTTTCCAGGGGGGCAAGCTGGTGTACCAGTCCCCCGCCATCGGCGAGATGCGCGCATGGTGCGCCGCCGAGCTGGAGCTGATGTGGGACGAGGTCAAGCGGTTTGAAAACCCCCACAACTATTACGTGGACCTGAGCCAAAAGCTCTGGGACGTGAAACAAAACCTCCTGAACCGGGCGAGACATTAAAAAACAGTTTGCCGCCCCGCCGTGTCAGACGGCGGGGCGGTTTTTCAGTTGAACTTATAGATCCTCCGGGCCACGCGGTAGAGGCCTACCGACAGCTTGCGGCCCTGGTAGCCGGGGATATTGCCCACAAAGGAGACCGAGCGGTACTTCATCTTGTGGTAGAGCGCCCTGTCCACCGTGCGCAGATACTCCCACAGCTCGGTCTTCTTCCCCAGGGCCTCGGGGCTGCCGTCGATGATAAGGAAGATAGACGAGATGGTCATCATCATAGCGAGATAATTGGTCATGTACCGGCCCAGTTTCCGCTGCGCCGCCTTGACCTCCCGCAGATCGTGGGCGGCGATCATCAGCTTGGTGACCCTGAGCTGCTGGTCCACCCGCTTGACCATCACCTGCTCATTCACGCTCTGGTCGGCCCGGCCGATAAAATAGCGGTAGAGATCCGTGTCCATGTAGTAGAGACTCTTCACCGCCGGGAGCGGCTGATAGACGAAGATGTTGTCCACATAGAAGGTGTGCTTGGGCAGCTCCAGCCCGCAGGCGCGCAGCATGTCGGTGCGGTAGATGACCGAGTGCATCAGAAGGTATTGGGAGGGACGGAAGGAGCCGATCTCCGCCCAGGTGAAGATCCGGTCCTGGGGGAAGACGTTGGTGTACCGCATGACCTTGCGGGTATCGTCCTCCACGTGCTCATAGACATAGTTGGCGATGAAGAGGTCCACCGGCGCGGAGCTGGCGGCAAACTCCCGCAGCTTGGCCATGACCTTCTGGAGGGCCTCGGCGTCCAGCCAGTCGTCGGAGTCCACCACCTTGTAGTAGAGGCCGGACGCATTGCGCAGGCCCTGATTGACCCCCTCGCCGTGGCCGCCGTTCTCCTGGTGGATCGCCCTTACGATACTGGGGTACTGCGCGGCGTAGCGGTCGCAGATGGCTGGGGTCTCGTCCTTGGTGGAGCCGTCGTCCACCAGAATGATCTCGATGTCGTCCCCGGCGGTCAGCAGTGTCTCCACACAGTGGTCCATATAGGCCGCCGAGTTGTAGCAAGGGACAGCGAAGGTAATCGTCTTCTGCAATGTAATCACCCATCTCGTTGAAATGTCGGCGGGAGTACCCCCGCCCCTGTCTATTTCAGCAGTTCGTCGGAAAGCTCCAGCGCCCGGGCGGCGATGGCGTCCATGTTATAGTACTTGTACTCGGCCAGCCGTCCCAGCAGGTGGAAACTGGGCAGTGCGGCGGCCAAGGCCTGATAGCGGGCGTAGCGCCCGTTGTTCTCTGGGCTGATGATGGCGTAGTAGGGGATCTCCCCGTGGTCGCCGGTATAGGCGCGGGAGTACTCCTTCACGATGGTGGTGCGGTCGGGCAGGTCCTGCCCGGAGAAGTATTTGAACTCGGTGATGCGGGTAAAGTCCTCGCTCACCGTATAGTTCACCGTGGCGTGGGTCTGATACCACTCCACGCTGTGGGTCTCAAATTTGAAGTCCAGCGTGCGGTAGGGCAGGCGGCCAAAGCGGCAGCCGAAGAGCTCGTCCGCCGCGCCGGTATAGACCACGCTCCCCGTAAAGGGCGCTCCGTCCAGGAGGACGGCCCCCCCCTCCAGCCTCAGGCGGTCCGCTGCGTCCACCCCGAGCTCCACGGTGATGTTGGGGTGGTCCAGCATCTTTTCAAAGACCGCCGTATACCCCTGAGCCGGGATGCCCTGGAACCGGTCCTGAAAATACCGGTCGTCCCGCGAGAGGAAGACGGGCACCCGCGCGGTGGTGGCGGGGTCGATCTCCTCGGGAGTCTGGCCCCACTGTTTCATGGTGTAGTGCACGAAGACGTTCTCATACACGTAGTCGGCCAGCTCCTTGAGCTCGGGGTCGTCGTTCCCCCGCAGCTCCAGAATGGTGACCTTTTTCTCCGCGCCGTAAGTGTCGATGAGCTTTTTCTCCAGCCGGGCGGCTTTCTCCTGCCCGTAGGCCAGCTCCAGGGAGGTCAGGTTGAAAGGCACGGGCATGGTCCTGCCGTGGACGGCGGCCACCACCCGATGCTGGTAGCTGCGCCAGGCGGTAAACCGCGAGAGGTAGTCGTACACCCTCTGATCGTTGGTGTGAAAGATGTGGGGGCCGTACTGGTGGATAAGCACCCCCGCGCCGTCCAGGCAGTCGTACGCGTTGCCGCCCACGTGGGTCCGCCGCTCCAGTAGCAGCACCCGCCTGCCCCCCCGCTCGGCCAGCTCACGGGCCACGATGGAACCCGCAAAGCCTGCGCCGATGACAAGACAGTCGTATCCCTGGCTCATAGATTCACGCCCTTCCTGTGTTATGCCCCCCCACTCTACCAGACATTTCTTAATAATA
>DATMXU010000296.1:0-2590 GCA_035562355.1 Pseudoflavonifractor sp.
ATTTAACACTTATTCCGCAAAAACCCCTCTTCGTCAATTTGATTAACATAACTTCCCTGTGGGAGGATTTTCCTTGGGAAAAGGTTTGACAGAGAAAACACAATGTGTTACAATTTGGTTACAGTTTTAAATTGAAGGTTACAAGTTTGATACCAAAGGAGGCCAACATGGCACAGGAAATTATACCGCTTGAGTATAAGGGGCATCCCCTTCGCCGCAAGGACAACCTGATTTATTACGGCAGCATGGCCGAGAAATACATTATCATGCTCCAGGTATTGGAGAGCAAGAAGACCGGGGATCTAGAGGTGGCC
The DNA here is from genome assembly GCA_035562355.1 of Pseudoflavonifractor sp. Classification (GTDB taxonomy): domain Bacteria; phylum Bacillota; class Clostridia; order Oscillospirales; family Oscillospiraceae; genus Pseudoflavonifractor. The sequence continues at coordinate 315 of DATMXU010000296.1, forward strand.
ACTAAGGTGTCCTGCCAGCTCCAGCTCACCGACCCGGACCTGAAAAGCCGGGACCGGGTCGTCAAAAAATCCGAGAAGGAGAGCCTTTACGCCGCCATGGATGTGGCCGCTGTCTGGCTCGAGCGGGCGCTGGCGGGCAAGTAAGCCCCCACCCCTTCCTACAAATTATACGGAGGTCTTCACCGATGATACTGTCAGCCAAAGCTCTGCGTGTCGCCGTACTGGGCACGGTCCTCTCCTCCCTCTTTGTTGTAGGCGCCGCCGCTTCCAGCGTGGGCGTAGGCACCACCACCGACAAGCTCCGCCTCCGCGAGACCGCCAGTACCGACTCCACCACCCTCGCCACCGCCGAAAAGGGCGATACCGTTATCGTCCTTGAAGACGCCGGCAGCGGCTGGTACAAGGTCGACTACAAGACCGTCGTGGGCTTTATGTCCGGCGAGTTCCTCACCATCCAGACACAGGCCGACGTGACCATCGGGTACGGCATGGTACAGACCGACGGGGCCGCCCTCAATGTGCGCAGCGGCGCGGGTACCGACTTTGAGAAGGTCGCCGCCCTCAACAACGGTGCCGTGGTGGACATCGTAGGTGTAAACAACGGCTGGTACAAGGTGTCCTTCAGCGGCGGCACCGGCTATGTCAGCAGCGACTACATGATCACCGTGAAGGACTCTGCCGGCTCCCGCGGGGACGGCACCGTCGCCGCCGCCGCCACCAGCCTCGGGCAGCAGATCGTGGACTACGCCAAGAACTTCCTGGGCGTGAAATACGTCTGGGGCGGCAACGGCCCCAATAGCTTTGACTGTTCCGGTTTCACCAAATATGTGTATGCCCATTTCGGCTACATCCTCAACCGCACCGCCACCGATCAGCTCTCCAACGGCACTCGGGTCTCCAGCTCCGGTGAACTCCAGGTGGGCGATCTGGTCTTCTTCAACAATGGGAACACCTCCAAGCCGGTCTCCCATGTGGGTATCTACATAGGGGGCGGGCAGTTCATCCACGCCTCTACCAACGCCTATCGCGTCCAGACCGACAACCTCTTCTCCGGCTATTACTCCCGCGTGTACGTGGGCGGCCGCCACGTCGTCTGAGACTGACACATCGTAAAAAAGGATGCCGTTTCACAGGAAACGGCATCCTTTTTATTTATGCTCCATATAGGAGGAGGACGGATCCTCACTCCTCCCTGTGGTCCTCATGGCCCAGGCCGCAGCCCTCTTCCTCGGGGGGAACGGCGGTGTCCACCACGGGCTGATCGTCCTCCTTCAGGCCGCCCTCCTCCTTGAGCTCGGTGATGCGGCTCCTGTTCTCCTCAATGGTAATCTTGGCGGCGGTGATCTTCTCACAGAGGGCGGTGTACGCCGCCTCGGGGGCCATGCCCCGCTCCGCGTAGTAGAGCTTGCCGATCTCTATGTACGCTTTCCTGATGGCGTCCTCCTCGCTGGTGTTGGCCAGGTTCAGCTTGGCGATCTCGGCAAGCTGCTTGCTCTTCGCCACACCGGCGCGGCCCAAATCCATTGCCTTATCCTTTAACTCGTCAAAAAATGCCATTCATATGACCTCCTTTATCATCGTTCACAGGCAAGCCCCTCCTGTTCTGGCTCACATTCTATCTCTTTTTTCTTCGCGGTGCAAGAGGGGAGAAAGAGATTTAACCAAAGTTTCATCTCTTATGAAAAAAAGCTGAGCTGCATGTCGGCGTACCCGTGCTGGTACGCGGAGGTGATGTGTTTCATCTCATAGAGAAGTCCCAGCTCGCCGCAGCGCCTTGTAAAGGCCGCCCACAGCTTTTTCGCGTTGGGGCTGACGCACTGGTAGTACGTCCCGTACTGCCGCTCGTATCTCGCGCGCAGGCCCTCCCCGGGAAAGCGCCGCTCCAGCTCGCCCAGGAAATACTCCCGCTGGTTCTGCCGCAGGGTCACGCCGAAGGCGGGATAGACGAATCTGGCCCCCGCGTCGGCGGCGGCCTCCACCACCGCTACTACGTTCTCTACGCTGTCCTCCAGAAAGGGCAGCGTGGGCATGAGGAGCACCCCGGTAAAGAGCCCCGCGCCGGAAAGCGCCCTGATGGCCGCCAGGCGGCGGGTGGGCGGAGGCGCGTGGGGCTCCAGCTTGGCCGCCAGGGCGTCGTCCGCGGTGGTGACGGTGAGTTTACATAAAACCGGCGAGTGGCTTTTGACGGACTGCAAAATATCCATGTCCCGGGTAATGAGGTCGCTCTTGGTGGCGATGGCGACGCCGAACTGATAGGCGTCGACCAGCTCCAATGC
>DATMXU010000297.1:0-13796 GCA_035562355.1 Pseudoflavonifractor sp.
CTCCATGCGTTTTCGCCTCCTCCGCCCTACTTGTCCTTTTTTATCTTATTTTATCATATCCGCGGCTCCATGAACATATGAATTACCAGGAATTGAAACGGAGGGAGCGTTGCGCTGTGTTTATCTTTACCGCGAAGGTCAACCGCAAAAAGCTGATTCTGGGAGCGGTGGCCGCGGTGCTCCTATGCGGGGCCGCTATCTTCGCCGCCACCGCGCTGCACGCCAGGGGAGCAGCCGCCCTCTCCACGGGCAGGGAGCCCACCGGCGTAAAGACCAATGACGACCGCATCACCTATCTGGCGAGCTACGGCTGGACCGTGGAGTCCCAGCCCATCTCCGTGGAGGAGCTGATGATCCCCCAGGAGTTCGACGACACCTATACCCAGTACCTGCAGCTCCAATCCTCCCAGGGCTTTGACCTGACCAAGTATTGCGGCAAGCGGGTAAAGCGGTATGCCTACGCCATTACCAATTATCCCACAGGAGAGGAGGGAGTGCAGGCCGGTCTGCTCATCTACAAGAATACAGTCATCGGAGGTGAGGTGCTGTCGCCCCAGCTCAACGGCTTTATCCACGACCTGAAGAAACCCTCCTAGACAAACCGGAATGCGGCGCCGCAGAAGTAATTCTGCGGCGCCGCGCCTATGTCCGGCGTCCTTACCCCGCCAGGAGCCAACAGCACGTGTGAGATAGGCCGCGTCGGCACACCGCAAAGCAGGCGGAGGAGCTTAAGAAAGCCCCGTGCCAGCCGCGCGTGGGATAACAGCGAGGGCGGAGCCTTTCGGCTCCGCCCTCGTCTCATGGCTTCAATTAGGTGGTCTCGGTGACGACACCGGAGCCAACGGTACGGCCGCCCTCGCGGATAGCGAAACGCAGGCCCTTCTCGATGGCAATGGGGGTGATGAGCTCCACGTCCATGACCACGTTGTCGCCGGGCATGCACATCTCGGTGCCCTCGGGCAGAGTGATGACGCCGGTCACGTCGGTGGTACGGAAGTAGAACTGGGGACGATAGTTGTTGAAGAAGGGGGTGTGACGGCCGCCCTCGTCCTTGCTCAGGACGTAGACCTGGCCCTTGAACTTGGTCAGGGGGTGGATGGAGTTGGGCTTAGACAGAACCTGGCCGCGCTCCACGTCGGTCTTGGCCACGCCGCGGAGCAGGCAGCCCACGTTGTCGCCGGCCTCGACATAGTCGAGGACCTTGCGGAACATCTCCATGGAGGTGACGACAGTCTTCTTCTTCTCGTCGGTCAGACCAACGATCTCGACCTCCTCGCCGGCCTTCAGCTGGCCGCGCTCCACACGGCCGGTGGCGACGGTGCCGCGGCCGGAGATGGTGAACACGTCCTCGACGGGCATGAGGAAGGGCTGGTCGGCCTTACGGTCGGGAGTGGGGATATAGGTGTCGACGGCGTCCATGAGCTCCTTGATGCAGGCATAGTCGGGATCGTTCATGTCGTTGGACTCGCAGGTCAGGGCGTTGAGGGCGGAGCCCTTGATGATGGGAATGTCGTCGCCGGGGAACTTCTCCTTGGTGAGCAGCTCACGGACTTCCATCTCGACCAGCTCAATGAGCTCCTCGTCATCGACCATGTCGCACTTGTTGAGGAAAACGACGATGGCGGGCACGCCCACCTGACGGGCGAGGATGATATGCTCGCGGGTCTGAGCCATGGGGCCGTCGGTGGCGGCGATGACCAGGATGGCGCCGTCCATCTGCGCAGCGCCGGTGATCATGTTCTTGATATAGTCGGCGTGGCCCGGGCAGTCGACGTGGGCATAGTGGCGGGCGGCGGTCTGATACTCCACGTGGGAGGTGTTGATGGTGATGCCGCGCTCGCGCTCCTCGGGGGCCTTGTCGATGCTGGCGTAATCGGTGAAAGCGGCGCCGCCCTGCAGGGCCAGGTACTTGGTGATGGCAGCGGTCAGAGTGGTCTTGCCGTGGTCGACGTGGCCGATGGTGCCAATGTTTACGTGGGGCTTGGTGCGCTCAAATTTAGCCTTAGCCATTTTTGGTGTCCTCCTTAATATAACACATGGTGTTTTAATAATTTCAGTACTTTGCGGAAGATAGCAGTAACATTTTATAGCACTGCATGGAAAATTGCAATACCTATTTGATATTGCCGTTTTTCAGAGCTTTCACGCCCTTTAATCGGCCGTATTCCGGCCGCGCTCGGCGATGATCTTCTCGGCGATGTTCTTGGGGATCTCCACATAGCTGTGAGGCTCCATGGTGTACTGGCCGCGGCCCTGGGTGGAGGACCGGAGGTCGGTGGCGTAGCCGAACATCTCGGAGAGGGGGACCAGCGCGTCGATTTGGGTGGCGCCGGTGCGGGCCTCGGTGCCCTGGATCATGCCGCGGCGGGAGGAGAGGTCGCCCATCACGTCGCCCATGTAGTCGTCTGGCGCGGTGGCCGAGACCTTCATGATGGGCTCGAGCAGGATGGGGTTTGCCTTGCGGCAGGCCTCCTTGAAGGCCATGGAGCCGGCGATCTTAAAGGCCATTTCGGAGGAGTCGACCTCGTGATAGGAGCCGTAGGTCAGGGTGACCTTCACGTCCACCACGGGGTAGCCGGCCAGCACGCCGGCCAGCATGGCGCCCTGGATGCCCTGGTCGACGGCGGGGATATACTCCTTGGGGATGACGCCGCCGGTGATGGCGTTGACGAACTCATAGCCCTTGCCGCTCTCGTTGGGCTCGACGGTGATCTTGACGTGGCCGTACTGGCCCTTGCCGCCGGACTGACGGGCGTACTTGGTGTCCTGCTCCACGCTCTTCTTGATGGTCTCTTTGTAGGCGACCTGGGGCGCACCCACGTTGGCCTCCACCTTGTACTCGCGCAGCAGGCGGTCCACGATGATCTCCAAATGCAGCTCGCCCATGCCGGCGATGATAGTCTGTCCTGTCTCCTCGTCGGTCCAGGTGCGGAAGGTGGGGTCCTCCTCGGCCAGTTTCATCAGCGCAATGCCCATCTTCTCCTGCCCAGCCTTGGTCTTGGGCTCGATGGCGACGCGGATGACAGGCTCGGGGAAATCCATGGACTCAAGGATGATGGGGTGCTTTTCGTCGCACAGGGTGTCGCCGGTGGTGGAGTTCTTGAGCCCGATGACGGCGGCGATGTCGCCGGAGTAGACGGTCTCGATGTCCTCACGGTGATTGGCGTGCATCTGGAGGATGCGGCCGATCCGCTCACGCTGTTTCTTGGTGGAGTTGAGCACGGCGGTGCCGGTATTGAGGGTACCGGAGTACACGCGCACAAAGCTCAGACGGCCCACAAAGGGGTCGGTGGCGATCTTGAAGGCCAGCGCGGAAAAGGGGGCGTCGTCCTTGGAGGGGCGCTCGTCCTCCTCCTCGGTGTCGGGATTGATGCCCTTGATGGGGGGGATGTCGATGGGGGAGGGCATATAGTCCACGATGGCGTCCAGCAGCTTCTGCACGCCCTTATTGCGATAGGAGGTGCCGCAGACCACGGGGATGATCTTGTTCTCGATGGTCCCCTTGCGGATGGCCTTGCGGATAAGCTCCTCGGGAATGGGCTGCTCCTCCAGGGCCAGCTCCATGATCTCGTCGTCCAGGTAGGACACGGCGTCGATCAGCTTGGTGCGGTACTCCTGGGCGAGCTCCAGCATGTCGGCGGGAATCTCCTCCACGCGCATGTCCTTGCCCATGTCGTCATAGTAGATATCGGCGTCCATCTCCACCAGGTCGATGATCCCCTTGAAGGTGTCCTCGCTGCCGATGGGGATCTGGATGGGCACGGCGTTACACTTGAGCCGGTCATGGATCATGTCCAGCACATGGTAGAAGTCGGCCCCCATGATATCCATCTTGTTGACGTAGATCATGCGGGGGACCTTGTAGTGGTCGGCCTGACGCCAGACGGTCTCGGACTGGGGCTCCACGCCGCCCTTGGCGCACATCACGGTCACCGACCCGTCCAGCACGCGCAGGGAACGCTCCACCTCGACGGTGAAGTCCACGTGGCCCGGGGTGTCGATGATGTTGATGCGGGTCTGGGGGAACTGATCCTTGGTGCCCTTCCAGTAGCAGGTGGTGGCAGCCGAGGTGATGGTGATACCGCGCTCCTGCTCCTGGGCCATCCAGTCCATGGTGGCGGTACCATCATGGGTCTCGCCCAGCTTGTAGTTGACGCCGGTATAGAAGAGAATACGCTCGGTCGTCGTCGTCTTGCCCGCGTCGATATGGGCCATGATGCCGATGTTACGGGTATTCTCCAGGGTTACTTTTCTAGGCATACTTTAACTCCTTAAATTACCAGCGGTAATGCGCGAAGGCCTTGTTGGACTCGGCCATCTTGTGGGTATCCTCGCGCTTCTTTACCGCGGAGCCGAGGTTATTGGCGGCATCCATCAGCTCGCCGGCCAAGCGCTCGCGCATAGTCTTCTCGCTGCGGTTGCGGGCGTAATTGGTCAGCCAGCGCAGACCGAGGGTCTGACGGCGCTCGGGGCGCACCTCGATAGGCACCTGGTAGGTGGCGCCGCCGACGCGGCGGGCCTTGACCTCCAGAGAAGGCATGATATTTTCAATGGCGGTGGTAAACACGTCAAGGGGTTCCTTGTCGGTCTTCTCCTTGATGATGTCAAACGCGCCGTACACGACCTTCTGGGCCACGCCCTTCTTGCCGTCGAGCATGATGCTGTTTACGAGCTTGGTAACCAGTACGGAGTTATACAGCGGGTCGGGCAAAACCTCCCGCTTGGGTACGTTTCCTCTTCTGGGCACTTTGCTTCCCTCCTTCATATAGGAATGATTTCATAGGTACTCGAAACCCGCCTTGATGCGGACTCCGTGTAAAGACAAGTGCCTGCTTGTCCCAGTGCCTCACAAGAAAACGCTTACCCATATGGATAAACGCTTATCGCAAGGGCAACTGCCTTGCGCCAATAAGCGCAAAATACTTGTTTGAATGCTTGGGAAAAATGAAGTAATGAAATTACTTCTTGCCGGCCTTGGGACGCTTCGCGCCATACTTGGAGCGGGCCTGCTTCCGGTTGGCGACACCCTGGGCGTCGAGCGTACCGCGGATGATGTGGTAGCGCACGCCGGGAAGGTCCTTCACGCGGCCGCCGCGGATCATGACGACGGAGTGCTCCTGCAGGTTGTGGCCCACACCGGGGATATAGGCGGTGACCTCGTAGCCGTTGGTGAGCTTCACACGGGCGATCTTACGGAGGGCCGAGTTGGGCTTCTTGGGGGTGGAGGTACGCACTGCGGTGCAGACGCCGCGCTTCTGAGGAGAAGGCAGGTCGGTCTCGCGGTTGGAGAGGGTGTTCAGGCCGTGCTGCATGGCGGGAGAGGCGGACTTATAGGTCACCTTCTCACGGCCCTTGCGAACGAGCTGATTGAACGTAGGCATGGTTTTCCTCCTTTCTCAAATGATGATAAAGTATATTTTAACGAGATAATGCAAGCATTATTCGTCAAAATCTAGTTAAGCAGCGCGGCAACCGCGCTTCCCACGGCGATGCCGCAGGCGGAGCCCAGGTCCTTCATGTGGGGGACGCGCTGAGTGGGCACACTCTTTTCCCTGCACAGTGCCTCCACCGGGTCGGTGACCCTGGGGTCCGCGTCCTCGGCCAGAAAGACCAGCCGGACTTTTCCATCGGCCAGCGCCCGCTGGGTCTGCTTGACGCCGACAACCTTGGCGCCGCCCTTCAGCTCGGATAACATTCAGCATGCCTCCTTCTCTTGGACTGCAACGAAAAGCGGGCTTTTCTACCCCCGTCTCTCCGTTCGGCAGGCACACCTGCGCAATTTGAGATTATAGCATAATGGCGATGGATAGTCAAGTATAAAAAGTGTGCCCAAGCCGGGTGTGACACCGGCCCGGGCATACTTTTTGCCTTATTATAAGGAAGGGGCTCAGAACGAGGAGCGCATGAGCTCCTGGGTGGCGTGGGAGCTGGTATCGGATTCGCCCTGACTCTCCTCCACCTCGTCGTACTGCCGGTATTGGGATAGGCCCGACCCGGCGGGGATGAGCTTGCCGATGATGACGTTCTCCTTCAGGCCCAGCAGGTGGTCCACCTTGCCCTTGATGGCGGCCTCGGTGAGGACCTTGGTGGTCTCCTGGAAGGAGGCGGCGGACAGGAAACTCTCGGTGGCAAGGCTCGCCTTGGTGATGCCCATGAGGAGGCGGGTGCAGGTGGGCAGCCGGAGCTCCAGGCCGTCGTTGGTCTCGCCAGCGTCGATGCGCGCCTGGATGGCCTTGACGGCATCCTTGAACTCGATGATATCCACGGTGGAGCCGGAGAGAAGACCAGAGTCCCCCGTTTCCTCCACGCGGACCTTGCGCATCATCTGGCGGCAGATGACCTCGATGTGCTTGTCGTTGATGTCAACGCCCTGCTGGCGGTAGGGTTTCTGAACCTCTTGAATGAGGTAGTTGTGGACCGCAGACACGCCGCGGATGCGCAGCACGTCCTGGGGATAGAGGGCGCCGTCGGTGATCTCCACGCCCTTCTCCACGGTGTCCCCGTCCTTCACGCGGATGCCAGCGCTGTAGGGCAGGGCATAGGTGACCACCTCGCCGTCGGTCGCGGTGATGCTGACGCTGCACATGCCGCCCCGCTTGGCCTCCTCTACAGTGACCTTGCCGCCGATCTCGGCCAGCTGAGCCATCTTCTTGGGCTTGCGGGCCTCGAAGAGCTCCTCGACGCGGGGCAGACCCTGGGTGATGTCGCCGCCGGCCACGCCGCCGGTGTGGAAGGTACGCATGGTGAGCTGGGTGCCCGGCTCGCCGATGGACTGGGCGGCGATGATACCTACCGCCTCGCCCGCGCCCACGGTCTCGCCGATGGCCAGGTTGACGCCGTAGCACTTGGAGCACACGCCGCTCCTCGCATCACAGGTGAGGACGCTGCGGATGAGCACCTCTTTGACGCCGTGGCGCTCCAGGAGCTCGGCGTCCTCGGCCACCAGCATGCGCTCGTGGCTGACCAGCACCTCGCCAGTGGCGGGGTCGAGAATATCCTTCACGGGGTAGCGGCCCTTCAGACGCTCGCCGAAGGTCTCGATGACCTGGCCGTTCTCCACGATCTCGGAGACCAGAATGCCGTCGTGGGTGCCGCAGTCGCGCTCGCGGATGATGACCTCCTGGGACACGTCCACCAGGCGGCGGGTCAGGTAGCCCGAGTCGGCGGTGCGCAGGGCGGTATCGGCCATGCCCTTTCGGGCGCCTCGGGAAGAGGTGAAGTACTCCAGGACGGTCAGGCCCTCGCGGAAGTTGGACTTGATGGGGATCTCGATGGTACGGCCCGAGGTGTCGGCCATCAGGCCGCGCATACCGGCCAGCTGGCGGATCTGGGCGGAGGAGCCACGGGCGCCGGAGTCGGCCATCATCCAGATGGGGTTGTAGCGGTCCAAGCCCTTCATCAGGGCGTCGGTGACTTCCTTGGTGGTCTTCTCCCAGGTAGCGACGGCCAGGCGGTACCGCTCGTCGTTGGTGAGGAACCCGCGCTTGTACTGCCGCTCGATCTTGACGATCTCCTGCTCGCTGGCCGAGATGAGGGCATTCTTCTCCTCGGGCACCGTCATATCGCTGATGGAGACGGTGAGCGCGCCCCGGGTGGAGAACTTATAGCCCCGGGCCTTGATGGTGTCCAGCACATCGGCTGAGCGGTTAAAGCCGTACTTGACGATACACTTGTCGATGATCTTGCCCAGCTGCTTTTTGCCGGTGACGAAGTTGATCTCTGGGTCGAACATGGTCTCGGGGTTCTCCCGATCCACAAAGCCCAGGTCCTGGGGAATGCCGTCGTTGAAGATCAAACGGCCCACAGTGGTGCGGACCAACTTGCTTTCTTCCGCACCGTCCACCGAAATACTGCGGCGGACCAGAATGGGCACGTGGAGCTCCAGCTCGCCCTCGTCGTAGGCCAGACGGGCCTCGTTGTCGTTGGAGAAGGCGTGGAGTGTCTCCTTGGGCAGTTCGCCCTCGGGGGTCTGGGCGGCAAGGCCCGCGTAGGTGGGGATATCGTCCAGGCTGTCGGGGTTCCTGATCCAGATATAGTCGTCCTCAGTGAGGCTGCCGGCGGCGAGTGCGGCGCGGACGGCGGAGCAGTCGTCAAATGTGACTTCCTCGCCGTGGTCGGGATAGCGCTCGTAGGTGAGGTAGTAGGAGCCGAGCACCATGTCCTGGGTGGGCACGGTGACGGGGCCGCCATCCTGGGGACGCAGGAGGTTGTTTGCCGAGAGCATGAGCACCCGCGCCTCGGTCTGGGCCTCGGCGGAGAGGGGCACGTGGACGGCCATCTGGTCGCCGTCGAAGTCGGCGTTGAAGGCGGTACATACCAGGGGGTGAAGCTTGATGGCCCGGCCCTCGACCAGTATGGGCTCGAAGGCCTGGATGCCCAGCCGGTGAAGCGTGGGGGCGCGGTTGAGCATGACGGGGTGCTCCTTAATGACGAACTCCAGGGCGTCCCACACCTCGGCCTTGCCCTTGTCCACCATCTTCTTGGCGCTCTTGATGTTGTTGGCCACGCCGTTCTCGACGAGTTTCTTCATGACGAAGGGCCGGAAGAGCTCGATGGCCATCTCCTTGGGAAGGCCGCACTGATAGATCTTCATCTCGGGGCCGACCACGATGACCGAGCGGCCCGAGTAGTCCACGCGCTTGCCGAGGAGGTTCTGGCGGAAACGGCCCTGCTTGCCCTTGAGCATGTCGGACAGGCTCTTGAGGGCGCGGTTGTTGGCCCCGGTGACGGCCCGGCCGCGGCGGCCGTTGTCGATGAGGGCGTCCACCGCCTCCTGCAGCATCCGTTTCTCGTTGCGCACGATGATGTCGGGCGCGTTGAGCTGGATGAGGCGCTTTAAGCGGTTATTCCGGTTGATGACCCGGCGGTAGAGGTCGTTTAAGTCGCTGGTGGCGAAACGGCCGCCGTCCAGCTGGACCATGGGGCGCAGCTCGGGTGGGATGACGGGCAGCACGTCGATGATCATCCAGGAGGGCTTGTTGCCCGAGAGGCGGAAGGCATCCACCACCTCCAGGCGCTTGACGATGCGGGCCTTCTTCTGGCCCGACGCGTCCTTCAGCTCGGCGCGCAGCTGCTCGGAGAGCTCGTCGAGGTTGATGTCGTCCAGCAGTTTCTTCACGGCCTCGGCGCCCATACCGGCGTCAAAGTCGTCCTCGTACTTCTCCCGCATGTCGCGGTACTCCTTCTCGGAGAGGATCTGGTTCTTGGCCAGAGGGGAGAAACCGGGGTCGGTGACGATATAGCTGGCGAAGTAGAGTACCTTCTCCAGAATGCGGGGGCTGATATCGAGGAGCAGCCCCATGCGGGAGGGGATGCCCTTGAAGTACCAGATGTGGCTCACGGGGGCGGCCAGCTCGATGTGGCCCATGCGCTCCCGGCGCACCTTGGCCCGGGTGACCTCCACGCCGCAGCGGTCGCAGATCTTGCCCTTGTAGCGGATCTTCTTGTACTTGCCGCAGTGGCACTCCCAGTCCTTGGTGGGCCCGAAGATGCGCTCGCAGAACAGTCCGTCCCGCTCGGGCTTGAGGGTGCGGTAGTTGATGGTCTCGGGCTTTTTAACCTCTCCGTAGGACCAATCTCGGATCTGCTCCGGGGAGGCGATGCCGATACGGATGGCGTCAAACTCAGCGTAACTCATATATTCTCGTCCTCCCTTTCCTTAGTCCAAATCCAGGTCCAGCTCGTCTACGTCGTCCTCGTCGCTGAACTCTTCCTCGCCGTCGGAGGCGAGCAGGTCGTCGTCGTCGCTGTCCTCCTTGAGGGTAAAGCCCGCGGCGGCAAACTCGCTCTCGCCCGCGGCGTCCAGGCCAAAGCCGTCGTCCCGGATGCGGTCGGGCTGGAAGTTGTCCTCGTCCTCGTCCTTCAGCTCGATCTCGGCGCCGGCAGCGTCGAGCACCTTGATGTCAAGGCACAGGGACTGGAGCTCCTTCACCAGCACCTTGAAGGACTCGGGCACGCCGGGCTTGGGCACGTTGTGGCCCTTGACGATGGCCTCGTAGGTGCGCACGCGGCCCGTCACGTCATCCGACTTGACGGTGAGGATCTCCTGGAGGGTGTAAGCCGCGCCGTAGGCCTCCAGAGCCCAGACCTCCATCTCGCCAAAGCGCTGGCCGCCGAACTGGGCCTTGCCGCCCAGAGGCTGCTGGGTGACCAGGGAGTAGGGGCCGGTGGAACGGGCGTGGATCTTGTCGTCCACCAGGTGGTGGAGCTTGAGGAAGTAGACGTAGCCCACGGTGACGCGGTTATCGAACCGCTCGCCGGTGCGGCCGTCGTAGAGCCAGCTCTTGCCGTCCTTCTCATAGCCGGCCAGCTCCAGAGTGGCCTCGATCTCGGGCTCGTTGGCGCCGTTGAAGATGGGGGTGGCCACCTTCCAGCCCAGGGCCTTGGCGGCATAGCCCAAGTGGACCTCCAGCACTTGGCCGATGTTCATACGGGAGGGCACGCCCAGGGGGTTCAATACGATGTCCAGGGGGGTGCCGTCGGGCAGGAAGGGCATATCCTCCTGGGGCAGGATGCGGGATACGACGCCCTTGTTGCCGTGGCGTCCGGCCATCTTGTCGCCCACGCTGATCTTACGTTTCTGAGCGATGTAGACGCGTACCACCATGTTCACGCCGGGAGAGAGCTCGTCGCCGTTTTCCCGGGTAAAGACCTTCACGTCCACGATGATGCCGCTCTCGCCGTGGGGCACCTTGAGGGAGGTGTCGCGGACCTCGCGGGCCTTCTCGCCGAAGATGGCGCGCAGGAGGCGCTCCTCGGCGGTGAGGTCGGTCTCGCCCTTGGGAGTGACCTTGCCCACCAGAATGTCGCCGGAGCGGACCTCGGCGCCCACGCGGATGATGCCGCGCTCGTCCAGGTCCTTCAGGGCGTCCTCGCCCACGTTAGGGATATCGCGGGTGATCTCCTCGGGGCCCAGCTTGGTGTCCCGGGCCTCGGTCTCGTACTCCTCCACGTGGATGGAGGTAAATACGTCGTCCTTCACCATGCGCTCGTTGAGGAGGATGGCGTCCTCGTAGTTGTAGCCCTCCCAGGTCATAAAGCCCATGAGGATGTTCTTGCCCAGGGCGATCTCGCCCTGAGAGGTGGAGGGGCCGTCGGCAATGACCTCCCCCTTCGCGACCTTCTGTCCCACGGTGGCGATGGGCCGCTGGTTGATGCAGGTGCCGTGGTTGGAGCGGAGGAACTTGGTGAGCCTATGGTCCACCACGTGCCCGTCGCTGTACCGCACCGAGATATAGTCGGCGCTCACCCGCTTGATCTCGCCGTCGTCCTCGGCCAGCAGGGCCACCTCGGAGTCGATGCAGTTCTTGTGCTCCTGGCCGGTGGCCACGATTGGAGCCTCGGTGGTCAGGAGGGGCACGGCCTGGCGCTGCATGTTGGCGCCCATGAGGGCGCGGTTGGCGTCGTCGTTCTCCAGGAAGGGGATCATGGCCGTGGCGATGGACACCATCATCTTGGGGGACACGTCGATATAGTCCACGTTCTCCCGGTCCACCTCGATGATCTCGTTGCGGTGGCGGCAGGTGATACGGTCGCGGACGAGGTGGCCGTTCTCATCCACAGGCTCGGTGGCCTGGGCGATGATGTACTCGTCCTCGATGTCGGCCGTCATATACTCGATGACGTCGGTGAGGCAGCCGGTCTTGCTGTCCACCTTGCGGTAGGGGGCCTCGATGAACCCGTAGCGGTTCACCCGGGCATAGGACGCCATGTAGGAGATAAGGCCGATGTTGGGTCCCTCCGGCGTCTCGATGGGGCACAGGCGGCCGTAGTGGCTGTAGTGCACGTCGCGGACGTCGAAGGAGGCGCGGTCACGGGAGAGGCCGCCGGGGCCCAGGGCCGACATGCGGCGCTTGTGGGTCAGCTCGGCCAGGGGGTTGGTCTGGTCCATGAACTGGCTCAGGGGGGAGGAGCCGAAAAACTCCTTGATGGAGGCCGTGACGGGCCGGATATTGATGAGGCTCTGGGGCGTGACGATGTCCAGGTCCTGGATGGTCATGCGCTCGCGGATGACCCGTTCCATACGGCTAAAGCCGATGCGGAACTGGTTTTGCAGCAGCTCGCCCACGCAGCGCAGGCGGCGGTTGCCCAGGTGGTCGATATCGTCGTCGATGCCGATGCCGTAGGCGAGACCGTTTAGGTAGTTGACGGAGGCGAGCATATCGTCCACCGTGATGTGCTTGGGGACAAGGTCGTCCACCCGCTCCCGGAGGGCGTCCTTCAGGCCGTCCTCGTCGCCGGCGTACTGCTCAAGCAAATCGCGCAGCAGGCCAAAGCGCACCCGCTCGGTGATGCCGCACTCCTCGGGGTCGAAGGAGACGAAGGGGCGCATCTCCACCATGCCGTTGGAGAAGGCCTTGACCACCCGCTCCTCCACCAGGAGGGAGACCTCGTTGACGCCCCGGCCGTCCAGCTCGCGGGCGCGCTCGCGGGAGAGGATCTCCCCCTCCTCGGCGATGACCTCGCCGGTCATGGGGTCGGCCACGGGCAGGGCCAGCTTGTGGCCCGTCAGGCGGTGCCACAGGGCAAGCTTTTTATTGAACTTATAGCGGCCCACGGTGCTGAGGTCGTACCGCCGGGGGTCGAAGAAGAGGGCGTTCAAGAGATTTTCGGCCGAATCCACCGTGGGCGGCTCGCCGGGGCGGAGCTTGCGGTAGACCTCCAGCAGGGCCTCCTCGTAGGTCTTGCAGGTGTCCTTCTCCAGAGTCGCCACGATACGGGGGTCCTCACCGAAGACCTCCAGGATCTCGGCGTCGGTCCGGGGCCCCACGGCGCGGATAAAGCTGGTGATGGGCAGCTTGCGGTTCTTATCGATGCGGACATAGAAGAGGTCGGAGAGGTCGGTCTCATACTCCAGCCAGGCGCCCCGGTAGGGGATGACGGTGGTGGCGAAGGTGACGCCCCCCGCCTTATCCTCGTTGCGGGCATAGTAGATGCCGGGGGAACGGACGATCTGGGAGACAATGACGCGCTCGGCGCCGTTGATGACGAAGGTGCCGGCCTTGGTCATGAGCGGGAAATCGCCCATGAAGATCTCCTGCTCCTTGATCTCCTCGGTCTCCTTGTTGCGCAGGCGCACCCGTACCTTGATGGGGGCGGCGTAGGTGGCGTCCCGGGCTTTGCACTCCTCTACCGAGTACTTGGGCGGCTCGTCCATGGAGTAGTCGATAAAGCTCAGCTCCAGGTTGCCCGCATAGTCGGTGATGGAGGCCACGTCCTTGAAGACCTCCCGGAGACCCTTGTCCAAAAACCACCGGTAGGAGCTCTTCTGAACCTCCAGCAGGTTGGGCATCTCCAGGATCTCCTCGTGACGGGCGTAGCTCTTGCGCAGGGTCTTACCGTAGTACACGTCCTTGACCATCATCGTAGAAATAACACCTCGTTTTCTGATACTGCGGCGATTTCGTCCCTCTTTTCCAGGGCTTTTGCGCCGCTTTTCCCGCTCTTTTTCGTTAAAACCAACAAAGGGGCCTTCTTTCTCCGTCGCGATACACCCGACAGAGTTGTTTTTATATTCCCCTTCCCTCTTGCGCGGGGCCTCCCCTTATGGTATCCTGTACCCAGGATGGGGGAGAATCTAATTCCGCACATTCGGCACATGAAAGCGTTTTAGTATATCATGTATATCAATGGAAGTCAATCCTTTTTATACGTCAAATCCGGAGAAATCCGGATTTTTTTGTTGTCTTCCCCGTGAAAGGCACCGCTTTCGCGGGGAAGGCATCATTTCACACAAACCGCCGGGATTTACTTCCGGCGGCTTTAAGGCTCTGGCCCAAAGATCAAAGCGCCCACAC
>DATMXU010000298.1:0-11453 GCA_035562355.1 Pseudoflavonifractor sp.
CCTATTGACAAGAACTTGCCCAAGACGTATCATACGTTTACAATGATCGATTAATAGAACACATTAAAACAATATAAAACAATCGGGGGGGATAGGCGATGGAAGAGCAGCCCTTGGGATTTGTGGCGTTTTGGAAGGCGACGGACAGCTGGTTCCGGGCGGATGAGGCGGTAAAGCGGGCTTTTATGGAAAAGCTGCGTGTGATAAACGAAGAGGCGCAGGCCAAGGGAGTTCAAACCTTTGGAAATTTTGACTGCAGCTGGTCCTGCGAATGGCGCTACTTTACCTTCTGGCTCTGTCCCAGCCTGGAGATTCTGGAGGAGACCATGCGAAAGCTGGTCGAAATTGGGGATATTAATCTCTTTAACGAGCAGCACCACTATGTCGGGCGGCGGACCGTGGAAGAATTTGTGCAGTAAATCGAACAAATGGGAGGAATTGAAATGAAATCGCTTGCAATACAGCAACTGACGGCAGAGAGCTTTGCCCCATACGGGCGTGTGATTGAGCACTTGGATCACCCCTGCACCAAGTCGGGGCCGGGGTGGGTCTGTTTTTCTCCGGTTGACTTCATGCTGCCGGACGCCCCTCTTGGGGTTGGCATCGTGCACTGCGAGAGAGTGCCAGAAGAGCTGGAGGCGCTTGAGCGGCATGTCAGCCGGGAGGAGTTGCTGTGGACTACGACAGAAAATCTCGTTATGGCGGTCGATCTGCCGATTCACCTGGGTGATGGGTATGCCCGGCCCAACGCGGATACCACAAAGGTATTCCTGCTGAAAGCGGGGCAAGCGGTCATTCTGAACAGGGGGACCTGGCATTCTCCCGCCTTTACGCTGGAGGGAGAGTCGACGTATTTCTTCTTGGTGGAGTGGAAAAAGGATTTGATCGATCAGGACGCTCAGCCGTGGATTCCATTTCAAAATGAGGAGAGAATCTCGGTAGAGTGATCACTGCTATGGGAGGCGCTTACGAGATGGAATACAAAATTGAAATGCGGGACATCTGCAAGTCGTTCCCGGGCGTCAATGCGCTGGACCATGTTTCGCTGAATCTATTGCCGGGTGAGGTACTGATCCTGCTGGGGGAAAATGGCGCGGGGAAATCCACTCTTATGAAGGTGCTGGCCGGTGTGTACAGCGCGGATGCAGGCGAGATCTACTACAAGGGGAACAAAGTGGAACTGCACAGCACCCGCGACGCAGAGGCCTGTGGGATCTACATGATCTACCAGGAACTCAATCTTGTGCCGGATATATCGGTGGCGGAAAACATTTTCCTGGGTCGCGAGCCGCGCAAGCCAGGCGGTTTTTTGGACTACAAGGCCCTCTATGAAAAGACGCGGGAGATTTTGGGGGAGATGAATCTCCGTATCGATCCCCGTACGCCGGTGCGGGATCTGAGCATGGCACAGAGCCAGATGGTTGAGATTTCCAGAGCCCTGGCGGCAAAGGCCGACGTGGTGATTATGGACGAGCCCACCACAGCCATCACCAACCAGGAGACCGAGGAGCTGTTTCGGCAGATTCGAAAGCTGACTGAGGCCGGAGTTTCGATCCTCTATATCTCCCACCGCCTACAGGAAGTACAGGAGATCGGCGACCGGGTGTTCGTCATGCGCGACGGCACCTACATTGACACGGTCCCGGCCAAGAGCACCTCACGGGATGACCTCATCAGCATGATGGTTGGCCGTGAAATCGGCGAACTGTTTCCGAAAGAAAGATGCCGGCCCGGCGAGGAGCTCCTTCGAGCGGAGCGTATCTCCCGTCCGGGCGTACTGAGGGACTGCTCCTTCCGCGTTCATCGGGGAGAGGTACTCGGCTTTTCGGGGCTGATGGGCGCGGGGCGCACCGAGCTGATGCGCGCCCTGTTTGGCGCTGACGGCGGCATTACCGGCGAGATCTACATCAAGGGAAAGCGGACCCGAATTTCCTCACCGCAAAAGGCGGTGGAGCTGGGCCTTGCCTTTGTCGCCGAGGACCGCAAGCACATGGGCATCATTGCCGGGATGTCGGTGGGGGAGAACATTACCCTGTCCTCCCTTGCGAAGTATGCAACCATTGGCTTTTTGACGCGCTCCAAGGAGGAGCGGGCCGCCCAAGAATATGTGCAGGAGCTGAAGATCAAAACGCCGAATGTTGGGACCGATATTGCCACGCTCAGCGGCGGGAATCAGCAGAAGGCGTTGCTCGCGCGGTGGCTGTGTACCGAGGCGGAGGTCATTATTCTTGACGAGCCGACCCGGGGCATCGACGTGGGAGCGAAACGCGAAATCTATCTGCTCATCAACCGTCTGGCCGCGATGGGAAAGGCGGTCATCATGATCTCCTCCGATCTGCCCGAGGTGCTGGGAATGAGTGACCGGATCATGGTGATGTCCAACGGAACCATTACCGGAGAGCTTGCAGCGGAGGATGCGGATCAGGTCGCCGTGATGCGCCTGGCCACCAAGGAAGTGCGCGTCTGAGCTTATCCGTGATATTTAAGGGAGGGATTGTTTCACTATGTTCAAAAAATACGGTCCACTGTTTATATTGGCCGGACTAGCCATCATTATGTCGTTTGCGAGCCCTTACTTTCTGACTCCGGATAACCTGGAAACCGTCGCCAAACAGACAGCCGTAATCGGCGTTTTGACCATCGGTGAGCTGCTGGTCATCATCACAGGCGGAATCGACCTGACAGTTGGCGCGACGCTTGCCTTCTCTATGGTCATCTCCGCCATGATGCTCAAGGCGGGGCTTCCGATTGCGCTATGTCTCATCGCGGCGCTGGTGATCGGCGCGGTGGTGGGCTATCTCAATGGCTTTGTGGTAACTAAGATGAAACTACCCCCCTTCATCGCAACGCTGGGTATGTCCGGTATCCTGCGGGGCGCTGCTCTCATCATCACCGGGGGCCTCCCCGTCTCTTCGCTGCCGGAATCCATCAATTGGTTCGGGAAAGGCACGGTGCTCTTCCTTTCCGCACCTGTTTTGATTCTGGCAATTCTCGCGGTCATTTTCCAGGTGTTTCTCTCCAAGACTATTTTTGGGCGTCAGGTATACGCGCTTGGCAGCAACAACGAGGCCACCCGGCTGGCAGGCATCGACGTGGGCGCCCGCACCAGACGGATCTACATGCTCTCCGGCATCCTGGCCGCAGTCGCGGGTATATTACTGATGGGCCGGCTTTCGGCCGCACAGCCCACTGCGGCGACAGGCTATGAATCCAACGCAATTGCCGCATCGGTAATAGGCGGCGCCAGTATGCTGGGCGGCGTAGGCACCATCTGGGGCGCTATCGTGGGCGCATTCATCATGAGCATTCTGACCAACGGTTTCACGCTCCTGCATGTTAATACCTTCTTCCAGCAGAGCGCCATCGGTTTCATTTTGATCGCGGCCGTCTATCTGGACATCATGCAGCGCGGCAACAATGGGCCCGCCCTGTTCTTCCAGAAATGGTCGCTGAAAAGGCCCAAGCAGAAGGAATAGCCGTTTCCTAATGGATCGCATAACCCCATTAAAATAAAACGGGAGGAAATATACATGAAAAGACTGCTTTCTCTGGTTCTGGCCGCGACTCTGGCACTATCCTTGGCCGCCTGCACAGCCCCCACCCAAGGGAACGACGGAAAGGACCCAGCCCCAACAGGCTCGGGTGAAAAAGAGCTGACCTTTGGCCTGGTGGTCATGTCCACCAACAGCGACTACTGGCTGACCCTCAAGGACGGTGCGCAGAAGGCCGTCGATGCGGTTGGAGGCAAGCTGGTCTTTACAGGCCCCGCCGACAATAACGATATCCAGGGCCAGGTATCTCTGGTGGAGAACCTGATCAACAGCAAGGTGGACGCTATCCTTCTGACGCCTCTCGACAGCGACGCGCTATCCGCTCCGGTGGAGAAAGCCATGGATGCTGGGATCCCGGTGATCATAATCGACTCGCCCGTCACAACCGAGAAATACACCTCCTTCATTGCCACCGATAACGTGGCGGGCGGTAAAATGGCGATGGAAAAGCTGGTGGAGGCCATCGGCGGCAGCGGTGAAATCGTCGTTGTCAATGCGCTCGCCGGCATCCCCTCCAACGATAAGCGCGGGCAAGGCGCGGAAGAGCATGCCGCTACGGTTGACGGCATCAAGGTCCTGCCGCAGCAGCACTGTCTCGACCAGGCCGAGGCCATGACCGCCACGGAAAACGTCATCATCGGCAACCCTGAGCTCAAGGGTATTTTTGCAACCTTTAACCGCGGCGCTCTGGGCGTGGCACAGGCCGTCATCAACAAGGGCAAGTCGGGCGATATCAAGATTGTCGCCTTCGATGCCGACGCCGATGAAATCAAGCTGCTGGAGGACGGTACCATCTCTGCTCTGGTCGTACAGCAGCCGTATGAGATGGGTAAGATGGGCATTGAGTACGCCATCAAGGCCATCAACGGTGAGGACGTCCCCAAGACGGTTGCCCCCGACGTGGTGGTCGCGACCAAGGACAACATGAACGACGAAATAATTCATAAGGTCCTCTATCCCAAGGGATAAATAGGCTCTAAAAGGTGCGGGGCGTCCGGTCGGTGTACCAGGCGTCCCGCGCCAAGTCGATGAGAAAGGGAGTTCTCCTATGTTGGAAGTCATTGGAGTTGGTGAATCCGATGTTGATATTTATCTCCAAGCCGCCCATCCCCCCCGGCGGGGAGAGAAGGTCCGGGCGCGGGAAATCGGAAAGCTGCCCGGCGGCATGATCGGCAACTTCTGCGCAGGTGTGGCAAACTACGGGGTCCCCTGCGGAATTGTTACGGTGGTAGGCGACGACGAATACGGAACGCTGGCGCTAAAGGACTACCGGTCGCGCGGTATCGACACCACGGGGCTCACTGTGGTCTCGGGGGGACAGACCTTTTACTGCGTGGTCCACATCGACCTCACAGGGGAGAAGAGCCTCACCGCGGTCGTGACTCCCCTGGCAAACCCCACCGTTGAGCAGGTGCCGGCCAACTACCTCCGGCAGGCCAAATATGTCCACATCAACTCCATGGATCGCACTTTGGCCGGCTATGTGACTGATTGCCTCGCCGGCAGCGGGACCCGCCTCTCCCTGGACTATGAGTCCCATGCGGAAAAGGCCGGCTTTGACTCCTGGAGGCCGGTGCTGGAAAAGACGGCGGTGCTCTTCCTCAACGAGGAGGGGCTGGAGAGCCTCCTGCCCGGTCTTACGACCGACGAGGCCGCCCCGCAGATTCTGGCGCTGGGGGTGGAGTATCTGGTGATCACCTGCGCGGAGAAGGGCGGGCTGATCTATACCGCCGACGGCTGCCACTGCTACCGGGCCTTCCGGGCCGGGCAGGCAGCCGATACCACCGGAGCGGGGGACTGTTTCAACGCGGCCTTCCTCTGCGGTGTCCTGCGGGAGCAGAGCGTGGAGGAGGCGGCCCGCTATGCCGCAGCGGCGGCCGCCCTGTCCATCCGGACAGTGGGTGCCCGGGCGGGCTCCCCTACCCGGGAGGAGGTATTGGCCTTTTTAGCAGGCGGACCGGAGGAGATTTTCTGTGAATAAAGGAGGACTTTCATTGGATGCAGCAAAGGTGCGCGCCCTGCTCCCCGAGCGGGAGCGGGACCACTTTGACGATATCATCTTGCAGCGGGTGCTGGGGGCCAGTAAGCATATCTCCATGATTGGCGCCATGCTCAAGGCGGTTGCCGCCGAGCATCGGGACAGAGGCGGAGATACCGCGCTTATGCTGGAGGACCTGCGCGCTGTGGCTGATTACTTCAAGGCCACCCGCGGGCAGGCGAGCAGCGCCGTCGGGAACGCCATCGACTTTATGACACGGGGAAATCACACCCTCCGGGCCCTGCCGGCGGACGAGGCTGCCCGGGCGGTAGAGGCTGCCGTGGACGCCTACGACGCCGACGCCCGCGGTAACGTGGAGAAACTCATCGGCTATGCACTGCCCCTCTTTAAGGGCATGAAACGTATTCTGGTGTTCGACTATTCCAGTACGGTCAACCGTTTCCTGGCCCGCCTTGGGGAGGCGGCCCCCGGCCTTGAGGTCTTCATCCCCGAGAGTCGCATCATCAACGGCGGCTATGCCTTTGTTCCCACTTCTTTGACGGCGGGACTCAAGGTCCACTTTATCCCCGATGCGGCTATGCTGTATTATCTCAGAGAGTGCGACGCGGCTTGTTTTGGCGCCGAGACCTTCAACCCCGACGGCACGGCCTACAACACCACCGGCTCGGACATTGTGGGACTGGGCTGCAAGGCCTATGGCGTCCCGCTCTATGTGCTGACCCCCCTCATCAAGCTGGACCTGCGTCCGCTGCGGGGGTATGTGCGTCAACTGGTCAACAACAACACGCGGGAGCGTATGCGTTCAGTCGGTTTTACCGCCGGGGAGCTGGAGCAGGTTGATTTTGACTGCCCGGAGCTGCTCCCGGTGGGAGCGGAGTACATTAAGGCCTTTGTTACCGAGCGGGGCATCCTCCCCGCGGCAGGGATGTACAGCGAGTCGCTGCGGTACGCGGAATTTCTGACGGGAGGCAAGGAAGTATGCTGAGAGGAAAGAAATACCCAGTCGCGCTGTGTATGATCCAGCCTGAGCCTCTGCCGGGCAGCTACCGCAATACGGGCATGGGCATCAGAGAGATCACCGACCGGGTCCTGCGTGAGGCGGAGATGGTAGCTGAGAACGGTTTTGACGGATATATCCTGCAAAATATGAACGACATGCCCGTCAAGCAGATCGCGCCCCCCGAGGCCATCGCCTATCTGTCTGTCATCGGGCAGGAGCTGCGCCGCGGTTTTCCTGAGCTCATCATGGGTGTGTTGGTAAATTGGGACGGCGTGGCGGCCCTTTCGGTGGCTGACGCGGTGGGAGCCGACTTTATGAGGGTGGAGCACCTTTTTACCGGCGTGGAGGTGACCAGTGCGGGCCTTCTGGAGGGCCAGTGCTGCGAAATCGCCCAGTTGCGCAAGAAATTAGGCACCAAGGTCCCGGTCTTTGCCGACGTCTATGAGGTCCATGGCGTGCCATTGGGGGCCAAGCCGGTGGAGGACGCCGCGTGGGAGAGCGTGAACGAGGCCTTTGCCGACGGGCTCTTCCTCAGCGGGAAGAGCGTGGCAGAGAGCATTGAGATGGTCCGGCGGGCTCGCACCAGGGTGAAGGATACCCCTATCTTCCTGGGCGGAGGCGCCACGGGCGACAACATCTGCGAGTTGATGCGGCACTTCGACGGGGTGAGCGTGGCCACTTGGATCAAAAACGGCGACATGAAAAACCCCATCGATCCTGAGCGGGCCAAACGCTTTATGGATGAGATCCGCCGTGCTTGTGAGCTGCGCAAATAAGATGCGGCCGTGGCCTTGCGTTTTGACTGGCTCCCTGGTGATGACGTCGCCCCCGGGACCTTCCTGAAAAGGGGGTGAGAAGTTTCCGGGCTACGGCTTTTTGGCTTAAGATGATATAAAGAGCTCCCCGGCTCGACCATTGGTCGAGCCGGGGAGCTCTTTATATCATGAAGGGTTAGCCCACCTTGCATAAGCGGGAGGCACCGACGGGGTTACAGATCATCCACGAGCGCGCCGCTTTTGGCATAGGCGGTGCTGCGGGCCTCGAAGAAGTCGGTTTTGATGGTATTGGCGTTGCTGTACTGGCTGACCCATGTGAGGGACTCGGGCTCGTCATCATGTCCCTCAAAGAGTTTCTCGAACCCAAGACCGGTGCAGCGGAGGTTGCCGAGGTACTGCACATAGTCGGTGATCATCTCCTTGGTGAGCCCTGCCACCTCGTCGCCGATGACATAATGCCCCCAGGCGATTTCCTGCTCACAGCCCTCCCGGATCATGGCGCGGTAAAACTCCACCTTCTCGGGGGTGAAGAGCTCGGGGTTTTCCTGCTTGAGCTCCAGTAAAATGCTGCGGAAAAGCCAGAGATGGGTATTCTCGTCCCGGTTGATGTAGCGGATCACCTGCACCGAGCCGGGCATGAGGTTGTTGCGGCCCAGATTATAGAAAAACATGAAACCGCTGTAGAAGTAGATCCCCTCCAGAATATAGTTTGCTACAACGGTGCGCATCAGGTTCTCCGCTGTGCGTTCCCGGTAGAAGTGGTTGTACGCCTCACCGATGAAGGTGTTGCGCCGGAGAAGGTGGGGGTCGTTCTTCCACTGGTAGAGCACCTCGTCCCTCTGCTGGGGCTCGCAGATGGTGTCCAGCATATAGCTGTAGCTCTGGCTGTGGATGGCCTCCTGATAGGTCTGGATGGCGAGGCAGAGGTTTACCTCATTGGCGGTGATATACTCGCCCACGGCAGGCAGGTTGGCGGTCTGGATGCTGTCCAGGAAAATCAGAAAGGAGAGAATTTTGTCATAGGCCCGGCGCTCAGCGGCGGGCAGGCGGGGATAATCCTTCGCGTCGGGCGAGAGGTTGACCTCCTCGGGAATCCAGAAGTTGTTCATGGCCTGGCGGTACCAGTCGTGGCTCCAGGTGTATTTGAGGTTGTTGAAGTCGTTGAGGTTGGTGGTGTCGCCGGCAATCATGCGCCGCTGGCTTAAGTCGGTGCTCCCGTCGGGGTTGAAGAGGGGCTTTTGTTTGAGTAGTTCCATATACTTGGCTCCTTAAATTCGTGATGCTACGAGGAACAGGCCACGCAGGGCTCCACCTCAAGGCTCTTACTGCGCACATAGTAGACGGTCTTGATCCCCAGCTCGAAGGCCAGAAGGTACAGCTCCAGCACCTTGCGGAAGGTGTAGTCGTTGGTGATATAGAGGTTCATGCTCTGGGCCTGGTCGATGTGCTTTTGACGCACGCCCGCCGCACGGATGGACCAGGTCTGGTCGAGATGATGGGCACTCTTGTAATACCAATAGGTCTCAGGGGAGAGGTCAGGCGCCACGCGCGGGATAAGGCCGTTTTTCTTCTCCTCCAGGAAATATCGGTTCATTACGGGGTCGATGCCCGCCGTTGTCCCGGCTAAGATGCTGGTGCTGCTGGTGGGCGCGATGGCGAGGAGCCAGCCGTTGCGCAGACCCTGGGCGGCGACCTTCCCGGCCAGCGCCTGCCAGCGCGCGCCAGTGTACCCCCGCTTATGGAAGTACGCGCCGGTCTGCCAGTCGCTGCCCTCAAAGAGCGCGTACCGCCCCTTCTCAGCGGCCACGTCGGCGCTGGCCGAGATGGCGGCGTAGTTGATGCGCTCGAACACCCCGTCGGCAAAGCGGAGGTGCTCCTCGCTCTCCCAGCTGATGTGGTTCTTGGCGAGCATATGGTGATAACCGCTCACGCCGAGGCCGATGGGGCGGTAGCGGAGATTGTTCACCTTGGCGTAGGGCACGGGGAAGAAGTTGAGGTCGATGACATTGTCCAGCGCCCTGACCAAGTGGCCCGTGAGTGTCTCCAGCTCGTCCCCGGTCAGGTCGATCTGCCCGAGCGACAAGCTTGCCAGATTGCAGACCACAAAGTCGCCCGGCTTGGTAGTGGTGACGATGACGGTGTCGCCGTCGGCAGTGACGGTCTCCTCGCTGACCTCCTCGATTCCGCTCATGTTCTGGGCGATCTCGGTGCAGAGATTGCTGCAGTAGATCATGCCCTTTTGGCCGTTGGGATTGGCCCGGTTGACCGTATCGCGGTTAAAAGCGAACGGAGTGCCAGTCTCTACCGCGCTCTTGATAATGAGCCTGACTAATTCCTTGATGGGGATGACCCGCTTTTCGATGCGCTCGTCGCGGACGCAGTCCCGATAGCGAGTCTCCCATTCCTCTCCCCAATAGTCCTCCAGGCAGTAGCCCCTGGCGGTGAGGATATCGTGGGGGCACATGAGATACCAGTTGCCCTCAATGTTGTCCCGGACCGTTTTCCAAAATAGATCCGGATAGCAGACCGCAGGGAAAACGTCGTGGGCCTTCATCCGGTCGTCGCCGTTGTTGGTGCGCAGCTGCAGAAACTCCGGCAGGTCCTTGTGCCAGGCGTCGAGATAGACGGCCACGGCTCCCTGCCGCATACCGAGCTGGTCCACCGCCACGGCGGTGTCGTTGGCCAGGCGAATCCACCGGATGACGCCCCCCGCCGCGCCCTCAAAGCCCCGGATACTGCCCCCCTTGGCCCGCACCTTGCCGAAGTAGAGCCCCATGCCGCCGCCGTATTTGCTTACCTGTGCGAAATTGTTGATGCTTCGGTAGATGCCCGTCAGACTGTCGGGTACGGTGTCGATAAAGCAGGAGGAGAGCTGGTAAAAGGGCTTTCTCGCGTTGGAGAGGGTGGGAGTCGCCATGGTCACCTTGAGGGAGGAGAGCATCTCATAAAACCGTTTCACCCATACGAGGCGGTCTGCCGTCTCCAGCATAGCCAGGTGGAGGGCGATGCCCAAGTACATCTCCTGCGGCGTCTCCAGTGGCTGGCCCTGATGACTGCGAATCACGTACCGCCGGAGCAGCAAGTCAAGCCCCGAGTAGGTAAGCGTTTCATCGTGCGCGGCATCCAGATACGCCGCGCAGGCGTCCAGCTCCTCCTTGGAGTAATGCGCCAGAATATAATCCCCATAAAGCCCGCGCTCGGTGAGGTAACGCACCTTTTCGTAAAAGCTGTGGAGGTTCAACTCGTCCAGGCTCCGGGCCAACTGAGTCTGGAAGTCGTGCATCAAAAGCCGAGCGGCGATGAATTCCCAATGGGGCGCCTCCTGGGTGGTCAGTTCGGCGGCGGCCTGAATCAGGGCGGCGCGCCTGGCCGATTCACTCATCTCCGGCTTTAGAAAAGACTTAAATTTGTCGTCCAGCCGGGAGAGCTCGTACATCTCCTGAGGGTAGTCCTTTTGGACCTTGCTCAGAATGGAATTCAGCGTGCCCCCCTCGGCAAACGGTGCACAAAGGCTCTCCCGCTGTGCCCGCTTGCGGGTGCGTTCGCTGCGGTAAAGAATGTAGCTCTTGCTCTGGGC
Organism: Pseudoflavonifractor sp.; assembly: GCA_035562355.1. Taxonomy (GTDB): domain Bacteria; phylum Bacillota; class Clostridia; order Oscillospirales; family Oscillospiraceae; genus Pseudoflavonifractor. The sequence goes on from DATMXU010000298.1 coordinate 10,904, forward strand.
GAAGTAGCCTTGCCCCATGAGGGCCTCTTCCACCAGATCCTGAATCTGCTCTACCTGAACTGGCGGTGAAAGGGACGCCATCCGCGCCTCGGCGGCGGCGGTGATGGCTTCAAGTGCCGCATCCGACACATCAACCCCTGTGCTGACGAAGGCCTTCCGTATGGCGTTCGTAATCTTGTCACGGTTATAAGTTTCCGTCTGCCCGCTTCGCTTGATAATCTCCTGCATATTGGTTTGCACACCCCTTGCTTTGCGCGTTCTAAAAAATGTCCCATACCTGTTGTCATAGTGCGCCGAAAACAACAACAAATAGTGGTTCAATTTTATAGTAACACAAGATATAGAAAAATACAAGCGGCAGAACGGAACCCCTCGATCCCTTCTGATGAGCAGTTCAAAGCGGTGCAGCAAGCGAGCGGGAACGCGCGTACCACCCGGAGGAAGAATTTGCAATGATGTGGCAGTTCTGATAAAATAAATACAATATCTGTTTAGAAAAAGGCAGGAAGTACACAATTAGTAACGCATGCATCCTTAGGAGGTGGTGGAT
>DATMXU010000299.1:0-3064 GCA_035562355.1 Pseudoflavonifractor sp.
GGCCGCGGACGCTCTTTATTTATACATCTACTGTACTGCTATTTAAATCCACCCCGATACCAGCCCGTGACGCCCTGGCGCTTGGCCAGCAGGCCCCGAGAGGTCTTCCGTACTACCGAGAGAGTGTCACCCGGAACGACCTTTAGGGCATAGTCGGTGGAGTCGGCGCAGCGGAGCACGCCGTCCTTACCCGTGCTGAGGTAATCGGTGAGAATGTCCACCGTCCGCCCGCTCTCGCCATGGTAGCAGCGGGAGAATTCCTCCCCCTGCTCCAGCAGCTCCAGCTCGTTGTGCCCCCAGCGGATATTCACGCTGTCGGGGGAGGGGGCCTGGGCGTCCAGCGCGGTGACAGTGGGCAGGGCGTCGGCGCTGATAAAGGAAAAGTCCGTGCTGTAAGCGTCGGGCAGGATGAGAAGATTGAGCTGCCCATCCGCCTTGATGGAGCAGCCGCCGTCGATGCTGGCCAGTTTTTTCTCCGGCAGGATCAGGGGGTTGGCACAGGGAACCTCGGGCCGGTACAGGGTGGTGGGCGTATGCCCCGCCACGCACCATTTGGAGAGACGAAAATCCTGGAGGGCGAAGGCGTCGTTTTTCATGCAGCCCCAGGCGTCCAGGGTCTCCAGGCCCTCGTCCGACGGTATGCCGCCATGGACGAAGAGGAGGTTGGGCGTGTCGATGATGGTCGGAAGGCCCCGCAGAAAATCAAGCTCCGGCTGGAACCTCTCACGCAGCACAGCGCGGAAATGGGGGTAATTCTCCATCTCGGCGGCGGTCAGCCCCGCCTCCAGACCCATCTGAACTAAGGTGCAGCGGTGGCCGAAAATGCCCAGATAGTAGCGGAAAAATGCGTCGGGCAGCTCCTCCCGCCCATCCACAAAGCCGGTGACCAAATCGTCGCAGTTGCCATTGAGGATGTACACCGAATAGCGCTTGGAGAGGTCCATCAGGTAGCGCAGGGTGGCGAGGCTCTGCTCCCCTTTTTCCAGCAGGTCTCCCAGAACGAAGAGAAGATCGTCCTGAGTGAACCGGGCCTTCTCCAGCAGATGGCGTAGGAGGAGCAGGTCGCCGTGCACGTCGCTCACCGCCAGCACCCGGCGGCCCCGAGGTAAATTCAATTTCAGTACCGTGGCTTTTTCCATAGGAACCTCACGCAGAATTTAATAAATAAGGGGGACGGCGGATGCCATCCCCCCTATTTTATGCTCTTTTCGCAGCGAATGCAACCCAGCCTGTCCGCTCCCAATCCTCAATGACGGCGAGGCCGGCCCGCTCCAAAGCGGCGCGCACCTCGCCCGAGCGGGTGTCGATGATGCCGGAGCAGAGGAAGACGCCGTCCTCGGCCAGCAGGGCATCTACCTGGGTGGCCAGGGAAATGATTACGTCGGCCACGATGTTGGCGAGGACCAGCCCGTACCGCTCCTCCGCCAACTTGGCCGCCAGGGGCTTGTCGGAGAGCACGTCCCCCGCCGCAACGGTGTAACGGTCCTTGCCGATGCCGTTCATGGCGGCGTTTTCATAGGCCACACCCACCGCCTTGGGGTCGATGTCCACTCCCACGGCCCTCCCCGCCCCCAGGCAGAGGGCGGCGATGGAAAGGATACCGCTGCCGCAGCCTAAGTCCAGAACCGAGGCGCCGGGGGCGGCGTACCGCTCCACCCCCTCGAGACACAGCTGGGTGGACGCGTGGCTCCCCGTGCCGAAGATGAGGCCGGGGTTTAGATAAAGGGGCACCTTGCCCTCGGGCAGGGGGGCGGTGTCCCTCTCCCACTCGGGGACGATGTAGAGCCGTTCGCCCACCGGAAGGGGCTTATAGAACTGTTTCCAGTTGTTGGCCCAGTCCTCCTCCCGGAGGCTGACGGCGGTGTAGGGCGCGTCAATCCCCTCCAGCCACCGGGCGAGCTGCGCCCTGCCCGTGTCGTCATCGGTGACGTAGAGCTTGATACGGGCCACGCCTCTCATGCGCTCGGTGAGATCCTCGTCCACATAGTCCCAGTACTGGCGGTTGCGCTCCAGGAAGGTGCGGAAGTCGGCCTCGCTCTCCAGGACGAGACCGGTCACGCCGTTTATCGTGAGCGCGTCGGCCAGCGCGTCGATCTCGCCGTCGGTGGTGTTGATGGATATCTCAAGCCATTGATCCATAGAGGGGGCCTCCTAAAAATATGGGGGATGACTTACCGTTTGGTGCCCAGGAAGAACAGGGCCATGGTACCGGGGCCGGAGTGAGCGCCAATGACGGGGCCCACGAAGTTGATGACCACAGTCTTCACGCCAAAGCGTCTCTTGACCTCCTCGGCCACGGTCTGGGCCTCCTTCAGACAGTCGCCGTGGCTGATGAAGACGGTCTGGTTGGCGGGATCGATGGCGGTTTTCTCCATCTCATCCACCAGGGCCGTGAGGGAGGCGGCGCGGCCGCGGGCTTTGCTCATGCTGATGAGATGGCCCTCGTCGTCCACGTGGAGGACGGGCTTGATGTGGAGCATGGTGCCCACCACGGCGGTGGCGGCGCTGACCCGGCCGCCCCGCTTGAGGAAGTGGAGGTCGTCCACCGTGAACCAGTGACAGAGATTGAGTTTGTTGGCCTCCGCCCAGTCCCGGGCCTCCTCGATGCTCTTGCCCGCGCGCTTTTGCTGTACCACATGCCATACCAAAAGGCCCTGCCCCAGAGAGGCGCACAGGGTGTCCACCGTAAAGATCTTCCGCTCGGGGTACTGCTCAGCCAGCTCCTCCGCCGCGGCGCGGGCGGACTGGTAGGTGGCCGAGAGGCCGGAGGAGAAGACCAGCATCAGCACGTCCTTCCCCTCCTTGAGAAGTGGCTCCAGCTCCCTGGTGTAATCCGCGATGTTGACGGCGGCGGTGGTGCACATGGAGCCCCCCCGCAGCCGGCGGTAGACCTCCTCGGGGGCAATTTCCCGGTTATCGGGATAGTTGTGGTAGGTTTTTCCCTCCAAGGTAAAGCTCAGAGGCAAAACGCGCACATCCAGTTCCTTCACCATTTCGGCGGAGAGATCGGCGGAGCTGTCGGTCAGGATCACATAGTCGCTCATTTTCATTACCTCCTGTATAT
>DATMXU010000300.1:0-4012 GCA_035562355.1 Pseudoflavonifractor sp.
GCGCCGAGAAGATCAAGGTCATCAAGGTCGTGCGCGAGATCACCGGCCTGGGCCTGGCCGAGGCCAAGGCTCTGGTCGAGGCTGCCCCCAAGGCCGTCAAGGAGGCCGTCAGCAAGGACGAGGCCGAGGAGCTGAAGAAGAAGATCGAAGAGGTCGGCGCCAAGGTCGAGCTGAAGTAAAAATTGAAGGCAAAAAGGGGCCGCACCCGAACAGGTGCGGCCCCCTTTATTGTTTTTATACCAACGCTCTCCCCTTCTTCTCCTCCAGCCTTCGCCAGAGCGCCCCGGTGAGCCACGCGGCAAAGAGGCCCACCAGCGCCCCCGCCAATACGTCGGAGGGAAAATGCACCCCCACATAGAGCCGGGAGAGCCCCATCAGCGCCGCCAGCACCAAGGCCGTAATCCCCATCCAGCGCTTTGACAGGGCCCCAAACCAGGCCCCCGCGGCCGAGAAGGCGGCGCAGGTATGCCCCGAGGGGAAGGAGTTGGGATCGGGCTCCACCACCAGGAATCGAAGGCCCTCCACCGTCAGCCAGGGCCGGGGGCGGGCTACCAGGTGCTTGAGCACCACATTGGTAAAGAGGGCCCCCAAAGCCAGCGCGAGCAGCCCCAGTACCCCTGCCCGCCTGGTCCTTCTGAAACAGAGCATGACCAGAGACAAGGCGATCCACAGGAGGCCCGAGTCCCCCAGATGGGTATAAAACGCGGCGATGGGGTTTAAAACGTCCACGCGGACAAACTCCTGTATCCACAGGAGAAGGTTTCCGTCCAGGGCAAGCAGGCCGGACAGCATAAAATACCTCCTTTGAAATAGACGCGGCGGGGGAATACCCCCGCCGCGTCTCAGACTGCCTGCGCGCTCTTATTGGCCCGCCTCCGCCGTCTCACAGGTGAGGATGATGCCATTGATAAGCTCGTAGCTCTTGGTCTTGACGATGTGGCTCTTGCCAATGCGGACCTCCTGGGTACCCACGGCCTGAGTGACCCGGTTGGTGACGACCGCCTCAATGTCAAAAACAGCGTCCACATAGCCCGGCTCGTCACTGAGCACGATAGTGCCGTCCGCCTTCTCCACCGCCTCCTTATGGGGTACGGAGGCAATCGAGGTTACGGTGCAGCCGGTGAGCATATCGCCGTTTGCCATGAGGGTATTGTTCTCCCCCCCGGCCTCTACCTGCTGGGCAACGGAGTCGTATACCTCCTGGGAGACGCGGCTCACCAGCACGGTGTACTTCAGGTGTACGCCGTCTCCCGCAGTAGGTAGGCCGCTGGTGCGGTTGAGCACCTTCATGCCCAGCACCACCACCACCACGGCGATAAGGGCCAAAACGATCAGGTCGATGATGTTGATCCTTCCAAAGAGCTTTCCCTTTTCGTCAATGATCTTTTTCTTCTCTGCCATGACGCGGTACCTCCAGGCAACGTAAATTACCCCTGTTGTAACGGGGATATCTATGGTACAATGTCCATAAAGCGGAGCTTGTACCAAGGTGTTGGGTGCAGCCGGCTCCCGCCCTGCGGGCGGAACGCCGATGCTGCCATATACCACCAAAGGCTGCGCCTTTGTGGTACAATATAGAAAGACGCTTGTTGTATTGTACCACAACTTCCCCGCGGGAAACAAGTACTTTTTCGGAGGTCCCCATGAAGGTCATTCATCTTATCTCGGGCGGCGACAGTGGCGGCGCCAAGACCCATGTCCACACTCTGCTGGTTAACTTAAAGAATACCCCCGGCGTAGAGATCACCATGGTGACCTTTTTAGAGGGTCCCTTCACCGAGGAGGCCCGTGCCCTGGGAATTCCCACCGTGGTTTTGCCGGGGCATAACCTGTTTCGCACCTTCCACACCCTGAAAAAATTTATTCGGGAGGGCGGCTATCAGATCATCCACTGCCACGGCGCCCGGGGCAATATGATGGGGGTCCTCCTCCGCTCGGCCACCGGTCTACCCGTAGTGACCACCGTCCACTCGGACTACCGCCTCGATTACATGGGCCGTCCCATCTCCCGCCTCACTTACGGCACCATCAACACCGTCGCCCTGCGCCTGCTGGACTTTCGCATCGGCGTGTCCGACGCCATGGTGGACCTCCTCATCTCCCGGGGCTTTGACCCGGACAATCTCTTTGCCATCTATAACGGGTTGGACTTCACCCCCCGGAGCGCCTCCATGGACCGGCAGGCCTACTGGCGGAGCGTGGGGGCCAACTGGCCCGAGGACTGCGTGGTGGCGGGCATTGCGGCCCGGCTCAACCCGGTCAAGGACATTGCAACCCTCATCCGCGGCTACGCCATCGCCCATGAGAGCTGCCCCCGCCTGCGTCTCCTGATCGCCGGGGACGGGGAGCAGCGCGCCGAGCTCCAGGCCCTGGCCCAATCCCTGGGCGTGAGGGACGAGGTCTGTTTCGCGGGCTGGGTCACCGATGTAGACACCTTCTACCAGTCCATCGATATCAACACCCTCACCTCTCTGTCCGAGACCTTCCCCTACGCCCTCACCGAGGGGGCGCGGGCGGGCCTGCCCACAGTCGCCAGCCGGGTGGGCGGCGTGCCCTACCTCATCGACCACGGGGTCAACGGCTTTCTCTTCGACGCCGGAGACGCCCAGGGTCTGGCGCGGCATCTGTCCGTCCTGGCCGGAGACGCCACCCTCCGCGCGCATATGGGCCGGCGGCTCTACCAGAAGGGTATGGCGAAGTACTCCTTGGAGAGCACCCTGCAGCGCCAGCTGGAGATTTACGACATCATCCTCCGCCGCAGCGCCCGCAAACACGGAAAGCGGGACGGCGTACTGGTCTGCGGGGCCTATGGCCGTGGCAACGCGGGAGATGACGCGATTTTGGAGGCCATCGTCACCGAGCTGCGGCAGATCGACCCGGACCTCCCCGTCTGGGTCCTCTCCCGCAAGCCCAGCGAGACCCGGCTTACCTACCGGGTGCGGAGCATCTACACCTTCGCCTTTCCGAAATTTCTCTGGCGGATGCATAAGACCAAGCTCTACATCAACGGCGGCGGGTCCCTCATGCAGGATGTGACCAGCCACCGCTCCCTGTGGTTCTACCTCTTCACCATCTCGGCCGCCAAAATTTTAGGCAACCGGGTGCAGATGTACGGCTGCGGCATCGGCCCCATCCACTCCCCCGCCAACCGCGCCCGGGCCGCCTCCGTCCTCCAGAAACGGGTGGACGCCATCACCCTGCGGGACACACACTCCAGAACAGAACTGGAGCAGATGGGGGTCACCAACCCCGAGATCATCCTCTCGGCCGACCCCACCGTCATCCTCCCCGCCGCGCCGGACGAGGTGGTAGACGGCATTCTGGAACACGAGGGACTGGACCCAAGCGGTAAGTATATCGGCTTTACCCTACGTCCCTGGCCCGGCTTTGAGGAAAAGGCACCTATCTTCGCCGCCGCCGCGGACTACGCCTGGGAGAGGTACGGCCTCATCCCCATCTTCCTGCCCATTGAGCGCCGTCTTGACGTGGCCGCCGCCGAGAAGGCCGCCGCCTTCATCCAAAAGGCCCCCTACCATATCCTCCGTAGCACGGGCAGCAGCGACCACACCATCGGTCTCTTCGCCCGAATGCAGGTGGTGGTCTCCATGCGGCTTCACGCGCTGGTCTTCTCCGCTGGGCAGGGTGTGCCCCTGGTGGGCGTGGTGTATGACCCAAAAATCAGCTCCTTCCTCTCCTACATCGGCCAGGACCTGTATTCCGAGCTGGAGACGGTCACCGCCGAGCGCCTCTGCGCCCACGTAGACGCCGCCTGCGCGCGCATCGGGGACAGCGCCTTCCTGTCGGGCGGCGTGGACCGCCTGCGGGAGGTGGAGCGGCACAACAGCGCCGCTGCGGCCAAGCTGCTGAGCGCCCCCGCCGCCGAGCAGGGGGGATAAGACCGCTTATCACCCGCCCTGCCGGACGTGCGAAACGTGACATGGCGCACCATAACACTTCGGTTCGGAGGTCCTGTCCTTGAAGGAATACATCTGCCTCGCCCCCTCCCCGTGGA
>DATMXU010000301.1:0-7328 GCA_035562355.1 Pseudoflavonifractor sp.
CCACGCCCGAGCCCACCACACCGCACAGGCCCAGCACCTCGCCTTTATGGAGCTTGAGGTCCACGTGCTTGAAGATGCCGTGGAGCCCCAGATCGCCGGCCTCCAGCACAACGTCGTCCAGGGGAACGGTCTGGCGGTCCAGGTGGTAGTACTGGGTGGTGGTGCTCTTGCCCACCATCATCTCATAGAGCCTCGCCTCGGTGGCGTCCTTGGTGTCCAGGTCGCCCACGCTCTCGCCGTCCTTGTAGACGTAGATGCGGTCGGTGACCTCCAGGATCTCGTTGAGCCGGTGGGAGACGAAGATGACGCTGTGGCCCTGGGCGGCGATCTTCCGCATCTGCTTGAAGAGGTTCTGGGTCTCGCTCTCGTTGAGGACCGAGGTTGGCTCATCCAGGAGAATGAGGCAGTGGTCGGCCCCCGACTGCTTGGTCACGTTCATGACCTTGGCGATCTCCACCATCTGGCGGGTGGCAAAGTTAAGGTCGCAGACCTTTTTGGTGGGGCTGATGTTGGTGATATCCACGGCGGCCAAGACCTCGACGGCAGCCTTGTTCATCTTGGCCCAGTTGATGACGCCGAAGGTCCTGAAGTCCTTTTCGTGGCCGAAGAAGAGGTTCTGAGCCACGTTGAGGTTGACGATGAGGGACTGCTCCTGAAAGACCATGCCCACGCCAGCCTTGTTGCCGTCCATGGGGTTCTTTGGCTCATAGGGTCTGCCCCGCATCATCAGGGTGCCCGAGCTCTGGGGCTGGGCGCCGATGATGATCTTCAAAAGGGTGCTCTTGCCCGCGCCGTTCTCTCCCACCAGGCCCACGATCTCGCCGGGGCGCACGTCCAGCTCCACGCCCTTGAGGGCCCGGGTGCCGGCAAAGGTCTTGACGATGTCCTTGGCGCTGAACAGGAGTGTGGAATCGGCCGGAGTGGTATGGGAGGGACCGGCCTGGACGGCCGCGTCTAATACTTTGTGCTCACTCATGCTCTCGCCTCCTTACTTACTGATGATTTTGGCGCCCCGCGCCACGGTGAGGATGACCGACACCAAAATGATGACGCCCTGGATACCGGCGCGGATGTTGGGGTTGACCCCCAGCATGATGAGGCCGTTCTCCAGCACCGTCATAATCAGCACGCCCACGATGGTATTGGTGACGCCCCCCTTGCCGCCCGAGAGGGAGGTACCGCCCACCACCACGGCGGCCTGGGCGGGGAACATCTTGCCCGCGCCGATGGCAACCTGGCCCTGGCCCAGGCGGATGGCCCCGATGATGCCCGCCACGCCGAAGAGGAAACCGGCCAGGGTGAAGACCCCCAGCTTGACCTTCTCAACGCTGACGCCCACCGAGCGGGGGATGCTCTCGTTGGTGCCCACAGCGTAAATATGGCGGCCGAAGGCGGTGTACTCCTGAATGAAAAAACACAGGGCGAACATGGCGATAGAGACCCAGGTGATAAAGGGGATGCCCAGGAAGGAGGCGGTGGGCAGGCTCTTCACAAAGGGGTCTGCAATCGTGGGCGGATGTCCCTGATAGGAGATCATGCCGATGCCGCGGCAGATGTACATGAAGGCGAAGGAGGCCATAAAGGAGGGGATCTTCAAATACACGTGGCAGGCGCCGACGATCAGCCCGCAGACCATACTGACCAGGATGGTGATGGCCGCGCTGCCCAGGCCCAGGTTAAAGCCGTTCTGGCTGTTGAGCACAAAGCAGGCGAACAGAGAGCCCGCCATGCCCACCGAGCCGTCTATGGACAGGTCGATGGAGCCCAGCATGATGACGAAGGTGAGCCCTAAGGCCACCACCAGAGGCAGGGCCATCTGGTTGAGGATGGCCAAGAGGTTATTTGGGCTGACAAAGGCGGTGCCGCAGGCGAGGGTAAAGGCGATTACCAAGAAAAGCAGCACACAGATGGGTGCGTACTTCATTATTTTCGCAGTTTGATTTTCGTTGCGGACTCTTGCGGCGAATTCCTCTGTGATGGTTGCCGCGGGATTTAACTTAATCATACTCTTCGCTCCAATTCCTCATCGGTTGTTACGAGGCGGCCGTGGATTCAGTGCCGTTTGATACCAGCGGGAAAGCGGCGGGGAGGGTGTTTGCTCCCGATGAACAGGGGCTGGGACATCGATCCCAGCCCCTGTCGCGTTTGTCTATGACAGTGTGTCTATAACTGTATCTGTATCGCGCCGGGCTTACTGGACCTTGCAGGAGAAAGGCTTGCTGAAGTCGAACTCAGGCGTGCTGCCCAGGTAGCTGGTGGCGGCCTGGGGGGTGTCGATCAGCAGAGAGGGGGTGGCGAACACGCGGTAATCCTCGGGGAGGTCCTCCACGTTGATGAGGCCGGCCCAGGCGGCGTAGCAGATGGCCAGGGTGTACCCGCCCTGCAGGTAACCGTTGGAGGAGACGGTGGCGGTAGCGTTGCCGTCGCGGACGGCCTCCACGATGTCGGTGTTGGCGTCGATGCCGACCACGCCGACCTTACCCTTCAGGCCCGCGGCGTCCAGCGCCTGGAGCGCGCCGGTGGCCATGTTGTCGTTGGCGCACCAGACACCGCCCACGTCGGGGGTCTGGGTCAGCCAGGTCTCCACCAGGGAGAGGGCCTTGTCGGTAGCCCAGTTGGCGGTATCGTCATGGGCCACCACGATGTCGGGGTACTCCTTGAGCGCTTTCTGCAGGCCGGCGTAGCGGTCGTTGGCGGCGGTGTTGCCCAGCATGCCCTGGCAGACAAAGATCTTGCCCTTGCCGCCCATGGAGTCGAACAGGGCCTTGGCGATGTTGTAGCCGCCCACCACGTTATCGGGGGAGGTGTGGATGACCCAGTTGGGGCTCAGGTCGGTGGGGCCCACGTCGGCGGGCTTATTCCAGGCGGTGCCCAGATAGCCGCCCGACTCGGCCATGGCTTCGGCGAGGGAGTATGCGATGGTGTCCTCGTTGGGGTCGGCGTAGGCGATGGCGTTGCCGTTGGCCTTGGCCGCGAACTGGCGCATATTATCGACTTCCTTGGCGCTGTCGCCCTGGGAGTCGAGCACCTGCATCTCATACTTCTGGCCAATGCTGTCTAAGTACTTGGCGAACATCTCCATGCCAACCTTGATGGTGGCGATGTAGGGGTTTTCGAGGCCGCGGATGGACACGCCCAGATACAGCGTGGTATCCAATTTCTCCTGGGGGATCTTGCCGGGATCGATGACAAAGTTTGCGTAGTCGGTCACGCTGTTGGACTCGGAGGGGGCGGCAGGCTCGGAGGGTTTTACGGAAGTGCTGGCAGAGGGGGACGGGGGAGTGCTGGAACCAGTGCCGTTGTTGGCGCAGCCTGCGAGAAGACCGACTACCATGGACGCGGCGAGGAGCATTGCGAGCAGTTTCTTCATTTCTGATTGCCTCCTTGTTTATTTGGATACTGCCGGTATCACAAAACGGCCCTGTTCCGCGGCCGATTTTGTACAGAGAAGGAGAACGTCGAAGAGTAAAAATTTCGCTGCTGTCGCATTGATACTATGTAATGACATTTTATATTTACAAGTATAGCGCCTTTGCGGTAATTGTCAACATAAAAGATGGTGCGAAATAGAATGTTGGTATAGAATGCACTAGTTTATTTTAAACTAATTGTGCAAAGTATACATTGAAAGAAGGAGTATCGAGGTATGAAGGCAGATTTATGCTGCAGCGTGCTGTGACAATTTATCTAAAGTATACAAACATAGTGCACAAAAACTAGCGGGTGTGGCCCTTGGTTTTAGTTGCTTTTCGGAGTTCACTATGTTATGATATTCAATATCAGAGTGCAGCTGAACCCCTGCACGGCGCATATTCTATTATTTGTGGCCCCGTGTTAATGTTACGACATTCCGACGTAAAGACTTAGAGCGGGAGCTGTGGACGGGCCGCATATCAAAAGGAGGAAAAGAGACATGAAAACACTGGTCATCGCGAAGGACGGCAGCCTCTCCATCCAAGAGGTCAATAAACCCAGGTATAATGAGTATCAGGCTCTGGTCAGGACCATCGCCTGCGGTATGTGCGGCACCGACGTGAAACTGCTCCACCGCACCTTCAAGGGTTTCCCTGAGTCGATGTATCCCATCATGCTGGGCCATGAGGGCGTGGGCGAGGTGGTGGAGGTGGGCGCCAAGGTCACCGGTTTCAAGGTGGGCGATAAGGTGCTCCTCCCCTTTGTGGACCCGGACGAGGGGAATTTCCCAGGACTGGGCTCGGGCTGGGGCGCTATGAGCGAGTACGCCGTGGTCTGCGACCCCGAGGCCCCCTGGCCGGACGGCGCGCCCGACTGCGCCTTTGCTCAGACCGTGCTGGACGACGATCTGGACCCCATAGACGCGGTGATGCTGGTCACCTTCCGGGAGGTCCTCTCCTCCATCCGCTACTTTGGCATCAAGCCCGCCGACTCGGTGGTGGTCTTCGGTTGCGGCCCCGTGGGGCTCACCTACATGAAGTTCATGAGTCTGCTGGGCGTGAAAGACCTGATCGCCTGCGACATCCTGCCTGAAAAGCTGGCTCAGGCCAGAGACCACGGCGCGACCTACCTCATCAACAGCAAGGAGAGCGATGTGCGGGAGGAGGTCCGCAAGATCTTCCCCGACGGGGTGGACTTCGTGCTGGACGCCGCCGGGTTCCCCGCCATCGTCAACCAGGGCATGGGTCTCATCAAGGACCGCGGCACCGTCCTGTGCTACGGCGTGCCCGAGAAGGAGGAGATCACCATCGACTTCAGCCAGGCAGATTACAACTGGCGGGTGATCTATCAGCAGATGCCCCGCAAGCGGGAGGAGGGCGAGGCCCACAAGCAGGTATTGGAGTGGATGCGCTCGGGCGCGCTCAACATCAAGGAATTCATCTCCGACTACTTCGATTTTGCCGACAGCGTGGAGGCCTACGCAAAACTCCTGGACAAGAAGGTGCTCAAAAAGGGTATTATCAGGTTCTAAGAGTTTTGATAGATGCGCCGCAAAACAGTTTTTAAAACGGTAAGACTGCGTTCCCTCAAAGTGGGAACGCAGTCTTGTTTTTGCGTCTTATAGGCGTTAGAAGGGGAGGGAGCTGATGCCCCAGAACTCCCGGTAGCGGTTGGGCTGTACGGCCTCCACCTCAAGGATGAGGCCCATCTGGGTGGCGGTGGGGTCGACGTCGGGGGCGGGATTGACGCCCATCTGGTCGAAGAGGGTCAGCTCCACGGCGCCGTCGCCCACGGTGAGGCCGGTCCCCTCCCCCGACGCGGCCAGCGCTTTGGGCTGGAAGGGCACGTCATAGTAGTAGCAGTAGTCGGCGGCCCGGTTATCTACCCAGCGGCCCGTCACAGTCAGGGCGTCGGTCTCGTCCCCGCCGCCGGCGGCGGGGATAGAGGGGCTGGGGACGGGAGAGACGGCGGCGGGGCTCCCGTCCTCCTCCACCGCGTAGGGGAGGAAAGAGGCGGGCAGGATCTCGTTGGATTTGAGGTCGGTCCACTGCTCCAGAACGCGCACCCGGACATAGGCCGGAGAGGCTCCCGTGTAGCGTATCACATACTTCATATCGCCGATGTAGTTCGAGGCGTGGGGGTCAAAGCTGACGGGCACCAGAATGGAGCTGCCGGTGTAGGCCGCCCCGTCCTGAAAGGAGAGGATACCCTCTACCTCAAAGTCGGAGAGGACGGTAAACGCGCCCTCGGACTTTTGGCTCTTGCTCAGCCAGGCCAGAGTGCCGGAGGCCAGCGTCGCGGCCGCCAAGAGCAGGCAGGCCCCGGCGAGCATGAGTTTTTTTCGGTACAAGAGAATCCCTCCCTTCCATACGTTTATGGCTCGGATTTCGGCAGTGTGGAGTCGCTGCGGTAGACGCCCCAGGGCACGCTTCCCGGGGCCGGTTTCGTTAGTCTCAGGTCCAAGAGGACGCGGGTGCTGTTGTCGCCCAGTCCGGTCACGCTGTAGCCGCCCCGCGCCGTACCGGAGACGCTGGCCAAGTCCATGGCGCTCAGGTCGTCCATCGTCTTCCGAATGATGTGCGTCTGACTGATCTCATAGGTGAGATGGGAGCTGAGTACGGGGATACGGACTGTGAGGAAGGAAGTCTTGGGCAGGTTGGCGAAGTTGGGCAGCAGATAGTCCTTCCAGGAGCAGATGGCGTTGGAGGACATGGCATTTTCCCCCGTGCCGAACTGGAGGGCCAGCATCAGGTACTGCTCGGCGTCGGAGCCGAAGAGGGCCGACAGGTCGTACTTCACCAGGCGGAAGGCATAGAGCTTGAGCTGCCCGCCGTCCACATAGTAGGAGCCGCCGTAGGAGTCGGCCGAGAGCCAGAGGGCGGTGCGCGCCGGGTCGGTGGTTCCGGCGTAAAGGGAAGAGCCCCCCACGGTGCTGCCGTCGCTGTTCTTGTAGGAGGTGAGGGAGATAGCGCCGCCGTAATCGTAAGCAAAGCGCCAGTAGCTGTAGCGGATGGTGCCCCCGTCGTTGAGGCCGGCCAGGGCGGAGTAATAGTCGGTATTGCCGCTGTACTGGCCGCCGATATGGCATAGCGGCGTAAAGGCGGCGTAGCAGCCTGTAATGCTGCCTGTGTTGATGCCGGCCAGCCCGCCCATGCGCTGCTTGGTGGGTGTGGTATTGATCGGGTAGTAGGAGGTCACCTGGGAGGTGGAGGGGCTTGTGATGGTGGGCGTGTAGAAGTAGCAGGTGTCCAGCGTGCCGCTGTTTTGCCCCACCAGGCCGCCGATGACGGTGGAGAGGTCTGTGGTGACGGTCCGCGTGACCGAGACGGAGCAGGAATCGGCAGCCACGTTGGCGATGCGCCCGGCGTTGGTCCCCGCCACCAGAGCAACAATCAAAGGGGCCGTATTGGAGGACACCGAGAGATTACCATTGCTCAGGGCCAGGAACTCCACCTTGGCGCCCTGTGCAACCGAGGAGAAGAGGGGTGCCGAGGTTATGAAGTTGGAGAGGGTATGCCCCCCGCCCTGGAAACTGCCATAGAAGGGGACGGTGACGGTGGAGATGGACGCGCCGCCAAAATCGATGTCGCGGTCCAGGACAAATGTTTTCCCGGCGGTACCGCCGCTGTTGGCGAGGGTTACAAAGTCGTTCCAATCGGCGGCGGTGCGGATGAGGGAGGCGCTGCCGTCCGTGGTGAGCGAGGTGTTGTACTTGGGGTTTGGCTGATTGCCCGCGAGAGTGATCAGCTCGTCCCAGTTGAACCGGTAGGCCACCGCCAGAGCCGATGGGATGGACAGCCAGCAGGGCCGCTGGAAGGGGGCGGGATTTGCCGGGCTGAGACAGAGCCGCAGGGCCACCTCGCCGCTGCTGTCGTCCACGGGGCGTGCCAGCCCGTCGCTGACGGTGAGGAGGG
>DATMXU010000302.1:0-7099 GCA_035562355.1 Pseudoflavonifractor sp.
CAAGAGAACAATTAGAAATCGGTAAATATCGGTGTATCAAAAACCGTCAGGAGTTTGATGTTATGGCGCGTGTTACATTAAAAATGATAGCCGAAAAAGCAGACACCTCCATCGGTACCGTGGACCGGGCGCTGAACAATAGGGACGGCGTGAGCGAGGAGAGTAAGGCTCGGGTACTTCAAGTCGCTGAGGCGCTGGGCTACCGCCCCAACAAGTTTGCCAGCGCTTTGGGCCGAAAGAAGACCATCCGCATCGGTGTGGCCTACCCCGAGGAGCCGGTGGACTTTTACAGGGACATTGACCGGGGCTTTGATAAGGCTCTGGAGGAGCTGCAGGATTACGGCGTCATTGTGGAGAAAATTCGATACAGGACCCAGGACCCGGAGATCGCCCGCGCCCGCCTTGCCCGGATCGACCCCGCAGACTACGACGGCCTGGCCATCAATTCGGCCGGCAGTGTCAACGTGTCTGAGATCGACCGTTTCGCGGCCGCCGGCATCCCAGTGGTCACCTTTAATACCGATGCGCCCGACAGTCGGCGTCTTTTTTACGTAGGCAACAATTCCCGTCAGTCCGGTCTGATGGGGGGCGAACTGCTCAGCACGTTGCTCCACGGTGAGGGCAACGTCACGGTATTAGGCAACTTCAGCCAGACCACCCCCTTTATCGAGCGGTTCGGCGGTTTTTGCGAATATGCCCAGTTAGAGGCCCCGGGCATGCACATCTACCCCTGTTCGGAGTGCCTTAGCGACCCCGACTTGGCCGCCAAGAGCCTGACAGATTTGATCGCCCGGGTGAGCGATATCAACGGCGTGTTCTGTACCGGCTACTCCAGCACCATTGGGGCGGTCCAGGCCATCAAGGCACTGAATCGCCGTGATATTAAGGTAGTGGGATACGACCTAACCGAACGGACCGCCGCCGCCCTCCGGGATGGCTGGTGCGGCGCGCTGCTCTATCAGGACCCCTACCGCCAGGGGCTTCAGGCTGCCCGGCTGCTGGTGCGGCACATCCTGGAGGGATGGGTACCCCCGCGGCCCCGGCTCCATGTGGACACGCGCATCATCATTAAGACCAACCTTGACAGCTACATGGATCCCCAGCGCGAGTGGCTGCAATCGAATTTGGAACAATAAAAAGGCAAAGGCAGGGTAACAGAAACTATGAAAGCATTTATGGACGAGGATTTTCTTTTGACGACAGATGCGGCCCGCGTGCTCTATCACGACTATGCCGCTAAGATGCCCATCATCGACTATCACTGCCACGTGCCCCCTCAGGAGATTTACGAGGACCGGGGATACGACAACATTGCCCAGGTCTGGCTGGGCGGCAATTTTTACGGCGACCACTATAAGTGGCGCATTATGCGGGCCTGCGGCGAGCCGGAGCGTTTCATTACCGGTGATGGGAGCGACTACGAAAAATTTCTGGCCTTTGCCCGCTGCATGCCAAAGATCCCCGGCAACCCGGTCTACCACTGGGCCCACCTGGAGCTCAAGCGGTACTTCGACTGCAACACGCCCTTGAACGAGGACAGCGCCCCTGAGATCTGGGGCCTCTGCAACGAGAAACTACGCGGCGGGCTCTCGGTCCGCGAGATCCTCCGCCGCTCCAACGTGGTGGGCCTCGCAACCACTGACGATCCCCTGGATACGCTGGAGTGGCATGAGAAACTTGCCGCGGATCCCACCTTTCACATCACCGTCAAGCCCGCCTGGCGGCCCGACAAGCTGATGAACATCCATAAGGCGGGATTTGCCGAGTACATCGCCAAGTTTGACGGCGTGAGCGATATGGACTCCCTCCGCGCCGCTGTCCGCGCCCGGATGGATCACTTCGACGCCCATGGCTGCTCCGCCTCCGACCATGGCATTGAGTTTTTGGAGTACGTGAGCGCCACCGAGGCCGAGCTGAACGCCATCCTCGCCAAGGGCCTGAAGGGCGAGGCGGTCACCCATCGAGAGGCCGCCGCTTTCCAGTATGCCTGCATGCTCTTCCTGGGTGAGGAGTACGGCAAGCGCGGCTGGGTCATGGAGATCCACTATGGGGCCGCACGCAATATCAACACTGCCCAGTTCGGGACAATGGGAGCCGACACAGGATATGACGCCATCGCCCCTGTCATTTCGGTGGCAGGTTTGCCCGTCCTGCTGGACGAGCTGAACAGCAAGGGCCACCTACCCAAGACCGTGCTCTTCTCTCTCTCCCCCAGCGACGACGCCATGCTCTCCACCATCGCCGGTGGTTTCCAGTCCGAGGGGGTGCGGGGCAAGGTGCAGCAGGGCTCGGCCTGGTGGTTTAACGACACTAAGCAGGGTATGATCAACCAGATGGCCACCATGGCCTCCCTGGCTCCCCTGGATAACTTCCTGGGTATGGTCACCGACTCCCGCAGTTTCCTGGCCTATCCCCGGCATGAATACTTCCGCCGCATCCTCTGCGATCTGCTGGGCAAATGGGTGGAGAACGGGGAGTACCCGGGAGACCTGGTGCGGCTGGGCAAGCTGGTGCAGAATGTCTCCTACAACAACATCAAGGAATACTTCGGCTATTAGGAGGTCCTCTCATGGAACGGTTATCTTACAAAACCCTGAAGGCGCAAGGCGGGAAGGACTATGTGCTTGAGCACGCCCCCGAGCGGGTGCTTCAGTTTGGCGAGGGCAACTTTCTGCGGGCCTTCGTAGATTATTTTATCGACGTGGCCAACGAGCGCTCCGGTTTCAACGGAAAGGTGGTGGCGGTACAGCCCATCTCCGGCCCGGTGATCAGGGAAAAATTCGACGCCCAGGATGGCCTCTACACTCTCTATCTCCGTGGCATCGAGGGTGGGCAACAGGTGGAGAAACGCCGGGTGATCTCCTGCATCTCCCGCTGTATCTCCGCAGCCGACGAGTTTGATGCGGTGCTGGCCTGCGCGCACAATCCCGACCTGAAGTATATCGTCAGCAATACCACCGAAGCCGGCATCGTCTACCGCAGCGACGACAAAATGGACGACCCCGCGGCAGCCGCTTTCCCCGGCAAGCTGACCCTGCTGCTGCTGGAGCGGTACAACTGCATGCCGGACAGCGGCTTTGTGCTGCTCCCCTGCGAACTCATCGAGGAGAACGGCAAAAACCTTCTGTCCTGCGTGAAAAAATACATCGCCCTCTGGGGCCTGAGCGCCGACTTTGCCGCCTGGGTGGAGGAGAAGAACGTGTTCTGCTCCACACTGGTGGACCGCATCGTCCCCGGTTACCCCAAGGATGCCGCCGCGCTCAATGCTGCCAACGGGTATGAGGACGGCCTGGTTGTCTCCGCCGAGCCCTTCGGTTTCTGGGCGGTGGAGGGTCCCGGTCGGCTTAACGACGAGCTGCCCTTCGCCAAATCGGGCCTCCCTGTGCTGGTGACCGAGGACTGCACAGGCTACAAACAGCGGAAAGTACGCATCCTCAACGGCGCGCACACCTCCACTGTCTGCGCCGGGCTTCTCTGCGGACTGGAGACGGTGGGCGAGATGATGGCTGACCCCATGCTGCGCACCTACCTCGAGACCGAGATCGCGCAGGAGATCATCCCCACTCTGGACCTGCCCCGCTCCGAGCTGGATGCCTTCGCTGCCTCGGTCATTGAGCGGTTCCAGAACCCCTTTATTCGCCATGAGCTCATCACCATCACCCTCAACTCCACCTCCAAGTGGCGCGCACGGGTGTTGCCCAGCGTGATTGAGTACTTAAAGCGCAAGGGTTTCCTGCCCAAGCTGCTCACCTTCAGCTTTGCCGCCTATGCCGAATTCCTCCGCTGCGGCAAATTCGACTGCAAGGATGACAAGGAGGTCCTGGAGTTCTTCTCCGCCCACCGCAGCGACTCCGCCGAAGACCTAATGGCCGCCCTGTGCGCCCAGGAGCTCTTCTGGGGGCAGGATCTCGCCGCCATTCCCGGTTTCCTCGCTGCCGTCACCGATGGGCTCAAGGCCATTCAGTCCGAGGGAATGAGGGCCGCCGCAGAGGCGGTGCTGGCATGAAAAAAGCCATCAAAATCCATGAGGATGACAATGTGGCTGTCGCCCTCTCTCTCCTCAGCGCGGGCGAGACCGCCCTGGAGGTGAAGGTCACCGAGGACATCCCCGCCGGACACAAGTTCGCCCTTAACCCCATCTCGGAGGGCTCCCCCGTCACTAAGTATGGCCTGCCCATCGGCATGGCCAAGTGCGACATTGCCCCGGGGGCGTGGGTCCATACCCACAACGTGAAGACCGGATTGAGCGAAAACGCCTGCTATACATACACCCCCAACCAGCGGGAGCTGCCCCAGGCCTCCCCCCGTTTCTTTCAGGGCTATCTGCGAGAGGACGGCCGGGCCGGCATCCGCAATGAGCTGTGGATCATCCCCACAGTAGGCTGCGTCAACGACATCTGCAAGAGCCTTGAGCTCGAGAACACCCACCTCGCCGAGGAGTTCGGACTGAGCGGCGTGTTCCACTTTCCCCACCCATACGGCTGCAGCCAGATGGGAGACGATCATGAGCAGACCCGCGACCTCCTGGCTGCCCTGTGCCGCCACCCCAACGCGGGGGGCGTGCTGGTGGTGGGCCTGGGCTGCGAGAACAACAAGATGGAGGTCTTCAAGACCCTCTTTGCCCCGGAGTACCGAAATAAGCTGCGTTTCATGGTCTGCCAGCAGGAGGACGACGAGCTGGCCGCCGGCGCGGAGCTCCTCCGTGAGCTGGCCCAGTATGCCTCCAGTTTCCAGCGCCAGCCCCTTCCTCCCTCCAAGCTGGTAGTGGGCATGAAATGCGGTGGCAGCGACGGACTTTCCGGTATTACCGCTAACCCCACGGTGGGCGCGTTCTCCGACAAGCTGATCGCCATGGGCGGGGCCACCATTCTCACCGAGGTGCCCGAGATGTTCGGAGCCGAGAGCCTCCTCTTTAACCGCTGCAAAGACCAGGTCACCTTTGACAAGGCTGTGGAGATGGTAGAGAGTTTCAAGAATTACTTCACCGCCCACGGGCAGGTGGTCTATGAAAATCCCTCCCCCGGCAATAAGGACGGCGGCATCACCACCTTGGAGGATAAGAGCATGGGCTGCGTGCAGAAAGGCGGCTCTGCTCCGGTTGCCGACGTGCTGCGCTACGGCCAGCAGCTCACCACCCCTGGGCTCAACCTGCTCTACGGGCCGGGAAACGATCTGGTCTCCGCTACCGCCCTTACCGCCAGCGGTGCACAGCTTGTCCTCTTCACTACCGGCCGGGGCACTCCCTTCGGCGCGCCCGCCCCCACGCTGAAAATTTCCACCAACACGCCTCTGTTTAAGAAGAAACCGCACTGGCTGGACTTCAATGCAGGCAGCGTGGCTGAGGGGGAAAGCCTGGACGCCGTTTCTGACCGGCTGTTGGACCTGGTGTTCCAGGCGGCGGACGGCAACTATAAGACCCGCGCCGAGGAGCATCACCAGCGCGGACTCGCGATCTGGAAAGACGGCGTAACGCTTTAAGCGTATGACCCGCCTTCCCCGACCGGGAAGGCCCACTGTATAAGGAGGAAATATCATGCAAATGTCTTTTCGTTGGTTCGGCACCGGGTATGACTCGGTTACCCTGGAGCAGATCCGGCAGGTCCCCGGTGTGACCGGCATCATTACCACCCTCTACGGCACCACCCCCGGCGAGGTGTGGAAGAGCGAGGACATCCGCTCCATCAAAAAAGAGGTGGAGGATGCCGGGCTGAAGATTGTGGGGATTGAGAGCGTCAACATCCACGACTCCATCAAGATCGGCTCCCCCGACCGGGAGCAGTACATCGAAAACTACATCACCACCCTGGAGCGCCTGGGCCAGGAGGGCATCAAGCTGGTCTGCTACAACTTCATGCCCGTGTTCGACTGGACCCGCAGCGACCTCGCCAAGCCCCGGCCCGACGGCTCTACCGTGCTGGCCTACGACCAGAAGGAGATCGACGCCATCAACCCCGACACCATGCTCGCCGAGATGGACGCAAACTCCAACGGCTATATCCTCCCCGGCTGGGAGCCCGAGCGCATGGCGCGGCTCAAGGAGCTCTTCGAGATGTACAAGGACGTGACCGACGAGAAACTCTTTGAGAATCTGGTCTACTTCTTGAATCGCATCAAGCCTGTCTGCCTGAAGTACGGCATCCGTATGGCCATCCATCCCGACGACCCCGCGTGGCCCGTCTTCGGCCTGCCCCGTATTGTCACCAGCGGCGAGAAACTCCAGCGCCTGATGAAGGCTGTGGACGACCCCTTCAATAGCGTGACCCTCTGCAGCGGGAGCCTCTCCTCCGATCCCAAAAACGACATTCCCGCCATTATCCGCTCTCTTAAGGGCCGCATCTCCTTCGCCCACGTGCGCAACACCAAGCACAACGGCCCCGGCGATTTTGAGGAGGCCGCCCATCTCTCCTCTGATGGCGACTTGGACATGTACGAGATCATGAAGGCCCTGTACGAGACCTGCCCTGACACGGTGATCCGTCCCGACCACGGGCGCATGGTGTGGGGCGAGGTGGCCATGCCCGGCTACGGCCTATATGACCGCGCCATGGGCGCCACCTACCTCAACGGTCTCTGGGAGGCCATTGTGAAAGCCGCCCAATAAGCATCCGAATCAAGACCGGGCCGACCCTAACCAGGGCCGGCCCGGTCTTATGTATGGGATAAATTTGTTATTCGACTTTGCCTTATAGTAAAAAGCGCATAGTTAACGGACTCTTTGCCCTCAACCTATCCCTGTTTCCAATCTGTACAAAAGCCGCCCGAGGGCAGCTTGGGGACAAACTGACCGGGCCGGCCCCTGCAGGGGCCGACCCGGTCAATGCTGTCCGGTTACTTTTTTAGATGACTGCTAAACCAGATCGCTTAGGCCTGGTTTTTCAGCGCAACGAATCGCATGAGCATGGCCGACACCTCGGCGCGGGAGGCAAATCCGGCAGGATCCAGGCGGTCCCCGGTCTTACCGGTGAGGATACCCGTCTTTACCGCCCAGTCCATGGCCGCACCGGCCCAGGCGGACACGTCTCCGCTGTCGGCAAAGGTCTTGCTCTCGCCCTCGACGGAGGGCTGTCCGGCATACCGGTACAGCATCACGGCCAGCTGC
>DATMXU010000303.1:0-23690 GCA_035562355.1 Pseudoflavonifractor sp.
GCCAAAAACTTTGAGCCCCCGCTCCTTAAATCAGCCAGCTCTTCACTACCGGGACCCGGCGCAGCAGGGCGTACACGACCAGGCTGCCCCCCAGCGTAACCAGCGCCGCCAGCGGCACACCCGCCAGCGGTGGGAACAGCGCCGCGGAAAACCCCAGCTTGGGCAATCCGTAGTTAAAATAGATATGGACGAGATAGACGCAGAAGGACCCTTTGGAGAGATATGCCACTACCCGCTCCGTCCGCCCACCGCGGGGCGGCCCGGCATGGATACACAGACTGAACAGCCCAGCCGCCAGCAGCGCCACGCCTACCGTCATCCCCTGGAGAAAGAGCGTATGTAGGCTCCCCATCCGGGCCGACATCCAGACCGTCCCGCCAAAAACCATCAAAAAACCGCCAAGGGCCGCAACGGCTCCGGTCCGCCGCCTGAGCGGGTACTCCTTGAGATAAAAGCCCAGCAGCCCATATCCTATGGAAGCGTAGGTCATATTGATCTGATACTGGGGCGCCATCATATCCAGCAGCCGAAATGGCCAGAACCCCGCCACCGTGGGGTAGACGATGCCCAGAATGAACCACAGCAGCAAAAAGTACTCCACCTGCCTGCGCCCGGCGTGCTGGACCAGCAGATCCGTAACGGGCAGGAAGAGATACACGAGCAGGATGACCTGCAGATAGTAGAGATGGAACTCCTGGTTAAAGAGGAGGACCTCCTTGAAGGCCTGAAACAACGCTGCAAAAGAGAATCCGCCGTCTGCAAGGAGATGAAAGACCTTATAGGACATCGCCCAGAATATCATAGCCGCCAGGATGCGGGGAATACTTCTGGAAAAGAGCTTTTTGACCGAGAGAGGTTGCCCGGGCCTCAGAAAAAGCGCGCCGCTGCACATCAGAAAGAGCGGCACGCTGGCCCGGGTCAGGCTGCCCCAAAACACATTGGAGAGCCAGCCGGAGGAGAGGACGGCATCGCCATAGGTGCAGGTGTGGATGATGATGACCCCCAGGATGGAGATGCTCTTCAACAAATCAATCCCGTACTCCCGCTTTCTCAAGGTCTCAGCCACAGCGTCTCCGCCCCTCGTCCGTTTTGCCCCCGGCCTGTTTTCCCTATCTACCACTGCATTCGGGCGCCTTTGTCGACGGAGATTTTCTCCCCTACTCCCCGAAAAAGAGCTTGAGTATGATACCATAGATCACCGACGCGCTGATGCCAAACACCAGCACTGGCCCGGCGATAATGAACATCTTGGCCGCCACGCCGGTGACAAACCCCTCGTTCTTGAACTCCAGCGCCGGGGACACCATGGCGTTTGCAAAGCCGGTGATGGGCACCAAGGTACCCGCGCCGGCCCGTTTCGCCAGCTTGTCAAACCAGCCCAGACCCGTAAAGAGAGCCGCCAGGAAAATCAGCGTGACCGATACGCCGGTGCCCGCCGCGGTCTCGCTCATGCCCAGGTCCTGATAGAGATTCAAAAGCCCCTGTCCCGCCGTGCAGATCAGCCCCCCCACCAGAAAGGCCCAGATCAGGTTTTTCCACAGCGGGGAGGACTTCGATTTCGAGTTGACGTATTTCCCGTATTCCTTATTGGTCATATCCATGCGCATGCCGCCTCCTTTTGACTTTAGCGGTAGTATTCCCCTGGCAAACCGCAATATCCGCGGGCTGTTCCATTTTGCCCCGCCGGTACCGCGGATGGGAAAAACGAACCGCCCCGCCGGCAGATTCAGGCCGGCGGGGCGGTTCGTTTTTTTAGCAGCTTTACGTCATGGTAAAGAGTATCTTGGCGACCTCGCCGCGCTTGATGGGGTCGCCCGGGTGGAGCAGGCCGTCCGCCCCGCCGCTGACCACGCCCTGACCCACCAGGGTCCTGAGGTGGTCCGCCGCCCAGTCGGGCACGATGGCTCCGTCGCTAAAGGCGGCCAGATTGGCCTGGACGTAGCCTCTGGCCTGCATACGACCCAGAACGGTCATAGCCTCGGCCCGGCTGATGTTGGTCTCGACGTTGGCATAGAGCTTGCCGTCTCCCGTGCTGCTCCCCTTCAGGTAGCCCAGGGCGTACATGGCCTTCACGCCGGGGAGGGCCCAATCGGGTATCTTGTCCGCGTCGGCAAAGGGCAGTGCCACATCGGCGTACTTGGTGAAGTCCAGGCCCATCCAGCGCCCGGCCAGGGCAAAGAGCTCGCCCCGGGTGATGGCCTTGTCAGGCTGGAACAGGAGCTCACCCTCGGCGGCGCCGGGGATGCCGTTTGTCACCTTGCGGTCATAGAGGTAGACAGCGTAGCTCTCAGCCCAGTGGCCTGCGGCGTCGGTAAAGACTGCGGTCCGCTCCGCCGTGGCGTCGATATTGACCGTCCCCCGGCCGATATTGCCCGACGCGTCGGTGGCGGTGACCGCCACCCGGTGGAGCTTGCCGTCGGCCGCGGGCAGGGTGACCTTGACGGTGCCGGAGGCGGCGTCAAAGGTGCCGGTAAGCACGGTGCCGTCATAGGTGACCTTCACCTGGGCGGCGGTGAACTTCTTGTCGATGAGGTCGGCCACCGTGGCGGTGAGCTGCGTCCCCGTCCGGCTGACGGTGACGGTGGGAGGCGCCTCGTCCCGTATGGTCTCGTTGGAGGTGGTGATCTGATCCAGCCAGAAGGTTCCGGTGGGCTTGCTCACGTCCCCGAAGATGAGATTGATGGAGCGCAGGGCGGAGGTCCCCTCGGGGATTGCGGCGGTGACGTACTTCCAGCCTGTGAAGTCAAGGCCCGTCAGCATGACCTCCTGGGTAAAGCCCTCATTGTCCGCAAAGGTGGCGGTAAGGCTGTTGGCCGAGCCATCGCCGTACACCCAGAGGTTGAGGTATTTCTCCCCCGCCGCGGCGGTGAGGGTGGTGACAAGGCTGGCGGCCGAGCTGCCGGCCGCGTCGTAACTCACGCCCAGGCTGGCGGAGCCGTAGCGCACGTGGTCGGAACCGAACTCCCGGGCCAGAGTCAAGCCGTCAGATGCGGTGATGGTGCCGGTGTCGCCCTCAAAGCTCTCCAGGGTGTTCACATGGCCCGCCACGGCCACCGGGATGGTCACCGTCTTACCGCCGGCGGAGACGGTCAGGCTCCCGCTGGCACTCTTGGTTCCCGCGGTGACGACGCCCTGGGCGTCCACCGTGCCCACCGCGCCGTCGATGCTCCATACAAAACAGTCGTCCTGGCTGGTGAGGGCCAGCCCCTTATAGGCGGCCACGGCGGTCAGGTCAATCTTGGCGCCCGGATCCAGCGCCAGGGCGGCGACGGCCGTCCCGGTCTCCGCATTCACAAGGGAAATGCTGTCGGGTGCGTTGACCACAGTGATGGCAGTGCTGCCGGTGACGCCGGCGTACGCGGCAGTCACCTGAGTGACGCCGTTACTCCCCCCGGCGGTGAAGACGCCGGAGTTGCTCACCATCCCGTCCCCGTTCTCTACCGACCAGGAGGGGGTCTCGTTCACCTGCATCGTATAATAATTACTGTCCAGCCCCGTGGCGGAGAGCTGTATCTTGGCCCCTGAGAGGAGGAGTCCCTCATTGGGCGTGACATAGACCCCCGCCAAAACCCCGGTGGGCTTGAGGTCGGTGGTGAGGAAGAGGGCCACGCTGTTGGCCCGCTGGCTCCCATCCGAGGGCTTGTTGATCACCCCCATGCCGCTCCCGTCGGGGTAGGTGGCTCCGATGGTGGTGGAGCCGCCGCCGTCCAGACTGACGGCGTCCACGCAGCCCAGCTCGATGAGACGCATGGCCACCTGGGACAGGGTCGCGCCGATGCTGTACCCCGGCTGCTTGCCATCCACCGTGTAGAAGACGGCGGTGCCGTCGGCCCTCACGCCCACCGCGGAGTAGGCGGTGCGCTCGCTGGGGAGGCCGGAGGTCACTTGTCCGTTCACCACCAGGCGGTACATCCCGCCCATGGCCTGGTCGGCCTCACTCCAGGCGGTCTCCCCGGTGGTGATGTCCAGGTCCACCGTGTCGCCGGGCTGCAGGAGCTTGATATAATCAATAAAATAGCTGTCGCACTTGCTGTTGATAGAGAGGACGGCCTTCCCGGCGGGGATGGGAATGGCCCCGGTGGAATTGAGGACCTGCTCCACCCGGTAGGTCACCCGGCCGCCCACGGTGGGCTGGGCGCTCTGAACCACGTCGGCCTTGACCTCGGAGATGGGGACGTCGTCACCGCCGCTCACGTCCAGGTCCAGCGCGGTCTCCTCTCCCAGCTCATCCAGCACGGGGGTGAGGATCACATCGATCCCCGGCTCATTGTTCTGGGTGGTGGAGGCGAAGTCCTCGGTGTAAAGGACATAATTGGTGTTGACACTGCGGATCTTGTTGATGCCGCCGCCCAGGGGGAAAGTGAACCCCTTAAAGGTGACGGTGGCTGTAAGGCCGGGCTGCCCGACGAAAGCGGTGCCGTCGCTCCGGAACCCCACCGCGTAATACCCGAAATTGTCGCTGCCGGGCAGGCTACGGACCACTCCGCCGGTCACCACCACGCCCAGAGGAACGCCAGTGGCGAGGACGTAGAGGTCGCCGTTGACGCCGCCCACCACCCTGCGGCCCCCGCTCTCCAAAGTTTGGGCCATCGCCGCCAGTGTGGCCCTGGTCAGCACCTTATCGCCGTAGGCCACAGTGGGCGTCACGCTGCTGCTGGGCGTGTAGGTGAAATACCGCTCGGTCCGCAGATCCGAGTATGTATCGCTCCAGAAGATCTGCTTGGTGAGGCTGGTACCCACACTCAACTTCACCGTCCCGCCCTGTATCTCATGGCCCATCGCCTCGGAGGCCGAGGCCGGCGGAACCAGCGTCAGCGCCAGGGCGAGGCCCAGCGCCGCCGCCCGTCTTTTCAACTGTCTCATAAGTCCTCCTGTGTCCGCTCCTGCTTGAGTGATATGCCGTTATGTTAACATAAAATCCTTACACTGTAAACCGTTTCTGACCATACGGCACACTCATATTTTTATCCAATTTTATCCTGTCTCAGTCCTTTTTTCCCGGCTCTTCCTTCACCTTACGAAGAAGCTCTACAAAACTGGCCTTCTCCTGGGCCTCCAGCAGCACGCCGATGAGCTGATTGGAGAGCAAAAACCCCTGGGGCGTGAAGTGCCAGCGCCGGTCCTGCCGGACGGCCCAGCCCATGCGCTCGAACTCGATGAGTTTCTGCTCGATGGGCTCAAAGCTCATATAGTACTCCCGCCGGTACTCCCATTCCTCAATACCCCGGACGGTGCGCATGCGCAGCATGAGATATTCGCTCCCCCGCTCCCGCTTGGGGATCAGCTCGTTCTCGCTCACGATGGCGCCGCCCCTCAGCACGCCTGAGATGTAGCCCTCCAGGTCCCTGCCGAAGGCGTAGCGCCGCTCTCCAAAGTCCGAGTGGGCCCCCGGGCCGAACCCCAGATAGGGCTTGCCCAGCCAGTATTTGAGGTTGTGGCGGGACTGAAACCCGGCCCGGGCGAAGTTGGAGATCTCGTACTGGTAATACCCCGCCTGGGCAAGGCGCCCCACCGTCCAGAGGTAACAGTCGGCCTGCTGGTCGTCGTCGGGCAGGGCCTCCCCCGCCGCCACCCGGCAGGCCAGGGGGGTGCCGTCCTCAACCTTCAATCCGTAACAGGACAGGTGCTCAGGCTCCAGTGCCAGGGCGGCCTCCACCGTCTCGCGCCAAGAGGCGCAGTCCTGGCCAGGGAGCCCATAGATAAGGTCCAGCGAGATATTCTTGAGCTTGGCGCTCCGGGCGGCGGCTACCGCGGCCTTCGCCTGCTGGAAGGTGTGGGGCCGACGTATGGCCCTCAGCTCCTCCTCGCAGGCCGACTGGACCCCCAGGGACAGGCGGTTGATCCCCGCCCGCCGCAGCTTCAGCAGAGATTTCTGGTCCACACTGTCGGGATTGGCCTCCATAGTGACCTCCACATCCCGCGCCACATGGAAAAGGCGGCGCACCGCCGCCACAAGCTCGGCAAGGCGCCTAGCCCCGTAAAAGCTGGGGGTACCGCCGCCAATATAGATGGTATCCACCTGGTACTCCCGCGCGAAGGGGGCGGTCTCCTTCAGGTGGGCCAGCAGCGCCTTTTGATAGTCGCCCATCCGGTCCTCCCGCCCCGCCAGGGAGTAGAAGTCGCAGTAGTCGCACTTGCTGCGGCAGAAGGGGATGTGGATATAGATACCAAGCTTTTCGGCCATATACGGCACCTCACTAAAAAAAGACGTATCAAATACCGCTATTATAGCGCTTTTTTCCTGGTTTGGAAATAGGAGAACGCTTTTTTCACAGTAAGTATTGACAAATATGTAAAGCATGCTATACTTTATCCGTAAAGCGTGCTTGACATATTCCTGTCCAAAGGGGAGGTGTGTTTTTTGACCAACAGAATTGCGGAACTGCGCAAGGTCCGCCGGGTCACCCAGGAGGAGTTGGCTGACGCCGTGGGCGTCACACGGCAGACCATCATCTCTCTGGAGAATGGGCGCTACAACGCCTCTCTCCTGCTGGCCCATAGACTGAGCCGCTATTTTGGCCTGACGATTGAGGAGCTATTCATCTTTGAGGAGGACAACTGAATGTTACTGCGTCTTTTTACCGCCGCCGGGGACGGCGAGGAGTACAGACGGGTGCTGAAACGCCGCTGCATCCTGTTCGGGGTTCTGATCGCTCTGGGTCTCGCCACCATTGCGGGCGCCTATTTCCTCGGGAATTCCCTGCCCGACTTTGTCCGCGGCTTTTATCCCGGCGTGGGCACTGGCGCAGGGCTGTGCGGCGCCGCCGGCCTCTTCGGTACGAGGCGCACCCTGAGGGATGAGAAAAAGCTCCGGGCGGAGCAGATCAAAGAGACCGATGAGCGGGGGAAAGAAGTCACCCTCCGTGCCGCCTCCACCACCGTCCTCATCCTTATCGCAGTGGCCTATGTGGCCTTGATGGTAGCTGTGGCGGTGGACCTTACGGTCTTTTTCACCCTGTTGGGTACGATACTGCTCTTCTTTGCCATCTTCCTGTCCACCCACGTCTACTACAATAAAAAGCTATGAGGCCGCGCCGTCTCACCCTGTATATTACCCCCGCTCTGGCGGGGATGACGGTGGACGCTCTCCTCCGCAAGTCCCTGGGTCTGTCGGGCACCGTGGTCCGGCGCATCAAATGCCTGGAGGACGGCATCACTCTGGACGGGACGCGGGTCTTCACCAGCGCCGTCACCCGGGAGGGTCAGACGCTCTCCGCCCTGGTGGGAGACACGGAGCGGCGCAGCGGGATACCCAGCGTCCCCGGCCCTCTGGAGGTGGTCTACGAGGATGCCGACCTGGTGATCCTTAACAAGGCCCCCGGCGTTCCCACCCATCCCGGCCCCGGCCACTGGGACGACACCCTGGGCAATTATCTCCTGGCTCATTACGACAGCCACGCAGAGCCCTTCACAGACTTCCACCCCGTCCACCGGCTGGACAAGGGCACCAGCGGCCTCATGGCGGTGGCAAAGCACGCCCACGCCCAGGAGGCGCTGAAAGCGCAGCTCCACACCCCCGCCTTCCGGCGGGTCTACCTGGCCGTATGCGGCGGCATACCCACGCCCGCCTCCGGCATGGTGGACGCCCCCATCGGCCGGGCGGACGGCTCCCTCATCGCCCGTGAGGTCCGCCCCGACGGGCAGGCCGCCTGGACCCACTACGAGGTGCTGGAAACCCGCCATGGCCGCTCCCTCCTCCGCCTGGAGCTAAGCACGGGCCGCACCCACCAGATCCGGGTCCATATGGCCCACCTGGGCCATCCTCTCACCGGGGACTTCCTCTACGGCACGGAAAATCCGTCCCTCATCGCCCGCCCAGCCCTCCACTCGGCCGAGCTCGCCCTCCTCCACCCCGTCACCGGGGAGGAGCTGACCTTCTCCTCCCCCCTCCCCGACGACATGGCCCGGCTTCTGCAGTAAAAAACCATCCCCCCGGTCTGTACCGGGGGGATGGTTTTTCAGCCTGTCAAAGAAGTCCCGCGGGACTTCTTTGACAGGCTGCTACACTTTTTGAAACACCGTAAGAAGTTTCAAAAAGTGGTCTTCCTGCACGCGAAAGGGAACCCTGACGGTTCCCTTTCACACTATCCCTCCCTCCGAGACTTTCGGTCCAAGGGTTTTTATACGCCTGTCAAATCAAATTCAGGGATAAACCCCTCGGCGGCCGAGAGGAGTTCCTGGGTAAAGCCGTCCAGATCCAGGGCGGAGAAATACGCCTCCGCCGCGCGTATCTCAGAAAGGCGCAGGGTGCGGTCAAGCCCCGGCGTCTCCCTGGCACGGCCGAAGGGGACGTACTGGCTCATGAGGGAGAGCATCACCGTATGGGGCGGGAAGGTCCCGGAAATCCAGTCCATCACCGCCTTGGCCCCCGCAACCCTGCCGGGCAAAATCAGGTGGCGGATAATGACCCCCCGGGTCATGAGGCCATTCTCAATGACGTAGGGCCCCGTCTGGCGCACCATCTCCCGGATGGCGGCGGTGGCAACTTGAGGATAGTCCGGCGCGTCGGAGCAGGCCTGCGCCGCATCCGTGTCCAGATATTTGAGGTCGGGCAGATAGACCTGCACCTTCCCCTCTAAAGCCCGCAGGACCTCCATTTTGTCATACCCGCCCGAATTCCATACCACAGGCACCGGCAGCGGCTCCCCCAGGGCCTCGATCACCGCGTGGGAAAAGTGGGTGGGATTCACCAGATTGATGTTGTGGGCACCCTGGGCGATCAGCTCGAGGAATATCTCCCGCAGGCGCTCCACCGATATGGTCCTGCCAAACCGCCCCTGGCTGATGCTCCCGTTCTGGCAGAAGATACAGCCCAGCGAGCACCCCGAAAAAAAGACCGTGCCCGATCCGCGCTCCCCCGAGATGGGCGGCTCCTCCCAGGGGTGGAGGGCGGCCCGGGCCACCACGGGGAGGGACGGCATACCGCAGTACCCGCCGCCCTCCCGCTCGGTGCGCAGGGCATTGCAGCGCCGGGGACAGAGATTGCACACCATGGTCTTTTACTCCTTGGGGCCCAGATTGCCCTCTTTCCAGTGCTTGCGGCACAGGCCGATGTACTTGTCGTTGGCCCCCAGCACCACCTGCTCCCCCTCCTTGAGCACCACGCCGTTCTCATCAAAGCGGGCGTTGTGGATGGCCTTGCGGCCGCACCAGCAGATGGTCTTGATCTCCTCGATGATGTCGGCGCTGGCCAG
Source organism: Pseudoflavonifractor sp. (assembly GCA_035562355.1). GTDB lineage: Bacteria > Bacillota > Clostridia > Oscillospirales > Oscillospiraceae > Pseudoflavonifractor. Next base: position 9,195 of record DATMXU010000303.1, read on the forward strand.
CAGCTCCTGGGAGCCGGGGAAGAGCTCCCCCTTGAAGTCGGCCCGCAGGCCGTAGCAGATGACGGGGATATTCCAGTCGTCCACCAGGTCGGTGAGATAGCGCACCTCGTCCCGCGTGAGGAACTGGGCCTCGTCCACAATGATGCAGGCATAGCTCTTCAGGGTCTCCGGCCCCATGGCCCGCAGGTCGGAGAAATAGATGCAAGGATGGCTCAGCCCCGCGCGGGAGGCCACAAACCGGGCCCCGTCCCGCTGGTCGACGGTGGGTTTCACCAACAGAGCCTCCTGCCCCCGCTCCTCGTAGTTATAGCGCACCATCAGCGCGTTGGCCGTCTTGCTGGAGCCCATCACCCCATAGCGGAAATAAAGCTTTGCCATTCAAATATCCATCCTCACATTAGTTTTTTCAAAAGGGATATCTTTTTCCCTCCATAGGGCGGGTACCGCACCGGCAGGTCCAGCCGCCCGCGGCGCACCACCGTGCGGTAGTGGGTGAAGGTATCGAACCCCGCTCTGCCATGGCAGGAGCCCATGCCGCTCTCCCCCACCCCGCCGAAGGGCACGCGGGGGGAGGCGAGGTGCACCACCGCGTCGTTCACGCATACGCCGCCGGAGGGCAGGCGCTCCACCAGATAACGCTCCTCTCCCCGGTTTCCCGTAAAGAGATAGAGGGCCAGGGGCTTGGGCTTTGCCTGCTGGCGCTCGACGAGCTCGTCAAGATCCGTGTAGGTGAGGATGGGCAAAATGGGTCCAAAGATCTCCTCGGCCATGACGGCGTCCTCCTCAGTCACGTCCAAGAGCACCGTGGGCTCAATACGCCGCCCCGACCGGTCGGTCCGCCCTCCGACAGCTACCCGCCCGGCACCCAGCAGAGCGCATAGCCGCTCGAAGTGCCGCTCGTTGACGATCTTGGGCAGATCGGGCCCGGCGAGCGGGTCGAGGCCGTAGAGCTTTTTGATCTGCCGCCCCAGCTCGGCCACAAAGGCGTCGCGCAGCTCCTGGGGCACGTAGACATGGTCGGGGGCCACGCAGGTCTGCCCCGCGTTGAGAAATTTTCCCCAGGCGAGCCGACGGGCTGCCAGGGGGAGGTCCGCGTCCTTGCAGAGGATGACCGGGGACTTGCCCCCCAGCTCCAAGGTCACGGGGGTGAGGTGCTTGGCCGCCGCCGTCATCACCGTCTTGCCCACCTCGGTAGAGCCGGTAAAGAAGATGTAGTCGAACTTCTCCTCCAGCAGGGCGGCATTCTCGGCCCGCCCGCCTTCCACTACCGCCACAAGGCGCGGGTCAAAGACCGATGCGATCAGCCGCCCGATGGCCGCTGAGGTGGCGCCGGCGTAGGCCGAGGGTTTCACCACGGCGGTGCACCCCGCCGCCAGCGCCGAGATGAGGGGTACTAGAGTGAGCTGCACCGGGTAATTCCAGGGGGACATGATAAGGACAACGCCCCGCGGATCGGCCAACACCCGGCTCGTCGCGGGGAAGAGGGCCAGGGGGCTGCGCCGCTTTTGGTCGGCCGCCCAGCGCTCCACATGGCGCTTGGCAAACCGCAGCTCCCCCAGCACGATACCCAGCTCGCTGGCATAGGCCTCAAAGGCCGCCTTGCCAAGGTCCTCCTTCAGCGCGGAGAGCAGCTCCCCCTCGTGGGCGAGGATGGCCCGCTCCAGCTTATCCAGCATCAGCTGCCGCAGGGCGACGCCCCGGGTGGCCCCGGTGTTGAAGTGCTCCCGCTGGGCGGCTACAAGGGCGGTAAGATCCATGGTCCGGTCCTCCTTTTTCACACTTTTTCCTCTATAAGCAGCCTGTCCAGCGCCGCCTCGCAGCACCGGAAGGCGTTGGGTACGGCGTAGTCTTCGCGCAGGGCGGTCCGGTCGGCCCAGACCCAGCCCCCGGGCAAGTCCTCAGCCGCCCTCGCGGTAAAGACCGTCATGTGCCACTCGATATGGGTGAAAATATGCCTGCCCGTACCGGCGAACTCCAAATCAGCCAGCGCCATGGGCGGCTCCTCACCAGCCAGGGTATTGGGGTATTCCCACAGCCCTCCCAGGAGGCGCTCCCCCCTGCGCCGCAAGGCCACCTTTCCGTCCCGGAGGATGAGATAGACAATCCGCTCCTCCGCCCTCCGGGCCTTCTTGGGGGCCTTGATGGGGAGCTCCCCCGTGCGTCCCTCCAGGTAGGCTCTGCACAGGTGGGCCGCCGGGCAGACCTCGCACCGGGGCGCGCCGTTGGGGAGGCAGACGGTGGCCCCCAGCTCCATGAGGGCCTGGTTGAAGTCCCCGGGCAGAGCGGCCGGAATAATTTCCCGCAGGGCGGCGGCAAACCGTTTCTTCACGTCGGGCTTGGCGATATCCCCGCCGTCCCCCGTGATGCGGGCCACCACCCGGAGCACGTTTCCGTCCACCGCCGGGACGGGCAGCCCCATGGCGATGGAGGCGACGGCCCCCGCCGTGTACTCCCCCACCCCCGCCAGTGTCAGCAATCCTTCATAGCTGCGGGGGAATTCCCCTCCGAACTCCTGCATAATCTGCCGCGCGGCCTTCTGGAGGTTGCGGGCGCGGTTATAGTACCCCAGCCCCTGCCAGAGTTTCAGTAGTACGTCCTCCTCCACCGCGGCCAGATCTGACACGGTGGGCAGGGCCTCCAGAAAACGGGCGTAATAGCCCAGCACCGCGGCAACCCGCGTCTGCTGGAGCATAATTTCCGACACCAGCACGTGGTACGGCGTGGGGTCGCTCCGCCAGGGCAGAGCCCTGGCGTTTTCGTGGTACCACTCCAAAAGCGGAATGGGCAGCGCGTTCAATTCATTTCTCATGTATGGTATTATATACGACGGCAAAACTTTTTTCAACGCGGGCAATAAAAAGTCGCGCCTCGCGCGTCTAATGGATAGCCGTGCAATATTTCTTTGGAAAGGAGGGGGGTTCCCTTTGAGCGAACAGGAATACATCGCCGCGGCCCAGGCTATCCGGGAACGGCTCTACCGCACCGCCCTCCTCTACCTGGGGAGCGAGACTTTGGCCCTGGACGCGGTGGACGAGGCCTTCTACAAGGGCTTTCGCGGCTACCGTAAGCTCCGCCAGGCTGAGTTTTTCAGCACCTGGATGACCCGCATCCTCATCAATGTCTGCCAGAGCGAGCTGCGCCGCCGAAAACGGGAGACGGCCACCGACACACTGCCCGAGACGGCGGCCGAGGACTTCGACGCCCTCCCCCTGAAAGAGGCTCTCGCCCGCCTGAGCACCGAGCTGCGCTCCGTGGTGGCCCTGCGGTACTTCGCCGGGCTCACGCTGGCCGAGACGGCCGAGAGCCTAGGCATCCCACCCGGCACAGCGGCCACCCGCCAGCGGCGGGCGCTGGAGTTACTACGGCTGGAACTCACCGAGGAGGTGTGAACATGGACCGTATGCAGGAATTTGATCTAGCCTTGAACGAACCCGTCCCTCCCGCGCTGGAGGAGTCTGTTCAGCGCGCCAAGGCCCGGCACAGGGCCGCCCGGCGGGGCAAGCTCTTTGGCATCCCTCTGGCCTCCCTCGCGGGGGCGGCCGCCGCCTTCATTCTTCTGGTAAACCTGTCCACTCCGTTTGCGCTGGCGGCAAGCCGTGTCCCCTTTCTTCGGGAGCTCACCGCCGCCGTGGCCCTCTCCCCCAGCCTGAGGGCAGCCGTGGAGCACGACTACGTCCAGTACGTGGGCCAGAGCCAGACGGTGAACGGCGTCACCATGGCGGTGGAGTACCTCATCGTGGACCAGAAACAGGTGAATATTTTCTACACGCTGGAGAGTGATCTCTACTCCAGACTGAACGGCGACGCAAACCTCATCCTGTCCGACGGCACAAGGCCCCAGGCGGTGGTGGGCTGGGGCCACTCGGAGGGCGACGGTCCCCTGCGGAAGATCACGCTGGACTTCACCGACCACAGCGTGCCCGATACCCTCATCCTCACCTACTCCGCCTGGCCGGTGGGCGGCTCCGCCAACACGCCGCCCAACGCCCCCGCGCGCTACACTCCGGAGGAGAACGCCCGCCACGACCCCGAGCCCGTGGCCGCCTTCTCCTTCACCCTCAAGCTGGACCCCGCCTTCACCGCGACAGGGAAGGTCTATGAGCTGGACCGCCCCATTGTCTTGGATGGGCAGACCGTCACGGTGAGCTCCGTGGAGGTCTACCCTACCCACATCCAGCTCAACCTCCGGGACGACGGCGCCAACACCGCCTGGCTCCAGGGGCTGGACTTCTATCTGGAGGACGAAAAGGGCGTCCGCTATGAGAAGATCTCCAACGGCGTCTCCGCCACCGGGAGCCCGGACGGCACCCCCTTCATGGCCTCCCACCGGCTAGAGAGCAGCTACTTCGGGGACGCGAGACACCTGACCGTCCACATCACCGGGGCCGAATGGCTGGACAAGGGCAAGGAGTATATCGACCTGGACATTGCCGCCGGCACCGCCGAGCACCTCCCCCAGGGGGTCACGCTGGGCAAGGTCGAGCGGCGGGGAGATTATGTGGACGTGGTACTGGTAGCCCAACGCCGGGGCAATGGGAGCTACGGCATCCTCTACAACGGCTGGCTGGACGGGGACGGGGTGTGCCACTCCGTGGACCGCACGGTCTCCAGTTCCCCCTCTGAGGAGGCCCAGGAGTGGGAGGGCGTGCCCATCCCCGCCGGGTCCTTCTACGAGTCCTTCACGCTGGAGGACTGCCCCTCGGATCATGTGAAACTGGGCGTCGGATTCTCCCGGTATGGTGCCTTTGATTCCCCTGTGGAAATCCCCGTCAAATGACAAAAAGGCAGCCGCCCGGATGAAAAATCGTCCGGGCGGTGCAGCCTGTCAAAAAGACTTTTTGACAGGCTGCGGCACACTTCATCACTTCACAAAAGTGATGAAGTGTGGTTTTCTTACACACGAAAGGGAACCCTGACGGTTCCCTTTCACACTATCCCTCCCTCCGAATCCTTCGGATGGCGGATTCTTTGACCGTCTAAGCCGCCCGGACGAAAAATCGTCCGGGCGGCTGCCTTTTCTGGGGCTATGTCTTGTCCGGGTCGGGCGTATGCCCGGCCCCCTTTTCCCCGTACTGCGTGATGGTCTGGATGATATAGCACAGCTCCGCGTCGCTCACCTCGATCTCGAAGGGGGCCTCCAGGATGTGGGCGCACTCCCGCAGGCGGCGGTGCAAATCCCCGTGCCGGGCAATAAACTCAGCCTCCCCGTCGAAGAGGATGTGCTTGCGGCAGACGTTGCGCTCTACCATAAAGCCCAAGTGGAGGATAAGGGACATCCGCAGCGCCCGGTCGTCGTTCACCTTGCCCTCGTCCAGCGCGGCGAGAAAGCGCTCGGCGTACCGCACCGCCACGTCGGGGTTGACGAAGGTGACGTTCTGTCCCAAAAAGCGGCGGCACTCATCCTGCAGGCTCTCCCGCCGCTCCTCCGGCCCCTCCTCCCCCCGGAGGCTGGCCGCCTGGCCCACCACCTGGAAGAAATGGGCCTTGTCTGCCGGGCCAATGAGCTGGGAGACGTGGAAGAAGGGCGCGCCCACCTGCAGCTCCACGTTGCCCACGCAGGCCAGGAGCTCGTACCTGGCGCGGATCGCCTGGTACTGGGCCGAGTTCTCCTTCACGTCGGAGTAGGCCAGAGTGAGGACTTTCACGTCCCCCAGCCCCCGCTGGCGCAGCTCCTCCTCCAGCACGGATTGAAGGGCCACGCTGGTGCCCGCGCCTGACGCGCAGACCGATAAAATCGCGTTCCCCTTGCGGAAGGCGGGCCGAGGGCTCTCGTACTTCTTCTGGTATTCGGCGTAGAGGGTCTCTACGTCCCTGTCGGTGGAGAGCATGGTTCGTGCCATGTCCAGCGCCAGAAGGGTGGTGACGTTGGGGATGGCCTTGACGCTCACGCCGGTCTCGGCAGTGAGCCGCTCGCCAAAGGAGACCAGAGACCCCATATCTACCAGCAGCAGCACGCCCTTCTCGGCGTCGGCCCGCCGCACCTCCCGGAGGACGTTTTCGTAGGTCTCGGCCACGCTCTGCTCCAGTGGCGCGTCCACCGCCCGGACAAAGTCGCAGTCCATCAGGCGGTTACAGACGTTTGCCATGCTGGAGGCGGTGGAGGCTCCGTGGGCCACAATGAGCAGGGCGGGCCCCGTCTGGGCCGGGGCGGCGCGCATATTGGCCAGAAGGATGGCGATAAAGTACTTCTCCTCCTTGGGTATGCTGGCCTCAAACCGCTCCTCCAGCCGCTCCACCACCCGTTCGGCCGCCGAGAGCTCCTGGACGTACTCCCGTTCCAGGATGGCGATCTCCCGCTGGTCGATCTCACTGCGGGTCTTGAGCCGCTCCAGCAGGTACTTGAAGTGGAAGGCCAGCACCAGCACATTGCGCTGGCTCATCTCCAACCCCAGAGCGGCGAATCCCTCGGCGGCGGCCTCCACGGTGAAGTCCACCACAGCCTCGTCCACCACCTTGTAGAGCTCCTCCTTGTGGATGTTCTCGCTGTAGAAGGTCTTGAGGATATTGTTGCAGTAAGCCCGTATCTCCCCCGAGAGGGCCTCGTCCAGCTCCTGCTTGGAGAGGCCCTGCGCGGTATAGCGGTCGATGCTCTTCATGAGACCCTGATAGGCCTTTTCATCAAAGAGGCGGCTGTAGTTGTACCGCACCCGGCTGGAGGGGGCCACCAGGATGTCCTGCTCATACCGGCTGGGAAAGTGCTCCTGCACCCGGCCGGCAAGGCTCCGGTACTTCTCCCGGATGGCGGGAGAGAGATTATCGAAGGAGACCACCAGCTCGTCCTGCCCGCTCACGTTGTTGAGGAAGGAGCGGGCACAGAGCACCTTGATCTCAGAGGAGAGCTGACCGATATTCTCGGGGAAATCGTAGGCGATAAGGGCCTTGACGATCTTGGGCCCCACAATATAGGTCTTCTGGGTGGCGGTGGACTCACGCATAAAGATATGCTCGATGATCTGCAGCCGTTCCTCGGTGGACCGCTCCCGGTAGGGGGGCAGCTTGATGGTGAGGGGGATGCGGCGCATGAAGGTCTTGAGGAGCACATCCCTGGGGTCCTCGGTGGTGGCCCCGATGATGAGCACCTGGGCCCTGCGCATGTTGGAGCTCTCCCCCAGCTTGCGGTAACAGCCCGTATCCATCAGGTAGAAGAGCAGCTCCTGTCCCTCAGGGGGCAGGCGGTGGATCTCGTCCAGGAAGAGAATGCCCCCGTCCGCCTTCTCCACCAGGCCCTCCCGCTCCTGCTCCGCACCGGTGAAGGCCCCCTTCAGGTGGCCGAAGAGGTGGGACATGAGGAGCTGGGGGTTGTGGTAATAGTCTGAGCAGTTAAATTCTACAAAGGGGTATTTTCTCCCGTCCCCTCCCAACCGGGCGTGGCCAAAGTCGTACATGGCGCGGGCGAAAAGGGTCTTGCCCGCGCCGCTCTCGCCGATGAGGAGGGTGTGCAGCCCCTTGGGCGGGTACAGGATGGCGGCCTTGGCCTGGTCGATCTGATGGGCAAGGCTGCCCCGGCTGCCGATGAGGATGTCGAAGGGATCCTCATCCCGCGCGGGTTCGGCCGGATGGAACGCGGACAGGAACTCCTCCGCGGTATAGCTCTCCCTCGGCTCCTCACCCAGAAAAGCGCGGAGCGTGTCGGCGGGCAGGAAATAGACCGGCCTGCTGTCCACCTTGACCAGCAGCCCTTTTTTGACCAACTGGTTGAGCAAGGCGCTGGCGTTGGAGCGGTACATGTTGAACTCCCGCTCCACGTCCCCCGCCGTGACGCCCGAGAGCCCCTCGCCCCCGGCGATCCGCTCCAGAAGGCCTGCGTCCACCCGCTCTTTCACATAGTCGAACACCTTTGTCTCATTCATATTCTCACCTCCCTGTGGTCGTATCCGGCCGGCGTATTCATCCGGCCAGGTTCTCTTTCACTGCCGCCACCATGCCCGCGGGGTCGGCCGCGTCCTTGAGTCGCTGCATGGCCCGGCGGTCCGAAAACATGCCCACCAGTTTCTGCAGCACGGTGAGCTGCTCCTTATCCCCGTTCACCGCCAGCATGAACACCGCGTCCACCGGCACGTCACTGACCCCCTCGCCCATCTCCTTGAAGGGGATGGGCGTTTTCAGCGTGGCCACCACGATGACGGGCCTGAGGACATGGCTCCGCTCCATGGCGTGGGGCACCGCCACCTTCATCACCGGGGTAGGCAGCGCCGTGGGGTAGAGCCTCTCCCGCTCCAGCACCGCGTCGAAATACGTATCCTTAACGCAGCCCTTCTCCATGGCCGCGGCGGAGAGCTTGCGCAGCACGTCCACCCAGTCCTCGGCCTCCAGGCCGAGGAATACCAGGTCCTCGTCCAGCAAGCTCTCAATTTTAAATTCATCCATTGCATGTCATCCTTTCAGCGGTAAGTAGCCTCCGTTGTGTCTCTATTTAGAAGAGCAACCTGCGTGCCAAAAAGTGTATAGCGTCCACAACCGTGGAAACAGGACTCTATTATACACTACCCGCCGTCTTTCTTCCATGGATAAAATAGTGTATACGCCCTCTCCCGGCCGCCCCAGCCGCAACGCTTTGGGCCTTATACTCAACTTTGGCATGCCGTTTGCAGACATAATAGGCATCGACCAACGGACGACCCGCCAAAGCGCGCGTATACCCCTCAAGCGGTGGGAGGCCGAATATAGAAGAAAGGAGGACATACTGTGAAGACTGTCATTGTAGCCTGCGGGGGCGGGATCGCCACCTCCGCCACCGTGGCCACCAAGATCAACGGTCGTCTGGAGGACCTGGGGTTCTCCAACAAGGCGAAGGTGGAGGCGGTAGACATCAAGTCGCTGGACCTGTTCATGCGCAACGCCGATGTCTATGTCTCCATCACCCCCACCGCCCGCGGCGTGCAGGAGGAGTACCCCATTCCCACCATGAGCGGCATTCCGTTCCTCACCGGCGTCGGCGTGGACGACGCGATGGATAAGCTGCTGGGTCTGCTGGGTCTGAAATGACTCCCCGAGGATATTGTATGTCTATTTTCTAATTGAAACAGAAGAGAGGAAGAGACAACATGGACGTTCTGCAAAGCGTATTCCAAGGCATTCTGGATATGGGCGCAGCTGTTTTTCTCCCCATCATTATCTTCATCATCGGCCTCATTGTGGGTCTAAGGCCGGGCAAGGCCATCTCCGCGGGCCTCACTCTGGGCGTCGCCTTCATCGGCATCAACATGGTCATCGGTTTCATGGGCAGCACCGTGGGCGTGGCCGCCCAAAGTTTCGTGGAGAACACCGGCGTGCAGCTCACCGCCCTCGACATGGGCTGGGCTCCCGCCCTGGGTCTCTGCTGGAGCTGGACCTACGCCTTCCTGATGTTCCCCGTCCAGATCGGCATCAACGTCATTATGCTGCTGCTGGGCTGGACCAAAACCCTGAACGTGGATATGTGGAACGTGGCCAACAAGATCTTCACCGCTTTCCTGGTGGCCAGCGTCACCGGCAGCGCCATCCTCGGTTTTGTGGCCGCCATCGGCCAGATCATCCTGGAGCTGAAGAACGCCGACGCCACCAAGAACCAGATCACCGAGCTCACCGGCGTGCCCGGCATCTCCATGCCCCACCCCATGTTCCTCAGCAACATCATCTTCTATCCCATCAGCAGGCTGCTGGATAAGATCCCCTTCATGCGCTATCAGCTCAACGCCGCCAACCTCCGCTCCAGGATCGGCATTTTCGGCGAGAACCACGTCATGGGTTTCATCGTGGGCACCATCATCGGCCTTATCGGCGGCCAGGGCCTCACCTCCCTAATGACGGGCGTGCAGGCCGGCGCGGCCCTGACCCTGTTTCCCATGGTCTCCAAGCTCTTCATGACCGCCCTGACCCCCATCTCCGACGCCGCCAACGCCTTCATCAAAAAGCGGTTCCCCGGCCGCGAGATGACCATCGGCCTCGACTGGCCCATTCTGGCCGGCAACCCCGAGATCTGGGTGGCCATCATCTTCACCATCCCCGTGGCCCTGGGCGTGGCAATGATCCTGCCCGGCAACACCGTGCTCCCCTTCGGCAACCTGATGAACGTGTGCGTCTGCGCCGCCGCTTTCGTGGCCTGCAAGGGCAACCTCACCAAGATGATCACCATCTCCTGGCTTATGGTGCCCGTCCTGTGCTGGTCCGCCTCCGACTTCGCCCCCATGCTCACTCAGCTTGCCCAGTCCACCAACCCCTCCATTTTGCCCGCGGGCCAGCTGCTGGCCTGGTGGGGCATGGATATCGCCGAGATCCGCTGGGCGCTGATCGAGGCCATCCGCCTCAACCCCATCGCCATCGCCGCTATGGCCGGTTTCATCGTCCTGGCCTTCCTCTACCTCAGGTGGCAGAAGAAGGAGGAGCACGACGCCGCCGTCCGTATGGGCTGGATCGCCGAGGAGAGCGCTGCGAAGTAACATTTCGAAACCGTCTGATTCAAGAAAGGGGCAACTACCCATGCTGGAAGAATTGAAAGCTGAAGTCCTCCGCGTCTCGCGCCTCGCGGAGGAGACCGGCCTGTGCCACCACGGCGGCGGGAACTTCAGCCAGATCGACCGGGAGAGCGGCCTGGTGGTCATCACTCCCCACGCCGAGTCCCGCTATGACTTCAACGCCGAGGATATGCTGGTGGTGGACCTGGAGGGCAGCGTCGTTGAGAACAGGAAGGGCTTTACGCCCAGCAGCGAGACCCCCATGCACCTGTGCATCTATAAAGCGAGAGCTGACGCCGGGGCCGTCTGCCATACCCACGCCCACAACGCCGCCGCCTTTGCCTGTCTGGGCGTACCCGTCAAGCCCGTGATCTTCGAGGCCATGATGTACGGCGGGTACTGCAGGGTCGTCCCCTTTGAGGAGCCCGGCTCGGTGGCCCTGGGCCAGTCGGCCGTGGCCGGGCTTCAGGGTACCTACGCCACCATTCTGGGCAAGCACGGACTTATCTCCATCGGCGAGAACATCTACGACGCCTATCTCAAGACCGTCTACGTAGAGGACGTGTGCGACGTGAACATCCGCGCCGCCTCCGTGGTGGGGTACGAAAAGCTGTCCTGCCTCACCGACGAACAGATCGTATACTTCCGGGATGTGCTGGGCCTCAAGGCCTGACACAGACTCTGCAGGCTGGGAAACAAGCTCCGGGCGGCGGCACTCCGCCGCCCGAGGCATCTCTCATAAGGAGGCTGCTGTTATGAAATTCAAATCCGTACTCTGGTATCTCGGCGTCGTGCTGACGGCGGCTGCGCTCATCCTCGCCGCCATGTGGAAGAGCTGGCCGCTGAGCATTGCCGCCCTGGTTCTGGCGCTTATTCTCAGGGCCACCAACAGGTATATCCCCCTGCCCAAGGTCTATGAGCGCATGGGCGTCAAAAACGACCTCTTCGAGGGGAAGGTAAAGCAATGAGGAAAATCATGAACGCACCCGAAACGGCGGTGGGCGACATGCTCGCCGCCCTGGCCGCCGTAAACCCCGGCCTGCGCTACGACAGCGAGGGCGAGGTCATCTACCGGGCCGTCAGGGGCGATAAGGTGGGCCTGGTCTCCGGCGGCGGCAGCGGGCACGAGCCCGCCCACGCGGGCTATGTGGGCCCCGGCATGCTGGACGCGGCTGTGGCGGGCAACGTCTTCGCCTCCCCCGACCCCACCCGCATCCTGAAGGGCATTGAGCACGCCGACGCCGGAAAGGGCGTGCTTCTCATCATCAAAAACTACTCCGGCGACATCATGAACTTCGAGCTGGCCGGGGAGCTGGCGGCTGACATGGGGGTCGAGGTCCGCAGCGTCGTCGTCAAGGACGACGTGGCCGTGAAGGAGAGCACCTACTCCACCGGCCGCCGGGGCATCGCCGGCACCGTCTTCGTCCACAAGCTCGCCGGCGCGAGGGCCGAGGCGGGCGGCACCCTGGACGAGGTTCACGCCGTCGCCCAGAAGGCCGCCGACAGCGTCCGCTCCTTCGGCGTGTCCCTCTCCGCCTGCACCCTCCCCGGCGTGGGCACCCCCGGTTTCACCATCGGCGAGGGCCGGATGGAGCTGGGCATGGGCATCCACGGGGAGCCCGGAATCGAGGAGACCACCCTCAAAACAGCCGCCGAGATTGCCGCTATCATGGTGGAGAAGATTACGGCGGACCTGAACTACGCGGGATACGAAACCGCCGTCATGGTCAACGGCCTGGGCGGCACGCCGCTGATGGAGCTCTACATTCTCGCCGGCGAGGTGGACAAGCTCCTCCGCGCCAAGGGCGTTGTCCCCGTCAAATACCTCGTGGGCAACTTCATGACGGCCCTGGAGATGGCGGGCGCGTCCCTCTCCGTCCTGCGCCTGGACGAGGAGCTGAAGGCCCTCCTCCTGGCCCCCTGCCATACCGCCGCGCTGAAGGAGGGCTGCTGATATGTCCTTTGCCATCACCGCCGCCGACTATGTGGAGTATCTGAACATCGCCGGCGCTGAAATTGAAAAACAACGCGACTATGTCACCGCGCTGGACGCCAAGACCGGCGACGGGGACCACTGCGTCAATTTACTGATGGGCTTTGATAAGCTCGCCTCCCTCTCGGGTGAGCTTGCCGCCCTCCCCCTGCCCGACATGCTCAAAAAGGTGGGCATGACTTTGATGGGAGCCATCGGAGGCTCCTCCGGCGTGCTCTATGGCAGCGGCTACCTCGCTGCCGCCAAGGCCCTGGCCGGGGTGGAAACCCTGGACGGACGCGCCCTTCTCACCCTGCTGGACGCCCAGCTCACCGCCATCATGGACCGGGGTAAGGCCCAGCCCGGCTGGAAGACCATGATCGACAGCCTCTATGAGGGCGCGGCCGCTTACCGCGCCGCGCTGGAGCGGGGCGACGACGACGTTTCCGCTCTAAAGGCCCTAAAGCAGGGGGCCGCGGAGGGCATGGAGCGCACCAGGGAGATGGAGGCCGTCAAAGGCCGGGCCAGCTACCAGCGCAATAAGGGCGTGGGGGACCTGGACCCCGGCGCGGTCACCATGTGCATCCAGCTCACGTGTCTGGCCGATTACATCATGGGAACGCTCCGCTAAGCAATCGAAAGGACTGATCAACATGAAAAGAGTTCTGTTTTATGCGCCCGAGGACATCCGCGTGGAGGACGGCCCCATCCCCGTGCCCGGCCCCAGCGAGGTGGTGGTGCAGAACAAGGTCACCCTCACCTGCGGCACCGACGTGAAGACCTATAAGCGGGGCTACCGGTATGATCCCCCCTTCTCCATGGGCCATGAGGCCGCGGGAATCGTCCACGCCGTGGGCGAGGGGGTCGCCAGGTTCAAGGTGGGCGACCGGGTGGTGGCGCACAACAGCGCCCCCTGCAACAAGTGCTACTACTGCAAAAAGGGCCTGCACTCCATGTGCCCCGATCTCATCCAGAACCAGTTCACCAACGGCGCCTACGCCCAGTACCAGCTCATCCCCGCGCCCATCGTGGAGCAGAATATGTTCCACATGCCCGACGATATGGACTATAAGCAGGCCGCGCTGCTCGAGCCCCTGGCCTGCGCCGTGTACGGCACCGCCAACGTGCCCATCGAGCTGGGCGACACGGTGTGCGTGAACGGCTGCGGCCCCATCGGCCTCATGTTCATCCGTATGTGCTACCTCCGGGGCGCGCGGGTCATCGCCTGTGATATGTCCGACGTACGCCTGGACCTGGCCCGCAGGCTGGGCGCGCAGGAGACCGTCAACATCAAAAACGTGTCCGACCAGGCCCAGGCCGTAAAGGGCCTGACCGAGGAGGGCCGGGGTGTGGACGTGGCCATCGAGGCGGCGGGCATCCCCGAGGTCTGGACCATCGCCATGAACATGGCGCGGCCCGGCGGTTTCGTCCTCTGCTTTGGCGGCACCAAGAAGGGCCTCACCGTCCCCGTGGATACTACCCTGCTCCACTACTCTCAGCTCACCATAAAAGGCGTGTTCCACACCACCCCCGTCCACGTGAACGCCGCCTTTGAGATGCTGAAGATGAACGCCATCTCGGCCGACGACTTTGTCCAGAACGAGTACCGCATCGAGGACATTGAGAAGGCCATCCTGGAGCACGCCTCCGGCGCGGTCATCAAAAACTGCATCGTCTACGAATAACCACCCGTGACCTGTGCAAACACCCCCGCCCCGACCATAAGGTCGGGGCGGGGGTTGTTTCTCACGTTCTGTTTTCCCCGGTATAGCTCCGGTTCCCGATCCTCCGCTCCAGCTCCAGCGGACCGATCTCCCCGGTCCACCAGCGCGCCGCGGCGTCCATCAGCTCCGCGCCCAGGTCCTCGGCCCGGGCCATGAGCGTCTCCAGCTCCACGCTGATCTCCAGGGACGCGCCGGGGGTCAGGTGCCCGGCCAGGGTCCCGGTTTTCAGGCGGAGCAGCCGCTCCATCCCCCCGGCCAGCCGGGCCTTGCGGCCTCTGGGGTCCCGCAGCCAGCCCCGGCAGCGGCGAAAGTCCTCCAACGCCCCTGCCAACGCACCCCGGCTCACCCGGACGCCGTAGACCCTGTC
>DATMXU010000304.1:0-2614 GCA_035562355.1 Pseudoflavonifractor sp.
AAATTAGCGTGGTAGCATACTAAAGTAAAGACGGCAGGGCCGTATCAGGAAGGATTTTTAGGAGGATATCACCATGAGAATAAAGAAACTTGCGGCCCTTGCTCTGGCCGCCGCCATGACCCTCTCTCTTACCGCCTGCGGCAAGAAGACGGGGGACGACTGGGAGACCATCCAAAAGAGCGGGGAGCTGAAGATCGGGTTCACCTATTTCGAGCCTATGAACTACCTGGACGACGCGGGCGAGTTCGTCGGTTTTGAGACCGAGTTTGCCCAGGCCGTGTGCGAAAAACTGGGCCTCAAGCCCAACTTCGTGGAGATCAACTGGGACGCCAAGACCATGGTGCTCGAGAGCAAGCAGATCGACTGCATCTGGAACGGCATGACCATTACGCCTGAGCTTTCAGAGGCCCTCACCATCTCCGAGCCCTACATTAAAAATTATCAGGTGGTGGTTATCCGCGCCGCCGACGCCGACAAGTACAAGACCGCCGCCGACCTCTCCTCCGCCAAGCTGGACGCCGAGGCTGGCTCGGCCGGTGAGGCCGCCGTGCAAGACGACGAGGACCTCTCCAAGGCGGCCTATACCGCCGTCACCAAGCAGACCGACGCGCTGCTGGAGGTTAAGGCCGGACAGGCGGACGCCGCCGTGATGGACTTTGTTCTGGCCGCCGCCCTGGCGGGCAGGGGGGACTACAGCGACCTGATGGTTGTCCCCGACCTCCAGCTCTCGGTGGAGGAGTACGGCATCGGGTTCCGCAAGGGGAGCGCCGCCGCCGACAAGGTGAACGCGGCTATGGAGGAGCTCATCGCAGACGGCACTCTGGGAGCCCTCGCCGAGAAATATGATTTGAGCGAACTTTTGCTTGCCAACCAGAAGTAAAAAGGGTACGATATAAAAATCGAGTAAACGTGCGGCGCGGGACGGGCGAAGAAGCCTGTCCCGCACCCTGCGCGTAGGGGGAACTGCTATGAGCTTTGGAACGGTCACCGCCATGCTGCTGGAGGGCTTTTGGCTCAACTGCGAGCTGTTTGCCATCACGCTTATCCTGTCCTTGCCGCTGGGGCTGGTGGTGGCCTTCGGGTCCATGAGCCGGGTGAGGCCGCTGAGCTATCTCTCCCGCCTCTTCGTCTATCTCATGCGCTCTACGCCCCTCATGCTCCAGCTCGCCGTCGTCTACTATGTGCCCGGCATCGTCCTGGGCCCGGGGTATAACCTGCCCAAGATGGTGGCGGCCAGCCTGGCCTTCGTCCTCAACTACGCCGCCTACTTCTCCGAGATTTTCCGCGGCGGCATCCAGGGCGTGCCCCGGGGCCAGTATGAGGCGGGTCAGGTATTGGGTATGACAAAGCGCCAGATCTTCTTCAAGATTACGCTGCTCCAGGTGGTCAAGCGGGTACTCCCCCCCGTGGGGAACGAGGTCATCACGCTGGTGAAGGACACCTCCCTCGCCAACTTTATCATGGTGGGGGAGATCATCAAGGTAGCGAAGGATTTTGGGAACAAGGCCATGATCTGGCCCCTGTTCTACGCCGGAGTCTTTTTCCTGGTGTTCAACGGCGTGGTGACGCTGGCCCTGAGCCGGGCCGAGAAAAGGCTAGACTACTTCAGAGTATAGGGGGGAACGGCCATGGCGCTCTTAGAGGTCAGGCATATTGGAAAGAGCTTTGGCACGTCCGAGGTGCTCAAGGATATCAGCTTTTCCCTGGAGGAGGGGCAGGCCCTCGCCATCATCGGGTCCTCGGGCAGCGGGAAGACCACGCTGCTGCGCTGCCTCAACTTCCTGGAGACCCCGGATATGGGCTCCATCTGGGTCAAGGGAGAAAAGCTCTTTGACGCGGAGGAGAGTGCCGGAGGCCGGGAGGAGGAGATACGCAAAAAGCGGCTCCACTTTGGACTGGTGTTCCAGGGCTTTAACCTCTTTCCCCAGTACACCGCCCTTGAGAACGTGATCCTGGCCAGTGAGCTGCTGGCCAGGGAGTGGCCTGACTATCAGCAAAACGGGAAGGCCATCCGGGCCCGGCTGGCCGGGAACGCCGCCGCCCTTCTGGAGCGGATGGGCCTTGCCGACAAGGCGGAGCTCTACCCCCATCAGCTCTCCGGCGGGCAGCAGCAGCGGGTAGCCATCGCCCGGGCCCTGGCCCTCCAGCCCGACGTGCTCTGTTTCGACGAGCCCACCTCCGCGTTGGACCCCGAGCTCACCGGGGAGGTGCTCAAGGTCATCCGGGGCCTCGCGGTGCAGAACACCACCATGGTCATCGTCACACACGAGATGGCCTTCGCCCGCGACGTGGCCGACCAGGTCATCTTCATGGACGGGGGCGTGGTGGTGGAGCAGGGGGCTGCCCAGGAGGTCATCATGAATCCCAAGGAGGAGCGCACCCGCCATTTCCTCACCCGCTTTTCCCAGAGCTGACAGGCTGTCTAAGGGGACTTCGCTCCCCTGGATACAAATTGGCGCGGCCGCAGGCCGCGCCAATTTTTGATGCCCTCGCCCGCGCAAGCGGCTGCGGCCACTGGGCCGAAGGATTCGGAGGGAGGGATAGAGTGAAAGGGAACCGTCAGGGTTCCTTTTCGCGTGCAGGAAGAAAATTGCGGCGCCGGATTGTATTCATA
>DATMXU010000305.1:0-3501 GCA_035562355.1 Pseudoflavonifractor sp.
CTCACGGGCGGCTCTCGCTTTTATGTGCGGCTCACTTGCCATGGGGATTTTTCGTCATCTCTCCGGAGATGTAGCCCTTGCCGTAGACGATATCATAGACCAGATTGCGGTAGTCCCGCGCCACGGCCTTGTTGGCGGGGGGCTCGGCCAGCGCTTCGCCGTGGGTCGGGACAAAGAGCCTCTGCCGGTAGAGGATCATCTCCTCCAGCGCCTCGTCCACCCAGTGGTAGTAGAGGGGCTTTTCCACCCCTGCCCAATCCAGCAGGTGGGTCCCCATGCCCAGGGTGCTCATCTCCTCCGGTGCGGAGAAGCCCGCGCCGTAGTTGTTCCATACCAAGTACCGGGTGGTGTGCATCTTCTTCATGGTGGCGCTGTCCCAGTCCTTGGTCTCGTCACTGCTCACGTAGCCCAGAATGGAGTACAGGGTATCCCCGCCAAAGCCCGTGTTCAGGCCGGGCAGATGGTCCCCCCAGAAGACGATGATGGTGGGCTCGTCCACCTTCTCAAAATAGTCCACCAGCGCGCCCAGGGCGGCATCCGCGTCGTGGAGGCCGTGGAGGATGTTGTCCAGGGTCTGTTTCTGCTCCGCGTCCAGGGTACGGGCGTTGTATCTCAGGCCGGAGGAGTCCTCAAACTTCTCGCCGAAATAGGGCTGGTGATTCTCCATGGACAGGCCGAAGAGGAAGAGGGGCTTGTCCTTGTCCCGGTGCTCGTACTCGTCGATGAGCTTTTCAGTCAGGGCCATGTCGGAGAGGTAGGGGCCGGCCCGGAGCGCGTCCTCGGGGAAGTCCTCCTCGAAGAGGATCTTTTCAAACCCGACGGCGGGCAGATTCTCCGCTCGGTTGTAGAGCCTGTCGTTATACGAGTGGACGAACTCGGTGGCATATCCCTGCCAGCCGAAGGTCTTGACGATGGTGGGCATGCGGTTGTACGCCGTCCGGTCCCGCAGGGCGGTCAGGTCCTCGGCCGAGCCGAGGAAGGCGATGGGCAGGCCGGTCATGACCTCCATCTCCACGTTGCCCGTACCCCCCGCGTAGGTGTTGGAGAGAAAGCCGCCCGAGGGGAACTTCTCCGCCAGGGCGTGGTAGTTGGGGATGGGGTCGTCCCTGAAATCCACGCCCGGCAGCACCACCTCGGGGTCGCAAAAGCTCTCCGACATGAGCATGATGACGTTGGGCGTCACCTCCGGTTCGGTGTAGGGGGCCGCCACGGCCGCCTTCTCGGCGGTGCGGAGGATGGCGTTCATGTTGTTCTCGCTGTAGGCGTTGGGCTGCTGCACGGCCGAGTCGCGCCAGCCGCTGTAAAAGCCCGCCAGCAGACCCAGCCGGTCGTTCCGCTCGGCCTGGATCTCATTCCCCGGCCCGGACAGGAGGGCCCGCGCGGGGGGGATGCCAAGACAGAGAACCACTGCCGCCGCGCCCAGGGCGGCTCCGCCCGCGCGGCGGCGCCAGCGTATGGACCTCCCTTTCTGCCCCAGGCCCAGCAGCACGACGGCCGCCAGCATGAGCAGCAGGACGGCCAGCGCGCCCCAGGTGCCCGCGCCGATGTCGACGCCGGGCCGCAAAAAGCCCGCCAGCTCTCCCGCGTGCCCCGCCAGAGCGAGGTCGCTGATCATGACCGGGGAGCCGTTGAGCATCTCCTTCATGTGGTTTGCGAAGGAGAAGAGGAAGACGGGCAAAGAGACCAGCACCGCACTCCACAGGAGGCTGCCGGCCATGGCGAGGACGAGCACCGTCGCCCCCAGCAGCACCCCATAGGTGAGCAGGGACGCCCCCGGGTGGGCCCCGAGCCAGGCGAAGGCCGCTCCCGGCTCCTGGAGGGTGACGAGCTGGCAGCAGTAGAGGAGGACGGCGGGAAACAGCAGCGTCAGCAGCGCCCGCACCCAGGGCAGAGTCCTCCAGCGCGCCCGCGGCCTGCGCAGCCAAATGCGCAGCCGCTCGGCGGCGCTCTCCTTCGGAGGGGGCTCCCGCTCGGCCACGGCCACCGCAGCCGCAGGCCGGGGGGCCTCCTTCCACCGCTCAGAGACCGCCTTCTGCTGGCGCCGGTTTTTCCGGCGTCTCGCCTCCAGCTCCCGATATCGGTTGTTCCTCTTCTTAGGCAAGGTCTGCTCCCTCTTTCCGACGGTTTCGCACATTTGACAGATATTTTACCTTTTTTCTCCCCCGCTGTCAATTTGAAGTTTCTTCTGCTCTCCCCAGGGCCGGACGGCAGAGGGCGCGGGCTGTCAATAAATTCTCCCTCCTAAACTTTCGGAGGGAGCAATCGCGTGAAAGAGAACTATCAGCCTGTCGAAAAGACTTTTTCGGCAGGCTGATGCGCCGCCGGTGGCCCACCAGCGGCGCGGAAATACCCTGATACTGTTATCTCTTAAACTCCAGCCGGATGTCCCCCATGCTGTTCTTCACCTCGATGGTGTGGTCCCCGCCCCGGCGCACCGCCTCGTCTCCCGACTTGCGGCCGTTCACGATGACCTTGCCCATGCTGGTTTTCAGGTCGTAGCCGTAGCGCTCTTCGGAGCCCGCGACGGTGAGCGTCACGTCCCCCATATGGTTGGTGACCTCGGTCCGGCCCTCAAGGGCGCCCGCCAGCTCCGCGTCCCCCATGTCGCACTCCGCGGTGAGGGCCTTCGTTACGGACAGCTCCCTCCCCTTCAACTCACCCAGCGAGAGGGTGAGGTCCAGGGTCCGGGCGTTGACGCGCTCCAGGTCGAGGCCCCCGAGGCTCAGGCGCAGGACAGCGTCCCCCACCGCCGCGTCGGAGACCGTCACGTCGCCCAGGTCGGCCTCCAGGTCCAGGCGCTCGGTGTGAAAGCCCGCCAGCTCCGCGCTGCCCAGGTTGGTCTTCACAGCCACGCGGTCGAGCGCCGTCCCCTCGGGGATATAGACGCGCACCTCCGCGCCGTAGCCAAAGCCCAGGTCGATCCCCAGCCGGACCGTGGACTTATTCCATATACTGAGGGTCCCGTTTTCGTTGGTATAGAGCAGCTCGTAGTCGTCCCCCTGCCAGGAGAGCTCGACGCCGTAGTGGTCGGAGGGCACCACGTACACGTCCCCCAGGTCCACGTCCACGTCCAGCGCCGTGAAGGGCTCCAGCTCCCCGCCGGCGGTGGCGCGGCGCCCTGTCCCGCTCCAGCGGGAGAAATGGATGCCCGTGAGGCCCACGTTCACGTCACGGCCCCCTATGGCCACGGTCATGGAGGTCTGTCCACCCATGAGCCATCCGGCCAGGGCAAGGAGCGCGCCCACGCCGAAGAGGGCGGCGGCGGCAGTCAACAGCAGCTTGATGGGTCCTCTCATACCGTCTCACCCCTCCTTCCGCCTGTAAAGAGCCAGCGGCACAGCGCCGCGGCCCCTCTCCCGCACACCCGGCTCAGGGCCAGCGCTCCCGCCAGCATGGTAAACCCGAAGGCGACGAAGAATATCCCCAGGCCGGAAAAGAACATGGTGGTGGTGAGCCCCGGCGTGAAGAGGGCCGTGAACCCGCACCACACGGTGAAGACCC
>DATMXU010000306.1:0-10142 GCA_035562355.1 Pseudoflavonifractor sp.
TAGTTGATGGACGGGCTGAACAGCGGCAGCAGCGGCAGGCCGTGTTTGGCGGAGATGCTGTTGCCGCCGGTATGAATGATGATAACATCCGGCTTGACGCGCTCAATCACGTTGGCCTGCTCAAAGGGGTGCTGGGTGGCGATGTTGATCGTGATGTCCTCCGCGTCGTCCAGCGTCTCAAAAAGCGGCAGGAGGAACTCATCCACATGGTGCCCCTTCAGTCCCACGATCTCCATGCCCAGGTCCTGCGCGATGGACGCGGTCGCCAGAATCCGCACCTCGCCCCCGCCAATGTACACCCGCTTGCCGCGAAGCTTCTCCCGGAACGGGGCGAGGCCCTCTTCAAGCGCGGCTTCCTCCAGGGCGATCAAATCCTCGGTCTCTTTCTCCAGATGGAAAAACTCCGCGATTTTCCGCAGCCAGCGGGCCACGTTCTTCTTGCCGATGGGGATGGTATCGATGAGGTATGGAATCCCAAACGCCTCCCGGAGGTACTTGAGATAATAGTCGTCATGCGTTCCGCAGACGGAGACGTTCAGCGCGGCCTCCAGACTGGTCTGGAAATCGTCGGGCTCGGCATAGCATGGAAGGAAGTTCACGTTCAGGCCCACGGCGTTCAGCAGGCGCTCCAGCTCCAGCTCATCGGTGCGGCTCATGGAGCCGACGTTAAACACGTTGACGGTGCAGCCGATGCGAAATTCGCGCTCCGCCCTGTCCTGGTCGCGCTCCGTCAGGGGCCGCCACTCCCTATACGGCTCCGTGATCCCTTTCATGATGCCGTTGTAGGCCGCATCATAGGCGGTAGCCATGATTTTGGTCTTAAATCCCTCGCAGTTACAGGCAATCAGCCTGGCGGCGGTGTCGCTCTGGAGGTTTTCCAGAATCGCGTCCACGTCGTCTCCAACCAGCGCCGGTACGCAGGAGCTGACCACAACGATGATCTCCGGGCGATACTCCCGGTCGGCGAACAGGACGGCCTCTTTCAGCTTTTCTTCCCCGCCGCCAATGACGTCGCTCTCATCCAGGTTGGAGCTGAGCCAGATGGTCCCGCTGGACCCGGGGTCCCGCAGGCGCTTATATGTCTTGCCCGTTCCTGTTGTGGCGGTAGAGCAGTATCCGCAGCCGATGGGGCCGTGCATGACGACCACGGCGTTGCGAAGGGTGTTGATGATGCCGAGGCTCAAGGTAAACTGACAGCCGTAGGTCTCTGAAAAGGCGCGATTGGGCGTGCTAAGGCAGGTGCCGCCCTTATTTAAGCTGCACCGCAGCTCTCCACAGGTTCCTCCGAAGGCGATCCCGGCGTGCAGCCGCTCCTCCCGCGCGGGGGCGGAGGTTTCCACATTTTGTTTCATGAGCTATCTCCTCCTTATCTGCCGGCCACCAGGGTTCCCAGGATATCTTCAGCCAGGGTGAGCCCGCCGCGGATGCCCGCATAGCCTCTGTTGAAGACAATGCGGTTGGTCACCGGGAACGCCACAGGCAGAAGATCGAACTGGAATTCGTCCGCCAGCTCCTTTTCAATGACGCTGCCCAGAATATAGCCGGGACCCAGCGCGTCAAAATAGCGGGCGTTGCGGTCCCGGGGCCAGACCTCCTTCAGATAATGCCGCACCGAGGCGGCGTCGGTATCGAATTTTACGGCAGGCCGCAGGCCGGATTCCCATCCATAAAAGCGTTTCTCCAGCGCGTCCCTATGGCGCTCCTCCAGGAAGTCCGTAATGACCGTCAGCTCCGGCAGCCAGCCGAGCTCGTCGGCAGAAAAACGGGCCAGCGACGGCGCGTAATTGGAGTCGGCAACTACCACGACATACCGCTGCAGGTCAATGTCATTGTAAATATCGGCCAGGCGCTCGAAGTAGTCAAAATAGACCGTGCGTTCCCGCTGTAAGACCGTTTCCACCGTCTCAGCGGAAATTTGGAGATGTTTCGCCACCCGGTGGAGAAATTCCGCCGTCTGGAGGTATCCGATGGGAAGTCCCGTGGTGATATAGGGGGTTTTATGTACACGCTGGAACTCCTGCGCGGTCTTTACTCCGTGGACGTCCGACAGCACGAGGTTCAGCGCCGCATCCCCGGCATTTTCAAAGTCGTCCAGAGTTTCTCCCTCCCCGATGAAGGTATTGACCCCCAGTCCGAGGAGCGAAAGAAGGCGCTTGATCTCCCGGAGATTCCCCTTGTAAAACACATCCCCGCCGGGAACGAGGCCAAGCACGTTGACTTTTTTCGGGTTGACCGCCTCCGCCTTCCGTACGACCTCACGCGCCAGTGCGGAGAACAGCAGCTCGTAGCCATGATAGGAATTCCCCTGAAAGCTGGGCGTGTTGACCGCTATGACCGGCCTGCCCTCGTCCTTGAATTCCTGCGCCACCGACTGCACGTCGTCGCCGATCATCTCGACCATACAGCCGGTGACCACGACATACAAATCGCCGTCCATCACCTCAAGGGTCGATTCGATCTGTTCCCGCAGTCGCTCCTCGCCGCCGAAGACAACGTGGCGCTCCACCACATTGCTGCTGGGCGTCGCCGCGCCGCCGCAGTATCCGCCGCCCAGGTAGCCGGAGCCCGCGTTGGTTCCGTTATAGCAGTTGAAGCCGCAGCCGGTGGAGGAGTGGATGATGGGGATGGTTTTCGGAATGGCCCGCAGGAGCGCCAGCGCGCCGGACATGGCGCACCCATACCGGGGCCGGTCCACAAATTTACTCATCGCTCACGCCCTCCCCGCTCAAAGCCGGCTTGCGGCAGGCCGCTCCCCGCCGCCGCCACAAGGCATGGGCCGGTAAACTGCGTCAGTGTTTTGGAGATGCTCATCTGCTTTCCTCCTCAATGAATCCAGTTGAACAGAGCGGTAGACAGATACCGCTCGCCGGTATCCGGCAGCAGCGCGATGACCGTCTTGCCCCGGTTTTCTTTCCTGCGTGCCAGCTGCGTCGCGGCAAAGGCGGCCGCGCCGGAGGAGATGCCGACCAGCAGCCCCTCTGTTCTGGAGAGGTCCTGCGCGGTTTCAAACGCCTCTTCATCCCGCACCTTGAAGATCTCATCGATGACGCCGGTATCGAGCACCTGGGGAACAAAACCCGCGCCGATTCCCTGGATCTTGTGCGCGCCGGGACACCCCCCTGACAGCACCGGGGAGCCGTAAGGCTCCACCGCTACGATCCTGACATTCGGATTGTGCTCCTTGAGGGCGGAGCCAACGCCGGTCACCGTGCCGCCGGTGCCGACGCCGGCGACGAATATATCCACCTTGCCATCCAGATCACGCAGGATCTCCTGCGCGGTGGTGCGTCGATGCACCTCAACGTTGGCCTGGTTGTTGAACTGCTGCGGAATAAAGGCGTTGGGAATCTGCGCGGCCAGCTCCTCCGCCTTGCGGATGGCCCCCTTCATGCCCTGCGCACCGGGCGTCAGGACAAGCTCCGCGCGGTGGGCGGCAAGAAGGCTGCGCCGTTCCACCGACATGGTGTCGGGCATGGTGAGAATGCACCGGTATCCCTTTGCGGCCGCGACGAAGGCAAGACCGACGCCGGTGTTGCCGGAGGTAGGCTCGATGATGACCGTGTCCGGGCCGATGGCTCCGCGCGCCTCGGCGTCCTCAATCATCGCCAGCGCGATACGGTCCTTTACGCTGCCGGCCGGATTGAAATATTCCAGCTTGACCACCAGATTTGCCAATACGCCTTTCTCTCTCCCATAGGCGTTTAGCTGGAGCAGCGGCGTGTTGCCCACCAGATCTGTGAGCTTTTGTGCTACGTTTGCCATACTTGCCCTCCTCAGATTGCGTCTCTGTCCTTCAAATCTTCCAGCAGTCCGTACTCCAGCAGAATCTCCTCCAGCCTCTCCTGCGTCATGGGCGTGGGGATCGAGAAGGCGGTGTTTTCTCCGATCTTCCGGGCCAACTGGCGGTACTCGTTCGCCTGATTCGACTCGGGACGGTATTGAATGACTGTCTGCCTGTGGATTTCCGCGTGCTGCACCACGTTGTCGCGGGGAATGAGGTGGATGAGCTGCGTACCGAGCTCCTTGGAAAACGCGCGCAGCAGCTCGTTCTCGCGGTCCACGTTGCGGCTGTTGCAGATGATGCCGCCCAGCCGGACGCCGCCCTTATTGGCGTAGCGGCAGATGCCCTTCGCGATGTTGTTCGCGGCGTAGAGCGACATCATCTCGCCGCTCGCCACGATATAGATCTCCTTTGCCTTGCCCTCACGGATGGGCATTGCGAAACCGCCGCAGACGACATCGCCAAGGACATCATAAAAAACATAGTCAAGCTCCTCGGTATAAGCGCCCAGACGCTCCAAAAGACCGATGGCGGTGATGATGCCGCGTCCCGCGCAGCCGACCCCCGGCTCGGGTCCGCCTGATTCGACGCATCTTGTTCCCTGATAGCCCTGTTTCAAGACGGCGCTCAATTCAATCTGCTCGCCCTCTTCACGCAGGGTATCCAGAACGGTTTTCTGGTGGAGTCCGCCAAGGAGCAGCCGCGTCGAGTCGGCCTTTGGATCGCAGCCTACGACCATGACCTGCTTTCCCAGTTCAACGAGACCGGCTGTGAGGTTCTGGGTCGTCGTGGATTTTCCGATACCGCCCTTCCCGTAGATCGCGATCTGTCTGAGTTGCTTTTCCGACATGATGCCTATATCCTTCTTTCCCGTTTGAATTTCTTATCATAGAGCATGACTTTCTCCATGGCATAGCTGACAAAATGGGTGATCTCCAGCGGCGTGATGCCCCTCGCCTGCAGCGCCGCCTGCGCTCCCCTGCCAATTTTCGCGCTGAGGACATATTTGCAGTCGGACAGCGCCTCGATGGCGCGGCCCAACTGCTGCTCGTCATGCTCACCCATCGTACAGGGCGGTACTGCCGGACGATGCTCCACAAAGCGATATCGCTCGTTGTCTTCGACTCTTAAGATCTGAAACTCTTCCGTATGCCCGAAGTGCTGGGAAATCATAAGGCCGTCTTTGGAAGAGACCGCGACAAGATACTCCAATGGACCGCCCTCCCGTTACCCGTGTGAAAACGTGGTCGCCGCCTGCCGGAGCACATAGAGCTTGTCGGCCACATCGATCTTCCCGGGGATGCCGCAGGCGTCGGCCCGGCAGCGCTGGCAGTGCCGGAAAACGGGGAGATAGGCCTCCGCTTTTGCGCGCGCCCGGTGCAGTTCTTCACAGCCGGGTTCCCGGAGGTGTGAGAGTTTGTACTGCGGAATGAGCGGTATGATGTTGATGAAGTTGGCACCCAGCTCCTTCACCGTGCGCGCGACCTCCTCGACATGACCGTCGTTGACGCCGGGCACGAGGACCATATTGATCTTTACCAGCGCGCCCAACGCGGAGATTTTGGCAATGCCCCTCTTCTGCGCCTCAATCAGGATGGACGCCCCCTCCCCGCCCTCATATTTCTTGCCGTCCTTCACGACCCAGAGACAGATGTGCTTTAAAATCTCCGGATCGACGGCATTGACGGTCACTGTAATCGTTTTGACCCCCGCCGCGATCAGCTCCTGGGCGTACTGCTCCAGCAGCAGCCCATTTGTGCTCAGGCAGTTGATGAGCTCGGGATGGCGCTCCTGGATCAGCAGAAATGTGTCGATCGCATGGTGGGTCGCAAGCGTATCTCCCGGTCCGGCGATGCCCGCGACCGTGATCTCCGGACAGAGCGCAAGCGCGCGCTCCACAATGTCCGCCGCCTCTTCCGGTGAAAGGAGCTGCGAGGTCACGCCCGGCCGCTGCTCCGTCTCACTCCGGGTACGGTTACAAAACGCACACTGGATATTGCACGCCGGACTGACGGGGAGGTGGACCCTGCCCCGGTTTATATTGGCGCCGCCCCCAAAGCAGGGGTGGCGGTTTGCCACATGGGCCAAAGGGTCGCATGTCGCGGCCTCAACGCTCTCGTTTACTGCACGCATAAAAACCCTCCTCCGGGTTGACAATGGGGCAACACTTAAATGAAATATTCGGGCTGAGGGGTAGCGCTGGCCAAATGGAAGCGGTCCATGATATCCCGCCGGAGGTTGAGAAACGGAATGCCGCCGCGGTCCCGCGGGTGGGGCAGCGCAACCTCCAACACCTCGCTGATCTTACCGGGGCGTGGCGTCATGATGACGATACGGTCGGAGAGATAGATGGCCTCATCCACATCATGCGTGACCAGAACCATGGTCGCGTCATTCCCCGCTCGAATCTCCAGCAGCTTATCCTGCAAATCGGCCCGGGTAAAGGAATCCAGCGCCCCCATCGGCTCATCCATCAGCAGCACCGCCGGGTCGTTGATGAGGGCGCGGGCAATCGCCACACGCTGCGCCATGCCCCCGCTGATTTGATGGGGGTAGGCCTTCTCAAAGCCGTCCAAGCCAATCAAATGGATGTAGTAGGGCACCTTATCCCTCTGCTCACGATAGACGCGGCGGGCCTTGAGACCGGCGGCGATGTTCTGCTCCACCGTCAGCCACGGAAACAGACTCCCCTGTTGAAACACATACCCCCGCTGCGGGTCGGGGCCGGTGATCGGGGTACCGTCAAGCAGCACCTGTCCGCCCTGGGGTTGGTCCAGCCCGCCGATCAGGCGAAGGAGGGTGGTCTTCCCGCAGCCGGAGGAGCCGATGATCGAGATAAATTCACCGCGCCTGACTTCCAGGTCAATGTTTCTCAGCGCCTCCACAACGCTTGTTTCGGCGGGGTCGTCGCCATCTACGTAGGTGCGGTTAACGCCCTTTAGCTCCAGGATGATATCGCTCATTTGAACTGCCCCCTCTGCCAGCGAAGCACATAGTCGCGGATCGCGCCCAGGACCGCCAGAATCAGGCTGAAGAGGATTGCCATGATCAGAATGGCGGCAAATATTTTATAGTAAGCGGCCCACACCTTGGCGACGTTGATGTAATAGCCCAGGCCGCCGGGCTGGCCCATCATCTCGGCGATGACCAGGCAGGTGAAGGACCCCGCGCAGGCGGTGGTGATGCCGGAAAAGATCTGCGGCATGGCATGCGGCACCGCCACATGAAACACAAGATACGCCGTGTTGCCCCCCAGGGTGCGCGCCGCCTCAAACTGTGCCCTGGGGGTGGTCTGTATCCCGAAAGAGGTCTGAGATGCCACCGGAAACCAGGAGCAGATTACAATGAGGAACGAAGCCGCGGCAAACGGCGTGGGGAACAGAGTGAGCGCAAACGGCATCCAGGCCACAGCGGGAATCACGCCGGTGATTTTCAGCACCGGATAGACCCAGTAATAGATCTTGGGAAACCAGCCGATCAGAACGCCGGTGGTCACGCCCAGCAAAACGCCCAGCAGGAAACCGGTGCCGAAGAGCCGCAGGGAGTAGAGAATATTCGTCCCGATATAAGGGCCTTCCATCAAAAAGGACTCCAAAATCTGGGACGGGCCGGGGAAAAACGGCTGGGGCGTGAGCTGCAGTTTCGTGCCCACCAGGTCGAACAGTGCCAGCGCAATGCCCAGAGCGAAACGGAAGGCCGCTTGCTTGACATAGCGCAGCCGCTTATGGGGGGTAAAGTAAGCCTGCACACCCAGCAATATGTAAATCAGGATAATGGCCAGCAGCACCAGATGATAGAACCCGTTACGGTCGAGCGTCAGGGGACCGAGCGCATATTGGGCGTCTTTCAGGCCCTCTGCGATTTGAGGAAACAGCAGGTTGAATAGGATTGCGGCGGCAAATCCGCCGGTGGTAAGCAAAATGGAGCGCAGCAGTTTCGGCGCGGCCACCGTCTGCTCCCGCCGCCAGGTCGCTTGCTCTATGGCCAGTTCGGCAGTTAACTCTGTTGTCTCCTCTATGCGTGTTTTACTCAAGAGAATCCCTCGCTTTCTAACCACAGGGCAGGTCAATATTGGGGGGATGGCCGCGGCCATTCTCTGCGCCGCCCCGGTCCATTTTTTGTGTGGACAAGTGCGCGACGGCGGCAGGAGGGGAAGGGCCCCTTCACGCACAATGGCCCGGCCATCCCGGAATGGAAAAGCTACTTTTGGCCGAGCGTCAGGTCCACTTCGGTGTAAGCCGACCTGACATATTCCTCGGGCTTGGTGGTCAGGAAACCGATGTCATACAGAGCCTGCGCGAAGTACTCGACATCCGCGGCAACGTCAACCGCGTTTTTCTCATAGTCCTCGGTGGAGGGATAGCCGTAGGACTTGACCAGAGAGACCGCCAGATCGTGGTCCTCAATGGACACGTACTGTTTCTCCGTCACAAGCTTAACGGCCTCTTCGGGATTCTCATAAATCCAGTTCTGGGCCTTGTGGTAGGCGCGCAGCTCAGCGGCGATCAGCGCCGGGTCCTCCTTCAAAACCTTGTTGGAGGCGTACAGGAAACAGCAGTAATGTCCGGCAAACGGCTCATCCTTGGAGATGTCCAGGATGGTACGGACACGCCCCTCCTCCACCGAGGTGGTCGCGAGCGGATCCCACAGCGCGGCGACGTCGACGTCGCCTTTATACAGGGCCTCCAGCTCCAGGGAGCCGTCGTTGAAGGGCAGGAAGGTTACCTGGTCCGCGGAGATCCCATTCTGCGCCAGCCAGAGAAGGGCGACCTGATACGGAGTCCCGCCGATCTCATCAACGGCGATGGTGGCGCCGACCAGGTCCTTCACGCCCTGAATGTCGGAGTCCGGCAGCACATTGAGCTTGATGCAGCCCTGGTGCAGGCCCTCGACGACGGTCATCTCCACACCGGCCTCGATAGAGGGGAAGTACTGGAAATCCCCGTTGATTGTGGCGATGGTGCCGTTGGCCAGGCCGACCTTTTTGGCCTCAAAGTCGGCGGTAATCAATTCAACGTCAATGCCCTCCTCGGCAAAGAACCCCTTCTCATAAGCGATGTACGTCGGCGCGTTGCAGAGAGAGCCGCTCTTACCGGGGATCGTGATCTGCCATTTGATCGTGGACGCGGGGGCGCTTGCGCCATCCCCGCCGGGGGCCGGACTCCCGGAGCTTGGGGCGGCGCCGTTTCCGCAGGCCGACAGTAAAGTGGACAGCGTGAGCGCCGCCGCGATAGCCGTAAGTAAAGTTTTCCGTTTCAATTGCATTCACTCCTTAAAAGTTTTTGATTGTGTTGGTCTCTCATGGTTATAGAACGCTCTGTAGGACAAACTCTCTCGTATTTGAAACGCGAATCAACAACCCTCTTTCCGTAATGTCACTTATATTGACCGCCCGGAAAATTCGCGGGCAGAAAATATCAAATATTGCTTAACATGCCGCCGTCCATACGGTAGGCCTCGTCCGCGCTACGCCGGCAGACGATAAAAAAACGGAAGTCCTGTATACGGCATATGGCCGCACACAAAACCTCCGGTATATCCAGTCGATTTTTAAGTTTTAGGAATTCGAATTTTCTCACTCTTATCAATTTGAATCAGGATGCCGTCCTGGAATACCAAGGTAATGGAGCCGTAACGGATGGTCTCGGCAAGTTCTTGGATCTGCCGCAGCTGCTGGGGCGTGATGGCGTGCTGCTGCCCCTCGTTTTTCTTCTCATGTCCCATAATATTCCCCTCCATAGGAATTGACCTATATTATTAAAGGCACTTTTCAGCAAAAAAACACCTTTGCTGATAGCGCCTCCATTGTATATAGTCAGCACTATGATGAAACAGGATATTTGAGCCCCCGAAATAACGCCACGCCGTTTACACGCTCTGTCAGGCATAATAAAGCGGGGTGACCACAGTCCATGGTTCACCCCGCACACTTACTCCACGCAAATGACGCAATTATCTTCTCATCTGCGGGCAGGGGACATGGACCGTTCGGTTTTCACAACAACACGTCATACAGCAAATACACATGGTTTTTCCCCTTCCCGCACTATCGGCGGCCAGGCCGCTCTCCCGAGCGGTCAGACGCTTTCCAGCACATCTTTCTCGTTTGTCTGGGCAATAAAAAGTCCGGGACAGCTTTAATAGCGCCCGGACAGCAAATGGCCATGATACGTTTCACTTATTGAAGGTGAACGATGGGCGCAGCAAGGCACCCGGCCATATGATCATCCGGGAATGCAGCATTCGTCCACATCGAAAATTGCTCCTCAACAGATCAAGGAAATCGTTTCCCATTTTGTGTTCACCCTCCCTTCAGCACCTAAAACCTATAACAGTAATTGGTTTATAGGTATAATAACAC
>DATMXU010000307.1:0-12740 GCA_035562355.1 Pseudoflavonifractor sp.
CCAGCGCCACCGTGCCCGCCGAGCGGACCAAGGTGAATCTGGCGGTCCTCAAGGGGAACACGGGCATGAGCGCCGTAAAGCTCCTCTCCGACAACGAGGAGGGCACCACCGCCAACGATTACGCTGTCACCATCGCCGCCGCCCCCGACGAGGTTACCGGTAAGCTCATCAACGGCGACCTGGACATTGCGGCGCTGCCCACCAATGTGGCCGCCACACTCTATAATAAGACCGACGGCGGCGTGCAGATGCTGGCCGTTTGCGGCCTGGGCGTGCTCTATGTACTGGAGAAGGGAGATACCGTCCACTCGGTGGCCGATCTGGCGGGGAAGACCCTCTATGCTACTGGCCAGGGCGCGAACCCTGAGTACGTCCTCAACTACCTCCTCAAGCAGAACGGCCTGGAAGCGGGCAAGGACGTGACCGTGGAGTGGAAGACCGCCGATGAGCTGAGCACCCTCATGGCCTCCGGCGAGATCGACCTCGCCATGATGCCTGTGCCCGCCGCCACCGGTGTGGTGATGAAGAACCCCGACGTGCGCTTTGCCCTGGACTTTACCAAGGAGTGGGACGCGGTGGCCGACCACGGCGTGCTCACTATGAGCTGCGTCGCCGTACGCACCGCATTTGCCCAGGAGCACCCCGAGGCGGTCAACGCCTTCCTCAAGGAGTACGCCGCCTCCGTCGACTATGTGAAAAACAACGTCGAGGCGGGGGCAGAGCTGGTCGCCAAGTATGAGATCACTCCCAACGCCAAAATCGCCGCCGCCGCCATCCCCCAGATCAACCTCATCTATGTGGACGGCGAGGAGATGCGCGACAGCATCCAGGGCTACTTTGAGGTACTCTCTGCCGCCGATCCCAAGAGCATTGGCGGCGGTATCCCGGCGGACGATTTCTATTACGTTGGGTAATCCTGGCCCAAAGAAAATACTCAAGGTTGTCGCTCCCCTGGCCTTTTGGCTGGGGGTGTGGCAGCTTGCGGCCCTTTTTGTGGGGAAGGAGCTGCTGTTTCCCGGCCCCGTCTCGGTAGCCGGGCAGTTTGTCCAGATGGCGGGCATGCCCCTCTTCTGGAGGTCGGCCGCCCTGTCCCTGGGGCGGGTGCTTTCAGGTTTTCTGGCGGGCGCGGCGGCAGGCGCGGCCTTGGCGGTGCTGACCGCGGCCTTCTCCTGGGCGGATCTGCTGATCTCCCCCGCAATCCGGGTCATCCGGGCCATCCCCGTGGTGTCCTTCATCCTGTTCATCATGCTCTGGCTCTCCACCGGCCTGGTGCCGGGGGTATGCGCGGGGCTGATGGCCCTGCCCGTGGTGTGGGAGAACGTCCGCAAGGGCATCGGGGAGACCGACCCCCTCCTCCTGGAATGCGCAAGGGCTTACCGTTTTACACCTCTGAAGACAGCAAGGCTTGTCTACTTTCCCAGCGTCCTGCCCTACTTTGCCAGTAGCTGCGCCACCAGCCTGGGTCTCGCCTGGAAGTCCGGGGTGGCCGCCGAGGTCATCAGCCAGCCCAAGCTGTCCATCGGCCTTGAGATGTATAAGACAAAGCTCTATGTAGAGCCCGCGGGCCTCTTCACCTGGACCATTGTGGTCATCGTGCTGAGTTTCCTGCTGGAAAATCTGCTCTCGGCCTTCTTCCGGCGGATGGAGAGGGGGCGGCGGGGATGATACGGGTGTGCGATCTGACCGTGCGCTTTGGCGACAAGCTGGTGCTGGATCACTTCTCCCTCGACCTGCCCGACCGGGGCGTTACCGCCCTCTCCGGTCCCTCCGGCTGCGGAAAGACCACGCTCCTCCGGGTGCTGGGAGGCTTACAGCGGCCTGAGAGCGGCGGGGTGGAGGGGACGGGCGAGGTGGCCGTCCTCTTTCAGGAGGACCGCCTGCTCCCCTGGCGCACCGTGGGGGAGCACATCACGGACGTGCTCCCCCGGGAGCGGAGGGGGGAGGCGGCGCGTTGGCTGGCCCTGGCAGAGCTGGAGGGAGAGGAGGGAACCTTTCCCGCCGCCCTGTCCGGGGGCATGGGCCGCCGCCTGGCGCTGGCCCGGGCTCTGGCTCTGGAGGGAGACCTCTACCTCCTGGACGAGCCTTTTACCGGCGTGGACGCCGCCCGGGCGGGGCGCATCCTGGACCGGATCCGCGCCCTGGGCAAGCCGGTGCTGCTGGTGAGCCACGAGGCGGAGACCGTCGCCCGGTGCGACAGGGTGCTCTATTTGGACGGGCCGCCGCTGAACATGGTCGAGAAATAAGAACGCAGGGTATATCTGATGCTCAGATATACCCTGCGTTTAAACTGTTGATAAACCCACCATCCGAAGGGTTCGGAGGGAGGGATAGTGTGAAAGGGAACCGTCAGGGTTCCCTTTCGCGTACAGGGAAATCACTTTTCATCCCTTTTTAAAAGCGATGAAAAGTGCGGCAGCCTGTCAAAAAGACAGGCTGCGCAGGGTATATCTAACGCTCAGATATACCCTGCGTTTTCATTTATACGCCAAGATAGGAGAAGTGCATGTAGTCCTTGGGACTGTGGTCGGGCCAGCCATTGCCGCCCCAGGTATACCCGTGGGCGTTGAAGATGCGCACCACGCTGCCGTCGGGCGGGATGGACCAGGGGTTTTCATCCGGGAGCCAGCACTCGCCGGCGTAGATCACCCCTTCGGGGGAGACCTGGTAGTTTTCAATGTAGTTGATATCCACGGCGGTGCCGCAGTTGTGCTCCCCCTTGGCGCTGTCCCCCCGCCAGTCATAGCCGCTGATGTGATAGATGGGAAACTGCTCCGGGTCATGGAAGATTTCCGTAAAGATGGCGGCCATATCCTGCGCGAGGGCGGCGTTGATGGAGAAGGTGAGCTGAGAGGGGGTCTTGACGCCGCTGGTGCGGTCCAGCCGCCAGACCGGGACGGTCACGTCGGCCATATGGAGCTCGGCCTCTTCCCGGGAGGAGTAGCGGCTCACGTCGGCGGTTCCATAGAGCCGGGTCAGTTTCTCCGGATTGCAGCCCAGGGCGGTCAGGGGGCCGGGCGCTATGTCGTCGGCTGGGGGTGTGGCGATCGGGGGAGCGGCCGACTCCTCCACGGATGGAGTTTCAGTCAGGGCCAGGGCGCGGACGATGAGGACCGCCCCCGCCGCCCGGGTGAGGGTATCCCCGCCGCCAAACCGCCCGTCCTCATAGCCCTTGATCAGTCCTCTGGATGCGCACTGGAGGACGGAGGACTGGTAGGCCGCGGGCAGGGAGGAGAGGTCGGAGAGGAGTGGAGGAACGTCTGCCGTCAACCGCTCCGCTCCGGCGAGGCGGAGAAACACCCGGTCCAGCAGCACAGCCATGTCCCCGCGGGTGACGGGGGCGTCCAGCCCGGCGGGGGTGAGCGGGAGAAAGTCGGATTCCTCCAGTATGCCTGAGGACAGAGCCGACAGATAGGCCCCCATGGCCCAGTGGCTGGATTCATCTGCCGGCTGGGCGGCAAGGCCGTCCCCATAGAAGGCCCGGCCCAGCATGACGAGGCACTGGCCCCAGGAGAGGGGGGCCTCCGGGTGCATGGTGCCGTCCTCGTAGCCCTTCAGGACGCCCAGGGCCACCGCCCGGGTCATATCCGTATAGGCCCAGTGGCCCTCCGGCAGGTCGGCATATGCCCCGGCAGGCTGAATCAGAGCGGTGACGAGGGCCAGGGCGAGGAGGGGACCGAAAAGCTTGCGCATAATGGGCGGGACCTCCTTACGGAAATAGGGGTGTGGAGAGCAGCGGGAGTTTGCTTTTTGAGGGGTCGCCTACGCGGGAGGGCACACCATCGCCGTCGCAAGGTCCGCGCCGTTCCCCTCGCCCTAAAGGGCAAGGCTTACTCCGCTATTCCCATGGGAGGACGGGACGGCGGCGGGGGCAAGCCCACGCCCTACAAGCGCCATATAGGCGCGATGTCCTCATCGGCCCCCGCAGGTACGCCGTGGCGGCATCAGTCGCACAGATTGGATTGCAGTGATTTACAAATTACGGCCGCCGTCGTAACGTGCGAGGCCGAGCCCTGTACAGTGACAGTAAAACCAAGGGCGGCGTAACTGTACTGTACTCAGGTTAGGCAACTTCTTGAACCGCGCCCCCCGGTGGTTCTTTTCCCCCTTTCTTGTTGCCAGGAAAGGGGGGCCGCCGGAGGCGTACCACAAGGGGAAAACAGGATACGCATGATTAAAACAAGGCCCCGCCCCTGGGGGGCGGGGCCTTGCGAAAGATAAAATTTACTCCTCCTCGGCCATGAGCTTTGCCTCGGCGATCGCCTTTTCCTGGGCCGCCGGGGTGGCACCCCCACGGGATGCTGTGCATCCCGTGAGAGCCCGGGCTATTTGATCTGGTGGAGCGGAGTGAATCCACTCCACCATCAAGATTTTGTTTCGCAAAATACTTGGTACGGCGCATGGCGCCGCCCCACGCTGTGGGGCCCCCGAGAAGGCCACGGTGGTTCTTACTCCTCCTCGGCCATGAGCTTTGCCTCGGCGATCGCCTTTTCCTGGGCCGCCGGGGTGGCCTCCTCGTAGCGGACGAAGTGGAAGATGAAGGAGCCACGGGACTGGGTCAGGCTGCGCAGGTCGATGGCATAGGTGGTCATCTCGGCCATGGGGACCTCGGCCTCCACCACCTGGTTGCCCTCGCCGTCCGGGTTCATGCCCATGACACGGCCGCGGCGTTTGTTGAGATCGCCGATCACATCTCCCATGTAGCTGTCGGGGATGGTGACGCGCAGCTCGCCGATGGGCTCCAGGAGGACAGGGCTGGCCTGGGGCATGCCGGTCTTGTAGGCGATCTGCACTGCCATCTTAAAGGCCATTTCGGAGGAGTCCACCGGGTGGTAGGACCCGTCGAAGAGGGTGGCCTTGAGGTTTACCACGGGGTAGCCGGCCAGCACGCCGCGGACCACGGCCTCGCGCAGGCCCTTTTCCACGGCGGGGAAGAAGTTCTTGGGCACGCTGCCGCCCACGACCTCCTCGCAGAACTCGAGCTCCTCGGTCTCGCCAGGCTCAAAGCGCATCCACACGTCGCCGAACTGACCGTGGCCGCCGGTCTGCTTTTTGTGGCGGCCCTGGACCTCCACCTTCTTGCGGATCTTCTCACGGTAGGGCACCCGTGGCTCGCTCAGCTCGGTGTCCACGCCGAAACGGCTCTTCAGCCGGGAAACCAGCACGTCCATCTGCATGTCGCCCGCGCCCGAGACCACCATCTGGTGGGTCTCGGCGTTGTTGACCCAGGTAAAGGTGGGGTCCTCCTCATTGAGACGGGTGAGACCGGAGGCGATCTTCTCTTCCTGGCCCTTGGTCTTGGGGGCGATGGCAACCGAGTAGCAGGGCTCGGCAAAGGGGATGGGATCGATCTTGACCACCTTGCGGGGCTCGCACAGGGTGTCGCCTGTCTTGACCCGCTCCATCTTGGCCACGGCACCGATGTCGCCGCACTGGAGCTCCTTGACCTCCTCGGTTTTCTTACCGCGGATAATATACAGGCGGCCCAGCTTTTCGGTCTCGCCGGTGCGGGCGTTGACCATGGGCAGGTCGGGCTTGATGGAGCCGGAGAGGACCTTGAGGTAGGAGTACTTGCCGTATTGGTCGGAGACCGTCTTGAAGACATAGGCGGTGGGAAGAGCGCCGGGTGAGGAAACGAACTCGCTGCGCTCGCCGTCGGCGTTCTCGGCCATGAGGACGCGGCCCTCCAGAGGGTTGGGCAGCAGCTCCACGATGGTGTCCAGCAAAGTGCGGGTGCCCAGACCCTGGATCGCGCTGCCGCTGACCACGGGGAAGAGGGAGCAGTCCCGCACGCCGGAGCGCAGGCCCTGTATCATCTCGGCATAGGTGAAGTCCTCGCCGTTGAAGTATTTCTCCATGAACTCCTCGCTGGTCTCGGCCACCGACTCCTTGAGGGCGTCGTACAGCTCGTCCAGCACAGAGCGCTTGTCCTCGGGCACGTCCATCTCCTGGCGGGAGCCCTTCTCAAAGGAGTAGGCCCGCTTATGGAGCACGTCGATGAGGCCCGTGACCTTCTTGTTCTCGTCCCAGATGGGGGCGATGAGAGGGGCAACGTTCTTGCCGAACTCGGCGCGCAGGGCCTCGAAGGCGGCATTATAGTCGGCGTTTTCCTCGTCGGTCCTGGAGATATAGATCATGCGGGGGAGCCCCCGCTTTTCACAGTATTTCCACGCCTTGCCCGCGCCCACGCTCAGGGCGCCGGCCTTTGAGGCGTATACGATGACGGCGGCGTCGGCCACCTGGAGAGCCTCCATCACCTCGCCGGCAAAGTCGAAATAACCCGGGGTGTCCAGCACGTTGATCTTGCAGCCGTTGTGCTCCACGGGAGCCACGGCGGTGGAGATGGAAATCTGGCGTCTGGTCTCCTCGGGGTCATAATCGCACACGGTGTTCCCGTCGGCAATCCGGCCCAGCCGATCGGTAGCGCCGGTCAAATACAGCATACTCTCCACCAGGGAGGTCTTTCCGTTCCCACCATGCCCCAACAGGCAGACGTTGCGGATGTTTTGCGCGGAATAGCTCATACTTGTTTCCACTCCTTACTTTTTCAGCTCGGACGGCCGCCGGCGGGCAATGCCGTCTTGGTCATTATACATCAAGAGCACGAACCTGACAACTAATAAATGAGAAAAATGACTAAAAGTTCACGAAGGGATAAAAGCGGGCCTAGCGCGCTTTTTTCTGTAAATTCCGCGGGAATGTGATATACTACCGATGAAGAAAAAAGAAAACGAGGAAACCAGTATGGCAAAAGGGAAAAAGACAGTGGAACAGATGGCCGGGACTTTCCAGGGCAGCGGACGGGGCTTTGGCTTTTTTACGCCGGAGGAGGGCAGGAGCCGGGAGGACGATTGGTTTATCCCGCCCCGGGCCACCGGCGGGGCCTGGCATGGGGATGCCGTTCTCGCCGAGCCGGACGAGGTATCCGACGGCGAGGGGCGGCATACCGCCAAAATCGTCAAGGTTACGCAGAGGGCCAATCGCCTGGTGACGGGGACGGTGCGCCGGTATGAGCGGGAGCTCTGGCTGGAGCCGGACAGCGAGAAACTGCCCGGGCCTATCAAGCTGGTGGGCAAGCACGCGGGCATCCGGGCCGGGGAGAAGGCGGCGGCCGAGGTCCAGAGCTACGGCGCGGGGGGCAAGCCCCCCATGGGGGCTCTGCGGGAGACCTTTGGCCGGGCGGGCAGTCGGGAGGCGGGAGTTGCCGCCATCCTCTACCACTACGAGATCGACGAGGCGTTCCCCCAAGACGTGCTGGAGGAGGCCGAGCGGGCGCCCCAGTCCGTCCCGGCCGAGGCCGCCCAGGGGCGGCTGGACCTGCGGGAGAAGACGGTCATCACCATCGACGGCGCGTCCTCCAAGGACTTTGACGATGCGGTCTCCCTGGAGCGGGACGGGGCGGGGGACTGGGTGCTGGGCGTCCACATCGCCGACGTGAGCCACTATGTCGCGGAGAAGTCCGCCCTGGACAAGGAGGCATGGGAGCGGGGCACCTCGGTCTACTTTGCCGACCGGGTGGTGCCCATGCTGCCCATAGCCCTCTCCAACGGCATCTGCTCCCTCAATCCGGGGGTAGACCGGCTTGCCCTCTCCTGTATCATGACCATGAGCGTGGACGGCGAGGTGAAAGGCCACAGCATCCAAAAGAGCATCATCCGCTCGACAGAGCGGATGACCTACGAGGACTGCAATGTGCTGCTCGGGACGGAGGAGGCCTCCGCCCTGAGGGAGCGCTACGCCCATATTTTGCCCATGCTCCGGGACATGGCGGCGCTGGCGGGAAAGCTGGAGCGGCGGCGCAAGCTCCGGGGCAGCCTGGACCTCGATACCAGCGAGAGCTATATCCTCTGCGACGAGGAGGGCCGCCCGGTGGAGATCCGCGCCCGGAAACAGGGGGTAAGCGAGGCCCTCATCGAGTCCTTCATGCTCGCCGCCAACGAGACTGTGGCCCAGCACCTCTTTGACCACCATAAGCCCGCCGTCTACCGCGTCCATGAAAAGCCCTCTCTGGAGAAACTGGAGGGCCTGAGGACCATGCTGGAGCCCTTCGGGTATGAGATTCGGGAGCCGGACAGCTTTGCCCTGCAAAAGATATTGGACGGCGTGAAGGACAAGCCCGAGGCGCCCATCGTCTCCACCATGGTGCTGCGCTCCCTCATGAAGGCCCGGTACGACGTGCAGAACCTGGGGCATTTCGGCCTGGCGGCCAAGTACTACTGCCACTTCACAAGCCCCATCCGCCGCTATCCGGACCTGATGGTCCACCGGATATTGAGCCGGGTCCTGGAGGACGGGGAGCGGGCGGGGACAGCCTCCTGGGAAAAGCGGATGGCGGTCCTCGCGCAGAAGGCGGCGGTGCAGTCCTCCGAGCGGGAGATTGCCGCCCAGAGCTCCGAGCGGGAGATTGAAAAGCTCTATATGGCCGAGTATATGCAAGGCCATATGGACGAGGTGTTTTTGGGCGCGGTGTCCGGCGTGATCAAGTACGGCTTATTTATTATGTTGCCTTCTGGTATCGAGGGCTTTCTCCCGGTGGAGGCCCTGCCCTCGGACCGCTACCACCATGACGAGGGGCGTATGACCCTGCGCGGCGAGTACAAGGGGGAGGTCTTCTCCTTTGGCATGGGGCTGAAGGTGGTCTGTGTTGCGGCCGACCCCGGCAGCGGGCGGATTGAGTTTCGGCTGGAGGGGCACGCGGCGGAGAGCGAGCGCCCCAAGGTACGCGCCAGGGATGAGGGCACCGTCCGTCCCGGCAGAGCCGGAAAGAAGACCAGCCATGCGCCCAGGGCGGGCAGACGGCGGAGAAAGCGATAATGAAACGTAGTATTGTGCCGTTATTATTACTACTTGTAGTGGGTTTGGCCGCCGGATGCGCCCCTCAGGCGGCCAAACCGACGGAGACTCAGGCGGCGGCGGTGATTCCCATCCTCACCGCTCCGCCCCGGAAGCCCGTGCCCGCGCCCACCGCCGAGCCATCGCCAGACCCGGTGGAGGAGAGCCTCTCGGCCATGACGCTGGAGGAGAAGGTGGGCCAGCTTCTGGTGGCGGGTATTGAGGGGGCTGCCCCCGGTGAGGATGCAAGGGCCGCCATCCGGGGCTGCCGGGTGGGAGGCGTCATCCTCTTCAGACGGAATGTGGAGAACGCCGGGCAGCTTGCGGAGCTGACCAACGGGTTGAAGGAATTAAACGGAGATTATGTAAACTTATTTCTCGCTGTGGACGAGGAGGGGGGACGGGTCTCCCGGATGCCGGGCGAGGTGACCGGCCTGTCCAGCCCCTATGATTACATACGGGCTGGAGGCGACCCCTATCTCCGAGGGCAGGCGCTGGCGGAGGCGTGCAAGACCTTTGGGTTTAACCTGGACTTTGCCCCCGTGCTGGACGTGTGGTCCAACAGCGCCAATACCGTCGTTGGAGACCGGGCCATGGGGACGGACTGGGATGCGGTAGCCGCTCTGGCGGCGGACGCGGCGGCGGGGCTGGGGGAGAGCGGCGTGGTCCCCGTGGTCAAGCACTTTCCGGGTCATGGGGATACTCTCGCCGATTCCCACAAGACCCTTCCCGTCGTGGACAAGACGCTGGACGAGCTGGAGGCGCAGGAGCTGAAACCCTTCCGCGCGGCTATTGACGCGGGGGTCCCCGCCGTCATGGTAGGCCATATCCTCCTGCGCCAAATTGACCCAGACTATCCCGCGACCCTGTCCCCGGCGGTGGTGACCGGCCTTCTGCGGGGGGAGTTGGGCTTTGACGGCATGGTGGCGACCGACGATTTGACCATGGGGGCCATCTCCAACGCCTACTCCATCGGCGAGGCCGCCGTTCTGGCCGTGGAGGCCGGGTGCGACCTGCTGCTGGTCTGCCATGGAGCGGAGAATCTGACCGGGGCCTATGAGGCGCTCCTCTCGGCGGTAGGCGAGGGCAGGATCACCGAGGCGCGGCTGGATGAGAGCGTCCGGCGCATCCTGGCGGTGAAGGAGCGGTATCAGATCAGCGGCGCGGCTGTTTCCGCCCCCGACGTGGCGGTGCTGAACGAAAAGCTGGCGGCGGTGGCGCCGTAGGGCGGGGGATAGAGGAACGGTGGCCCGATGGGTCATCGCCCTGTAGGTGCCGTGCCATATAAGAAGTATGCACTCCGTGGCGGCATGGGCTGCACCCGTTGAGTTGCAGCGATTTACAAGAATGGGCGGCCGTCGCAACGTGGGAGGACGGTAGCCCTTTGAGATTATATGGAGACTCGGGGCGGGGTAACGATATTGTTTCAGGTGGGTGATTGAACTGCGCCGCCGCCCTCTTCCGTAAAGATAGGGTCCAGGGGGCGGTGAGTAGGGCATTGAAAATGCCCGCACCGCCCCTGGTTTTTTCTTTCCCCCTTTCTTTGAAAGCAAAGAAAGGGGGCCCCCGGAGGGCGGGGGCCCCAGTAAGGAGAAACGAAAGGGAACGAGGACGGGGAGGTACGGCGGCGGGGGCAAGCGCCCGCCCTACAATCGCGCGATGAGACGGAGGATCAAGTGTGGCTTAGGGTCCCTCTGTCAGCTTCGCTCCGTCAGGCGCAGGACCAGAGCGGTGCGGTCGTCCACGCCGGTGTCCCGGTGTTCGCTCTCGGCAATCAGAGCGCAGGCCAGGTCCTTGGGACTGTCCGACGCGAAGGCGGCCAGCAGCTCCCGGAGCCAGATATCCTCCCCGCCTCCGGTAATACCGTCGCTGACCAACACCACGCAGTCCCCCGGCTCCAGCTTGAAGGCGCTTTTGTCCGGGGTGCTCTCCCCCTCGGCCAGACCCGCCGGGAGGGCGCTGCCGCTGATGCGGCTCACCCGGCTGCCGTGGCGGACATAGGTGGGGGCCGCGCCGTACTTGTAGACGGCGGCCTCTCCCGTAAAGAGGTCCACCCGCAGCAGGTCGATGGTGGTAAAGCCGCCCTGCTCCTCCCCTCGGAGGGCGAGCGCGCCGTTGAGGGTACGCAGGGCGGCGTCCGGCGTGACGCCAGCCCGTAAAAACTGCTCCAGCAGCTTGACCGCCAGGGTGGAGTCCTCGCTTGCCTCCGGGCCGCTGCCCATGCCGTCGCAGAGGAGGACGTAGAGATTGCCGTCGTCCAGCTTGAACCAGGCTCCCGTGTCCCCGCTGACGGTCTGCCCGTCCTTCTTCCGGGCGGCCACACCCGCTACCGCCATCAGAGGCTCGGCCTGGAGGAGGACCAGCTGGTCCCGTTTCGGTCCCTCGGCGGCGGAGGCCTGCCGCAGCGGAACACCCGCCAGGGCGGAGAGCTTGCGCAGCTCCTCCTCGGTGGTGAGGGGGTCCAGCCTGGGGCCCTCCATCTCGACCCGGAGGTGGCCCGCCTCGTCGTAAAAGGCGGCTACCTCTCCCTCCAGGCCCAGAGCGGTCAGGTGCTGGCGAAGGCGGCGCTCCCGTACCGGGTCCGGGGTGAGCTCTACGCTGAACTCAGCGGCGGCCTCTCCCAGAATGTCGGCCAGAGAGCCGTACTGGCGGCAGACCGAGGCGCGGTTCTCCCGCAGGCGGGATTGGAACCGGCGGCGGTAGAGAAGAGCGGCGAGCTCCTCGTTGGCGGCGGACAGAAAGGCCGGGAAGTGAAGGCAGCGGCTTGTGAAATGGCTGGGGAAGTCGGCGGCCTCTCCCCGCCCGCGCTCCAGCATGGCGGCGAGCGCGTCGTTGAGGGCGTTGAAGGTGGTCACATAGTCCTTTTGCCAGCAGGAGGTCTGGAGGGGGCATTTGCGGCAGACCTGGTCGGCTGCCCGGTCAAAGACCGAGGAGGCGTCGCCGTCGTTGCGCCCCGGAGCGGTGAAGGCGGAGCGCAGGGACTCGTGCAGGGCGCGGAAGGAGGAGGCTGTGGCGTCCAGCCGGGCCTTTAAATAGATACGGGCTTTGGAGCCGGTGTCCCGTTTGGGCTCCTCCACCGACAGGGCTCCTACCCAGCGGAAGAACCGGTCGGGCAGGACCATAAAGGTCACCGACGCCACGAAGACCTCATAGAGGATGGCGATCTGGAGCCCGTCATTCCAGGTCCACAGGACGGCGATGGCGTTGGCGAGGACGTAGGACACAGCGAAAAAGAGCTTGCCCTGCCGCCGGAAGACCCCGGCTACCACTCCGGCGAAACCGTAGGCCATGCTGTAAAAGGGGGAGCCTGTCCCGGCGATGTCCATGGCGAGACCTGAGAGGACGCCCACCGACGCGCCGGAGCCTACGCCGCACTGGTAAGCCGTCACCATTACCACCAAAGTGGCCGCCAGCCGCCCCAGGGACAGGCCCCAGAGCACCGAGATGTCCGCCAGCGTGATCAGCACTGTCCCGCCCAGGATGAGCAGACTGACGAGCTGTTTCATGGTGAGAGGGGCCTCCTCCCGCTTGCCCCGCCACGGGGTCAGGGCGGTGCGGTAGAAGTAGACCCCCGCGCCCACCAGCAGCAGCTCGGTCAGGAAAAAGACCGTGTCGGCAGTGAACCAGCCCCGCCTGGAGAGATAGACAAAGCCCGTGATCGCATCCATCCCCGCGGCGCACACCGGGATAAACCAGACCTTGCGGCAGAGCTTTACGTCGTAAAAGGCGAAGGAGACCGAGAAGGTCAGGATGGCGGCGGCCACATACCGCAGGCCCTCGGTAAAGCCCTGAAAGCTCAGGTATCCGAAACAGGCCCCCAGCAGCGCGGCAAAGCCGTCCAGCCCCGAGCCGGAGGCCCCCACCAGCGCCAGGCCAAAGGGGGCGTATCCGCCAAAGATTTCCGCCCCCGC
>DATMXU010000308.1:0-7748 GCA_035562355.1 Pseudoflavonifractor sp.
AGCAATACGTCTACCCCCTCTCCCTCTCCCACGGAGTCTGACGAGCCCGCCGTCACCGATGAGCCCACAGATCCCAGCTCTACCATCCCCGCCGGTCAGACGGCCACGGCGTTCACCCTCACGGACCGCGCAGGCGCGCGCAAGCAGGACATCACCCTCAGCAATCAGTACCCGGACTTCAAGTTTGTGGTGGCCTTCTCCCCCAGCGGGAGCACGGGCACCATCACCTGGAGCAGCAGCAAGCCCGAGGTGGTCTCGGTAGACCAGTCGGGCAAGGTCGTGGGCGTATCCAAGGGCGTCGCCACCATCACCGCCACCATGGCGGGCGGGTATGAGCAGCAGTGTATGGTGCGCAGCACCGTCGCCTCCTCCGGCTCCGGCTCCGGTTCCACCCAGCCCTCCACAGCTCCCTCGGCCTCCCCTAGTTCCAGCTCCTCCCCCGGCGGAGCGCTGTCCTTTAACGTCTACAACAAGGACGAGTTCACCCTCACCGGCGCGGGGGACAGCTGGAATCTGAAGGTAAATAACGCCGTGGGCACTCCTGCCTGGAGCGTGAAGGACGCCTCTATCGCCACCGTGGACCAGAGCGGCAAGGTCACCGCCGTCTCCAAGGGGAGCACTACCATCACCGCCACCGTGGACGGCCAGACCCTCACCTGCCTCGTCCACGTAAACATTCCGTAAGGCCGGCCTTTCAGAGCGTGAATTTTGTCCATTTCTACGATTGACAAAAGGTTCACAATTCACTATGATAAAAACTGTTGATCTGCGTCAAACTGCGTGTTTCACGCGCCATGTATGGCATGGCGCGTGAAACACGCATTCTGATGAAAACGCGAATGCCCATCGAAATAAGGAGGTCTTTTCGTGATTTACTCGACTGAAGTACAGCACATGTGCCCCATCGCCAAGGGTCCCAACCACGGCCCCGCTCCCATCCCCGAGGAGGGCAAATGGGTCCAGGCCCGAGAGGTAAAGGACATCAGCGGCCTCACCCACGGCATCGGCTGGTGCGCCCCCCAGCAGGGCGCCTGCAAGCTGACCCTCAACGTGAAGGACGGC
Organism: Pseudoflavonifractor sp.; assembly: GCA_035562355.1. Lineage (GTDB taxonomy): Bacteria > Bacillota > Clostridia > Oscillospirales > Oscillospiraceae > Pseudoflavonifractor. The sequence goes on from DATMXU010000308.1 coordinate 1,063, forward strand.
GTCATTGAGGAGGCCTTGGTGGAGACCCTGGGCTGCTCCGGCATGACCCACTCCGCCGCCATGGCCGCCGAGATCCTCCCCGGCAAGACCATCCTGGAGGCCCTGAACACCGACCTTGTATGCGACGCCATCAACGTGGCCATGCGCGAGCTCTTCCTCCAGATCGTCTATGGGCGCACTCAGACCGCGTTTTCCGAGGGCGGCCTGCCCATCGGCGCCTCTCTGGAGGACCTGGGCAAGGGGCTCAGAAGCCAGGTAGGCACCATGTTCGGCACCAAGGACAAGGGCCCCCGCTACCTGGAGATGGCCGAGGGCTATGTCACCCACATCGCACTCGATCGCGACAACGAGATCGTAGGCTACGAATTTTTGAACCTGGGCAAGCTCACCGACGCGCTGAAGAAGGGCGTGGACGCGAACGAGGCCGTGAAAAAGGCCATGGGCAGCTATGGCCGTTTCAACGAAGAGGGTGTCAAGCACGTTGACCCCCGCCACGAATAAGAGAGGGAGGACGAAGAATATGGCTCTGTTTGAAAGCTACGAGAGAAGAATTGAAAAGATCAGCGCCGTCCTCGCTCAGTATGGCATCAAGAGCGTGGAGGAGTGCCGCGAGATCTGCAAGGAGAAGGGCTTTGACCCCTACGAGGCCGTGAAGAGCATTCAGCCCATCGCCTTTGAGAACGCCGCCTGGGCCTACTGCGTGGGCGCGGCCATCGCCATCAAAAAGGGCGTGAAGACTGCCGCCGAGGCCGCCGAGGCCATCGGCATCGGTCTGCAGGCCTTCTGCATCGACGGCTCCGTGGCCGAGGACCGCAAGGTCGGCATCGGTCACGGCAACCTGGGCGCCATGCTCCTGCGCGATGAGACCAAGTGTTTTGCCTTCCTGGCCGGGCACGAGTCCTTCGCCGCCGCCGAGGGCGCCATCGGCATTGTCCGCAACGCCAACAAGGCCCGCAAGACGCCCCTCCAGGTCATCCTGAACGGCTTGGGCAAGGACGCCGCCATGATCATCTCCCGCATCAACGGCTTTACTTACGTCCAGACCCAGTTCGACTACGGCACCGGCGACGTGAAGGTGGTCCGTGAGAAGGCCTACTCCTCCGGCGAGCGGGCCAATGTCCGCTGCTATGGCGCCGACGACGTGCGCGAGGGCGTGGCCATCATGCACTTAGAGCACGTGGACGTGTCCATCACCGGCAACTCCACCAACCCCACCCGGTTCCAGCACCCCGTGGCGGGCACCTATAAGAAGGAGTGCGTGGAGCAGGGCAAAAAGTACTTCTCCGTGGCCTCCGGCGGCGGCACGGGCCGCACCCTCCACCCCGACAACATGGCAGCCGGCCCCGCCAGCTACGGCATGACCGACACCATGGGGCGCATGCACTCCGACGCCCAGTTCGCCGGCAGCTCCTCCGTCCCCGCCCACGTGGAGATGATGGGTTTTCTGGGCATGGGCAATAACCCCATGGTCGGCGCGACTGTGGCCGTGGCGGTTGCGGTGGCCGAGAGCCTGAAATAAGGTTTCCGGCAATAGAGGGTTCCCCCGCCGACCATGACCGCGCCGGACGGCGCGTCACAAGCGTTTTGCCGCAGGCAGAACCTTGATGCCGGGCGAATTTACTTCGCCCGAGCAGATAAAAATCGGGGCCCCAAACGCGCGGGCGTGTTTGGGTGTGGCGCGACTGTGGCCGTGGCCGTCGCGGTGGCCGAGAGCCTGAAGTAAGGCTTTCGGCAATAGAGGGTTCCCCCGCTGACCATGACCGCGCTCGCGTCACAGACCTACCGCCGCCAACTTACAATTACTAAACCGCTGACCGCCCTTACCGGGGCGGTCAGCTCTATTTTTATGCGCTTTCGGGGTTATACTAAGGTCAAGAGTTTTATAACCGTCAAAATGCATTTTTTCTCTCATAAAACCCGTCGAAATATCTCCACAAAACAGTAAAATCGCCTCTTGACTTTAGCCGCAGTTGAGACTATGATTGCTTTCGCCCATCCCGTGGGGCCGTGTTGTCCCCGATACGGGTGGAACTAAATGATAAGTGATGAGGGAAGATCGTCTACTATGCAGTGGAAAACATTGAAGCGTTTCCTGTTGGGAAACACCCTGGAGACCACCGCCTTGGAGGGGGAGAAACTGGGCCGGTTCTGGGGCGTGCCCATCATGTCCAGCGACGCGGTCTCCTCCGTGGCCTACGCAATCGAAGAAATGCTCCTGGTTCTGGTCCCCGTTCTGGGCCTCTCCGCCCCCGGCTATCTGGGGTATGTGGTGTTGCCCATCACCCTGCTCTTTTTGGTGCTGGCCTTTTCCTACTCCCAGATCATCGCGGGCTACCCCAACGGCGGCGGAGCCTATGTGGTCTCGGCGGAGAATCTGGGGCACAAGGCCTCCCTGGTGGCGGCCTCAGCCCTGATCGTGGACTACGTAATGACGGTGGCGGTAAGCATCTCGGCCGCCATTGCCGCCCTGGTGGCAGCCTTTCCGGTTATGCAGCACTACCGTCTCCCTATTGCTCTGGGCTTTTTGTGCATCATCACCCTGTTCAACCTCAGGGGCATGCGGGAGTCCTCCAAGGTCTTCGGCGTGCCCACCTACGCGTTCATCCTCATCATGGGTCTTCTTCTGATCACGGGCCTCGTCAGGCTGGTGACGGGGAATCTGCCCCCGGTGAGCTATGAGGGGCAGGCTCTGTCCGGCGTGGGCCTGGGTGGGAGCATCACCCTCTTTCTCTTCCTGCGGGCCTTTGCCTCAGGCTGCTCGGCCCTCACCGGCGTGGAGGTGGTAAGCAACGCGGTCCCCTCCTTCCGCGAACCCTCCCAACACAACGCAAAGATCGTCCTGTTCATCCTGGTGGGCATCATCGTCTCCATCTTCGGCGGCTCCGCCCTGCTGGTGACCCACCTGGGCATCGTCCCCACAGCGGGGGCCACCGTCATCTCCCAGATGGGCATGGCGATCTTCGGGTCCGGGCCTCTGTTCTATATTCTGCAGTTTGCCACCTCTGTTATTCTCCTGCTGGCCGCCAACACCGCCTATAACGGCCTGCCCACCCTCCTGGCCATCCTGGCCGGGGACGGCTATATGCCCCGCCAGTTCATGCAGCGCGGCACCCGGCTCAGTTTCTCCAACGGCATCCTCTTCATCTTCTTCGCCGCAGGGCTGCTGCTCATCATCTTCCAGGCCGACACCCACCATCTCATCCCCATGTACGCCGTGGGCGCGTTCCTCTCCTTCACGCTGGGTCAGGGGGGCATGGTTCTGCGGTGGAGGAAACAGAAGGGCAAGGGGTACCGGCATAAGATGGTCATCAACGCCATCGGCGCGGTGATGACGGCTATCGGCACCGTGGTGGTCTTCACCACCAAGTTCGCCCAAGGTGCCTGGGCGCTGGCCATTATCATCCCCGTGATCTCTCTGCTCATGTACCGGATACAGAAACACTACGACTTCGTCAATCGCCAGCTTAAGACCGATGACTTTATGTCCCACTACCACCCCAGCGTCAGCCGGGACTCCGGCCCCTTTTTGGTGATGGCCGGGTCCATGAACCGCTCGGTCCTCAAGGCCCTCAACTACGCGAACCTCCTCTCCTCCAACGTGGTCGCCCTCCACGTCTCCACCGAAGACGACCGGGGTGAAACCCTCCGGCAGGAGTGGGAGTCCTCGGGAATCGACATCCCCCTGGTGGTACTCCACTCCCCCTACCGGGACCTGGTCGGGCCCGTGGAGGAGTATGTCAGCACCCGGGAGGCCGAGGTCACGCCCGGCGCCGTCCTCACGGTGGTCCTCTCCCGTTTCGTGGAGGACCACTGGTACGACAACATCCTCCACAATCAGACCGCCTACTTCCTGAGCCAGCGGCTCAAGACCCACCGCAACGTGGCCACCGTGTCGGTGCCCTACCTGTACAGCGCCAAATTCCGGCCGAAGGGCAAGGCGGAGGCATAAAATAAGAGCGCCTGGGCATTTTGCCCAGGCGCTTGTTTATTTGCCCCTAAGAAATATCTGCTCCAGCGCCCCGCTTGCATCCATAGGACTGCTGAAGGCCTGCTCTATCGAACGGCTCCGTTTTGAAAATTGTCAAACCACTTGCCCATCTCCTCGTCGCTGTCCACCTTTAAAAGCTTGAAAATCTCATAGGCAAACTCAACCGCGGCGGTCTCATTGGCGGTGATAATGCCCTGGTCTGAGACCACCTGGGCGGGTATGTAGCGTCCTTCACCCGTATAGCCCTCCACACCCTGAAACTCCTCCAGCGAGTCGCCCGTGTGCCTGACGTGGTTGAGGAACCCGTGCCTGCACAGAAAATAGGTCGCTCCGCAGATGGCCGCGACGGGAATTCCCAGGCCCCTGACCCGCTTGATAAACCGCGCGATTTCGTCGTATTCCCTTTCCGCCCAGGAGAGACCGCCGGGGAGAATGACCATCGAGAGGCGGTCAAAATTGTCATAGCCGCTGATGCTGAAGTCGACCGCGGCCCTGATCCCGCCCATCGACACCCGGTCGGCCGTGTCTATCCCAATGGTCTTTACGTGATACTCTGAAAATGAGTTCGCCACGGCGATCGCATAGCTCGCCTCCCAATCGCACCAGCGGTCCGTCAACAGGAGAAGGATTTCGTCTTTATACACCAGCGCACCTCCGCACAATGAATTTGCTCCATTCCGGCGTCCCTCACCGGTATGAAGGCCGCCCCGCCCGCCGCGAAGAAACTCGCGGCGGGCGGGGCTTTTGACGATTATACCACCATAACGACGGGCAGGATCATGGGGTTGCGCTTGGTCTTCTTGTAGAGATAGCCGGACAGGTCGTTCTTGATCTGGCTCTTCACGGCGGCCCAGTCCTTGCTGCCCTTGGCCCCGCTGGCCCCAATGGCCTCCAGGACCACGGTGCGCAGCTCCTCCATCAGGCCCTCGGACTCCTTGACGTAGACAAAGCCCCGGGTGATGATGTCGGGGCCCGACACCAGAGCGCCGTCCTCCCCGGACATGGACGCGACGACGACGATCATGCCGTCCTCGGCCAGGTGCTTGCGGTCCCGCAGGACGACCGCGCCCACATCGCCCACGCCGTACCCGTCCACGAAGACCCGCCCGGCGGGCACCGTGCCGTTGATCTTGGCGCTGGTGGGGGTGAACTCCATCACCTTGCCGATATCGCTGATGAGAATATTGTTGGGGTCCATGCCCATCTCCCGGGCAAGCTTGGCGTGGGTCTTCAGGTGCCGCTGCTCGCCGTGGACAGGGACAAAGAACTTCGGCCTTACCAAAGCATGGATGATCTTCAGCTCGTCCTGGCAGGCGTGGCCCGACACGTGGAGAGCCGCCTCCCGCTCGTTGACCACGTCGGCCCCCTTGCGGTAGAGCTCGTTGACGACGTTGCCGATGGCGTTCTCGTTGCCGGGGATGGCCGAGGCCGAGATGATAACGCGGTCCCCCGCCTGGATGTCCACCTGGCGGTGGGTGGAGAAGGCCATGCGGGTGAGGGCGGACATGGTCTCGCCCTGGCTGCCGGTGGTGATGATGCACACCTTGTTCTTGGGCAGGCTCTTGATGTGGTTCACGTCCACCAGCACCCCTGTGGGGATGCTCATATACCCCAGCTCGGTGGAGACCTTGATGGCGTTCTCCATGCTGCGGCCCACCACGGCCACCTTGCGGCCATACTTGGCCGCCACCGAGACGATCTGCTGCATCCGGTCCACGTTGGAGGCAAAAGTGGTGACGATGATGCGCTCCTCGCAGCCCCGGAAGAGGACGTCAAAGCTGGCGCCCACGCTCTTCTCGCTCTTGGTAAAGCCGGGGCGCTCCACGTTGGTGGAGTCGGCCAGGAGGCAGAGGACCCCCTCCTTGCCCAGCTGCCCGAACCGGGCCAGATCGATCATCCCGCCCGATACGGGGGTGGGGTCGATCTTGAAGTCGCCGGTGTGGACGCACATGCCCACCGGGCACTTGATGGCAAAGCTCACCGCGTCCGCGATGGAGTGGTTGGTGTGGATGAACTCCACGCTGAACTTGCCCGCCTTGACGGTCTCCCCCGCCTCGCAGGTGATGAGCTTGGTCTTGTCGAGGAGGCGGTGCTCCTCCAGCTTGAGCTTGACCAGCCCCGCCGTCATGCGGGTTGCGTAGATGGGGGCCTGCACCTCCCGCAGCAGGTAGGGGATGGAGCCGATGTGGTCCTCATGCCCGTGGGTGAGGAAGATGCCCCGGATGCGGTCCTTGTTCTTGATGAGGTAGGAGAAGTCGGGGATGACCACGTCGATGCCGTACATGTCGTCATCGGGGAAACCCATACCCACGTCCACCACGATCATATCGCCGCCGTACTCGTAGACGGTGATGTTCTTACCGATCTCGTTGAGACCGCCCAGGGAGATAATTTTCAGTTTTTCTGCCATATTTTCGTAATAACACTCCTTATTCGTGTATGTATGGACATGGAGTAGGTACACGAAACTAAGGCGAAAGCGTCCGCTCTTTCCGGCCCTGCCTCGCCGGAAAAAGGGACGGCAGTTCGCCACCATACCCTATTCTCTCATGTCCTGCCTTATTTCTGTGCGCTCGCGCGCATAAAGCCAATCAATACGCTCGACCCATCGGATATACTCCGGGGGAGCGGTCACCGTTGGCAGTCACCATGAAATATGGTATACTACCCACCTTACTGATAGTATACCATATTATTG
>DATMXU010000309.1:0-26841 GCA_035562355.1 Pseudoflavonifractor sp.
GTATACCAAATATATGGCACTGGAGGCAAGCCTCCCGTGCCATATATTTCAATGGGGTGCAATAAACCCGCAGTCTGTCAGGACTCGGAGAGAGGGATAGTGTGAAAGGGAACCTCAGGGTTCCTTTTCATGTGCAGGGGAACCACGTTTCATCCCTTTAAAAAAGAGATGAAATGAGCGTAAGCCCGTCGAAAGGCCTTTTTCGACGGGCTGCCAAGCGCTATGGCGCGGGAGGCAAGCCTCCCGCGCCATAACTCATATTATCCAGAGTAGTTAGACGATGTTGGCACCGTCCAGGATCGTAAAGGTACTAGGAAATGCCAAGACCGGCGCTGGCATAGCCTGCGATGGCGGCTGCCAGATCGATACCGGCAGTAACATCTGCAGAGAATACCAAAAGCAACCTGGTTCCTGCAGTGACGGGGATGTTCAGTCCTGTGGTGATGCCGCTGCTGATATCGCCGATCGAAATTAACCCCGTGAGAGGGGGCGCAAGCGTAACCACTGCGCCCGGTACCGCAACAAAGGTATCGTCAGGGGTAGTGGATTGGAACAACTGAGCGGTTACCGTCACAGTCGAGCCAATCAGGCTGAGTCCGGCACTGATGCTCAAATAGCCAGCCAGGGAAGTGATGGTCCCATCCCTGGGCATGGAGAACGCAAGGTTCGTCAATCCCAGCAGACTGACTGTTCCGCTGGCGGCAGAGACGCCGGGTAGGTTGATCCCGAATCCAACGGCGCTGGAGGTGTTAAGCAGACCACCCAACACAGTGGTCAGGGCCACAGGCGAACCGGACGCAAACGGAATAATTGCGCCTTCGCCGGCAGGGCCGGTGGGCCCGGTAGGCCCGGTAGGCCCGGTGGGTCCGATGGCTCCGTCAGCACCGGTAGGCCCGGTGGGTCCGATGGCTCCGTCAGCGCCGGTAGGCCCGGTGGGTCCGATAGCGCCGTCAGCCCCGGTAGGCCCGGTGGGTCCGATAGCGCCGTCAGCACCAGTGGGCCCGGTGGGTCCGATGGCACCGTCAGCGCCGGTAGGTCCGGTGGGTCCGATAGCGCCATCAGCGCCAGTAGCGCCAGTAGCGCCGGTAGCACCGGTGGGCCCAGTGGCACCAGTGGGCCCGGTAGCGCCGGTAGGCCCGGCCACGCCGTCAGCCCCGGTGGGCCCGGTTGCGCCGGTAGGTCCGGTCACGCCGTCGGCCCCGGTTGCGCCGGTGGCGCCGGTAGGTCCGGTCACGCCGTCGGCCCCGGTTGCGCCGGTGGCGCCGGTAGGTCCGGTCACGCCGTCGGCGCCAGTAGCGCCGGTAGCGCCGGTAGGTCCGGTCACACCGTCAGCGCCGGTGGCGCCGGTAGCGCCGGTAGGCCCGGTCACGCCGTCAGCCCCGGTGGCGCCGGTGGCTCCGGTGGGCCCGGTCGCGCCATTGGCTCCGGTTGCGCCGGTGGCGCCGGTAGGTCCGGTCACGCCGTCAGCGCCAGTAGCACCGGTGGCCCCGGTGGGCCCGGTCACGCCATCAGCGCCAGTAGCACCGGTGGCCCCGGTGGGCCCGGTCGCGCCATTGGCTCCGGTAGCCCCGGTGGGGCCGGTGGGGCCAGTCGCGCCATTGGCTCCGGCAGCCCCAGTGGGACCGGTGGGACCAGTTGCTCCATTTGCTCCGGTAGGCCCGGTGGCACCCGTGGCCCCAGTGGGGCCGGTGGCCCCGTTGGTTCCGGCGGCTCCGGTAGGTCCGGTGGGCCCGGTTGCTCCGGTAGCGCCAGTGGCGCCAGTAGGTCCGGTGGGGCCGGTGGCCCCGTTAGCACCGTTCGCGCCCGTGGGTCCCACCGCGCCGGTAGGCCCGGTTGCGCCGTTGGCCCCGGTCGCACCGGTGGCTCCGGTCGGCCCAGTAGGTCCGGTTGCGCCGTCAGCCCCGGCGGCGCCGGTCGCACCGGTCGCACCGGTGGCACCCGTGGCCCCGGTCGGCCCAGTCGCGCCGTCCACGCCATCGGCCCCGGTCGCGCCGGTGGGACCGACAGGGCCGGCAGGCCCTCTGATCCCCATCGGCCCCATAGGACCCATGGGGCCGGCAGGGCCCCGTACACCCATAGGACCCATGGGTCCCATAGGCCCGACAGGACCCCTTATGCCCATAGGTCCCGCAGGTCCCATAGGTCCGGCCGGGCCTGCCGGTCCCCTCGGGCCAGTGGGGCCGGTGGGGCCGCGGAAGTTGCAGGGATTCACACAGCGGCCGCGGCTGGAGCCAAGGCCGGCGCCGACGCCGGAGATGCCGCTGTCGTACAGTAAGGTACTGATATCGTCCATGTTAGGATTCATATCTGTCCTCCGATCAAAAGAAGATGGTTGGGTTTACCGGGAAAAGCCCGCCGCTCAGGGGAAGAGCGCCGAGCTGCGGCCGGGATGGGAACGCCGCGGCACAGAGCGGTCGAGCGGGGGCGGGAGGCTAAGCCCCCGTAGTCAATATATGCGAAAAACAGCATACGGGTGAAGAAACAAGCGTTTGGGAAACCCATTCTTCAGGTAAATCCGTTTCATCTTAGAGCCGCGGGGACAAAATTGAGGATAGGAAAGGGTGGATTTTTAAAATTCAGATGAAATTTAGCATAATACACGCTGTACATGAGACAGGGGGGTATGCTATAATATTTTCCGGACGAACGCACAGCAGGCGGCGCCGGAGGGCGTGCCCGGTATATGCGTTTGACTTGTTTTCCCCTGGAGGCCGTTTGAAAGCGTCCCTGCGGGCGACAAGGAGTATGAACAGAGGAGTGCAGCATGAAACAGTATTATAGCCAACCCGTTTCAGAGACCGTGCAGGACCTGCAGAGCAATCTTACCTCGGGCCTGTCCGGCCAGGAGGTCGAAAAGCGCATTCAGGAGCACGGCCCCAACCGGCTGGAGGGAGCGAAGGGGAAGAGCCTTCTGCAGATGGCCCTTGAGCAGCTCAAGGATTTCCTGGTGCTCATCCTGATCGCAGCGGCGGTCATCTCCATCTTTCTGGGTGAGGAGCTGGAGGGTGTCGTCATTCTGGCTATTGTGGTGCTCAACACGTTCCTGGGGGTTTACCAGGAGAACAAGGCGAGCAACGCCCTGAAGGCGCTCAAGGAGATGGCCAGCCCCCATGCCAAGGTCCTGCGGGACGGGCAGGTGATGGAGATCGCGTCCCAGGACGTGGTTCCCGGCGACGTGGTCATCCTGGAGGCCGGAGACTACATTCCCGCCGACCTGCGCCTGATCGAGACGGTGAATCTGAAGATCGACGAGGCGGCGTTGACCGGCGAGTCGGTTCCGGTGGAGAAGGACGCCTCGGCCGTCCTGGACGGGGAGGCAAGCCTCGGCGACCGCATCAACTGCGCCTATATGGGCACCGTCATCACCTATGGGCGCGGCAGGGGCATGGTCACAGAGACCGGCATGAAGACCCAGATGGGCAATATTGCCGGGATGCTCAACGAGAGCGAGGACGAGGCCACCCCCCTGCAGAAAAAGCTGGACAGCCTGGGCAAGACTCTGGGCATCGTATGCCTCGCCATCTGCGGCGTCATCTTTTTGCTGGGCTGGTGGCACGGCGACAAGATCTTTGATTCCTTCATGAACGCCGTGGCCCTGGCCGTGGCAGCCATCCCCGAGGGCCTGACAGTGGTGGTCACCGTGGTCCTCGCCATGGGCATGCAGAAGATGGTCAAGGTCAACGCCATCATCAAGCGCCTGAGCGCGGTGGAGACCCTGGGCAGCACCACCGTCATCTGCTCCGATAAGACCGGCACCCTGACCCAGAACAAGATGACCATCCAGCGCGTGTACGACGGCAAGGAGCTCTATAGCGTCAGCGGCACCGGCTACAGCGGCGCGGGCGAGATCACCGACGCCTCGGGCAACAACGTCTCCAACGCGGTGGGCAAGCTGCTGGAGGGGATCCTCCTGTGTAACGACGCCCTCTATGATCCCGCCAGTGAGACCATCGTGGGCGACCCCACCGAGGCGGCCATGGTGGTCCTGGCCCACAAGGCCGGCATCGTCAAGAGTACGCTGGAGGAGCGCTATCCCCGCCTCCAGGAGATCCCCTTCGACTCTGACCGCAAGCTCATGTCCACCTTCCACAGCATCGGCGGGAAGAACGTGATGTACACCAAGGGCGCGCCCGACGAGCTGCTGCGCCGCTGCGTCTCCATCGACCTGGGCGGCAGGGTGGAGCCCCTGACCGACGAGAAACGCCAGGAGATCCTGGCCGTCAACCAGGGTATGGCTGAGTCCGCCCTCCGGGTCATCGGCGGAGCCTACCGGGAGATGGAGAAGGTGGACACCTCCTTCGAGTCTGAGAACGAGCTCGTCTTCACCGGCCTCGTGGGCATGATCGACCCGCCCCGCGAGGAGGCCAAGGACGCCATTCAGGTCTGTAAGAAGGCGGGTATCCAGGTCAAGATGATCACCGGCGACCACAAGATCACCGCCACCGCCATCGGCCAGCAGCTTGGCATCGTGGAGGGGAACGCCGTGGCCATCGAGGGCCGGGCCATCAACGAGATGGACGACGAGCAGCTTAAGGAGTGCGTGAAGACCACCAACGTCTTCGCCCGCGTCTCTCCCGAGCACAAGGTCCGCCTGGTGGACGCCGTGCGCGCCAACGGCAATATCGCCGCCATGACGGGCGACGGCGTCAACGACGCGCCCTCCCTCAAGCACGCCGACATCGGCATCGCCATGGGCATCACCGGCACCGACGTCTCGAAGGAGGCGGCCGACATGATCCTGACCGACGACAACTTCGCCAGCATCGTCAAGGCCGTGGCCGAGGGCCGCACCATCTACAGCAATATACGCAAGGTGGTGGGGTTCCTCCTCTCCTGCAACATCGGCGAGATTCTGGTCATCTTCCTGGCCATGCTGATCGGGCTGCCCACGCCTCTGGCGGCGATCCAGCTCCTGGCCATCAACCTGATCACCGACGCCTTCCCGGCCTTCGCTCTCGGCATGGAGAAGGAGGAGGCGGGCGCCATGGACCGCGCCCCCCGCGACCCCTCCGAGCCCATCGTGGACAAGAAGATGGGGATCGCCGTCGGCATCCAGAGCGTGTTTCTGGCTCTGGGCACCCTGGGCTCCTTCCTGTTTGGCTACCATGCCCAGGCTCCTCTCTCCACCATCTTCGCGGGCAATGTGGACCCCGTGGCTCTGGCCGAGGCCATGACCTGCTGTTTCTTCACGCTGGTGCTGGGCGAGCTGCTGCGCGCCTACTCCGCCCGCTCCGAGAAGACCTCCATTTTCCGTATGCGTATCTTTGAGAACAGCTACCTCAACAAGTGCGTGCTGGCCTCTGTGGTCTTCCTGCTGGCGACCATCTATGTGCCCTTCCTCAACACGGTGTTCGGCACGGTTGCCCTGCGCCCGGACGAGATCGTAGCCGCCCTTGTCCTCGCCTTCCTCCCCCTGCTGGGCGGCGAGCTGGCCAAGAGGGTCAGCAACCGCTAAATTCTTCATAAAAAACCACCGGCCTCTGGCCGGTGGTTTTTTATAGGCTGTTCGTGGGCTTATCGGGTGACCCGCGGGGCTTGCGGCGCATACAATACTCCGAATAGGAGGGGTATGCTATGGCTACCGTCAGTCTCTGTATGATCGTGAAGAACGAGGAAGACGTCATCTCCCGCTGCCTGGAGAGCGCGGCCGATCTTGTGGATGAGATCATCATTGTGGACACCGGCTCCACTGACCGCACGAAGGAGCTGGTCTCCCGTTTTACTGACAAGGTATATCACTTTGCGTGGATCGACGACTTTGCCGCCGCCCGGAACTACTCCTTCGATCAGGCGACCATGGAGTATTGCATGTGGCTGGACGCCGACGACATCATCACGCCGGAGGACCGGGAGGCTTTCCGCAAGGTCAAAGCCGCTTTGACAGGCAACGTGAACGTGGTGATGATGAAGTACAACACCGGGTTCGACGCCCAGGGGAACGTCACCTTTTCTTACTACCGGGAGCGGCTCATTAAAAACGGCGCGGGGATGCGCTGGGAGGGAGCGGTCCATGAGGTCATCTCCACCGTCGGCAAAGTGATCTATGAGGAATGCGCCATCACCCACAGCAAGCTCCACCCCTCGGACCCGAACCGCAACCTGCGTATCTTTGAGGGCCTTTTGGAAAGAGGAGAGACCCTGGACCCCCGCCAGCAGTTCTACTATGGGCGGGAGCTCTACTACCATAAGCGCTATGCCGACGCCCTCCGGGTCTTCGAGGCCTTTTTGGACGGTAAGGCCGGGTGGCTGGAGAATGTAATTGACGCCTGCGCCCACTGCGCCTATTGCCTTTACGGCCTGGGCAGGGAGGAGGAGGCCCTGCAGGCCTTACTGCGCAGTTTCCTCTACGACCTGCCCCGGGCCGAGATCTGCTGCGCCGTCGGCAAGCACTTCTTTGACCGGAGACGGTACGCCCAGGCGGCCTACTGGTACACCCGGGCTCTGGAGTGCAAGCGGGACGACAGCCGGGGCGGGTTCAGCTCCCCCGACTGCTACGGTTATATCCCCTGTATCCAGCTCTGCGTCTGTTACGACGCCATGGGGGAGAAGGAGAAGGCAAAGATCTACAACGAGCTTGCCGCCCGCTATAAACCGGATTCGCCGGCGGTGGCCTCCAACCGCCGCTACTTTGGCGTGGAGTGAGCCGACTCTGAGATCTCCTTTTGCAGCTTTTTGGTGAGCTTTTCAAAGACCAGCCGATAGCTGTCGTCGATCATCACCTTGAGGCGCTCCTCCGGCACTCCGCCGTCCAGGACCACTGAGTTCCAGGTGCGCTTGTCCGAGTAGAAGGCGGGCAGCACCTGCGCGTGCTCCCTGCGCCAGAGCTCGGCCAGCAGGGGGTCGCACTTGAGGTTGAGGAGGTCCTTCCCCGCATAGGCCGGGTCGTACTTGTCGGAGGGGTGCATAAGGGCGGCAAACAGCTTGCCGCCCACCATAAACCGGTGCCAGCCCCACTCCTCCTTGTAGTCCCGGGTGGTCCCGGGCTTGCTCTGCAGGTACTCCTCCAGCCAGGGATAGGTCGTCATTGCTCCATCGCTCCTTTTTCGGCTGTTTTTTTAATGAACACATAATGATCCACGCCGGAGAGCTCGCCGCAGTAGGCGTACCCCAGCCGGGTGAACCCCTTGATCTCATCGGGGTCTGTGACCGTTTCCTCGGCCAGCCAGCGCACCATCTCGCCCCGGGCCATCTTGCATAGGGTGCCCTTTTCCAGTACCTTGCCGTCCTTCCGCTGTGCAAAGGTGCAGGTGAGAAAGCGCACTCCCGGCCGCAGGTGGGGCTGCACCGCCCGGCTGTACTCCTGGGAGGCCAGGTTTAAAATAAAGCCGGTCTCGGTACAGAGCTGTCGCGCAAGCTTGTCGCCCCAATAGGCGTAAAGGTCTCTGCTTTTACCGATAGACAGCTTTGCCTGCATCTCCAGACGATAGGGCGTAACCCCATCAAAGGGATGGAGCAGCCCATAAAAACCGGACAGGATGCGTACCCGCTCGCCCACGTAGTCGAGCTGTCCGCCCTCAAACACGCCGGGGGCCATGTACCGGTACTGGATGCCCTCGTAGGCCAGCAGGGCGGGGGCCAGATTTTTCCGCAGGTCCATCCCACGCAGCCGCTCCACATTGAGGGCCGCGATGGCGTCGTTGCACCGCCAGAGGGCCTGAAGCTCTTTGCCACTCATGCCCTGGAGACGGGCCTTGACCGCCTCGGCCTGGGGCAGAAATAGGGGCAGGGCGGCAGGGAGCAGGCTGTCGGTATCCACATTCATTTTTTTGGCGGGGGATAGGATAATTCTCATGCGTTTACTCCCATGGGGCGTATGTTCAAAGCCCGTCGGTATCAGTGGGCGCCGTTTCGAGGGACAAGGCCCCGATGCTCAGCGTTTTATGGTTTAAGTAGAGGTCATACATCATCGCGGCGGGGAGGAGCCTGATTTGAATGCTCCGCAGGCCCAGCGCGGTAAGCATAGGCATGACCGCCAGGCCCAACACCTCGATATCTGCCCGCTCTGTCGGCATGAGGAAACAGTTTCCCACCTCTTTGATGGCGTGCTCGCGCAGGAATTCCTCATAGGCGAGCTGGTATAAGTACTGCTTTGTGAGGTCCCCGACGCCGGGCTGGCACCGCAGCGGCTTGCCCTGCTCTAACTGGATGGTGTAATACTTGGCGTCCAGGATGAAGAACCGGCAGACGCCCTCCTCCGTACTGAGGGAGATCAGGTCGGGGATCAGGGTCTCCGGGGCCTCATGGATAAATGGCGTGCCGTCCGTAGAGAACCCTACCCACCTGGGCTTTTCGATGACCGAGATCAGCTTTGCGTCCTTATCATACTTCTCGTTTAGCGGGACGGGCAGCTTCAGGAGACCCAGGGGAGTGTGCAGCTGGTCGCTCAGCACCTCCGCGCAGACCGTCTCCCATACCGCGTGGAAGCTGCTTGTGCCGAACATGCTGAAAGAGCCGACGTCGTCCAGGTGGCGGCTGTGAGCGACATAGGCGTAGAGCGTTTTTAACAATATCTGCTTGCGGGTGTTGAACTGTACGTTCAGCTCATTTTGGAGCCGGTACAGGATATAGTCGGTCTCTCCGAAGTCGTCCAGGGTCTCGTCGGACAGCTCCACCGGAAGGAGATCAAACAGCTCCAGCAAATCCGCGCTGCGCAGCTCTTTCGTGCACAGGCTGAGGACGCACTCGTGCAGGCGCTTGAAGTAGTCGAAGTCATCGTTGACCCGCCGCCTGGTAAATAATTGGGGGTAGTAGGGCCGTCCGCTGCTCAGAAGGGGAAAGGTCTCATTGACGACCTTGTCCCAGAGGGTCTCCCCGCTGCCGTCAACCTCTATGATGTCCTGAGTATTGATGTAGAGCTGGTTTTCATAATAGTCGTTCAGGAGGAACAGCATGACGGCGAGAAGATTGAAGGCGCTGTCCTCTCCCGTGTCGTGGAACATCCGAATGATCTGCTCCTTGGCGCTGTACTGCTCTAGCACCTTTAAGACCTGTTTCAGCTCGCGCCCAGGCGCGCTGGACGTGAGATACTTTGGATAGCATTTCAGGGCGCGCCCGGCGATGGTGATGACGCCGACATAGGGGAAGACATAGAGAAAGTCGTTCGACCCGCTTATGACCTCGGCGACCTCCACGTCCTCCTCGGCGAGGTCGGACAGGCTCCTTTGCGTGTCGGTGGCCCGCACCGTCTTCAAAACGCCGTACTCCTTCAGCTTTTTGATGAGGGTGACGGTCTCCGGCGCCGTGCACTGAAGGAGCGCGCTCAAATCGGCCTGGGTGTACCGTTTCTGCTCCCGGATAAAGCTCGAGATCATTCCGCCCCGGCCTCCGTCGGTGCCGGGCCATCAGAGAGGGGAAGGCTGTCCACAATGTCCCTGCAGAAGATGTGGACCCCCTTTTCGTCAAAGGCCCTGCAGATGGAGGAATATCTCGTGACGTCGGAGTAATCGGAAAAGAGGAGCTGGCGCTTGCTCTTGGCGGCGTCTTCAAAAAGGTACATGATGACCTTACTCTTGAAGGCCGGGATAAAAACCTCAGGGTCGATGGTATCGTCCGTACCGGAGCAGACGATCTTCAGGAAATAAGGCCCCAGCATCTTATCCTCGTTAATGCGGCCAAAAGAGAGCCTGTCGTTGATCGCCTTGCGCAGTCCGTTCCACTCGACGCTGCGCCTGTAGGTCCCGGTCCCCAGAGCGACGGTCTTGCCTATGATACCGGCCTCGCTCTCGTCAATGCCGAGGTACCTGAAGTCCCACCTGCGCTTGAAAGCGGTGTCCATGGGGAAGACCCCCTGGTCGGCGCTGTTCATGGTCGCCCAGAGAAACATGTTGTCGGGGAGCCTGAGCTCCGCGAAGTCCTCCGGCGCGCCGTGGAGCGCGTCGGCAAGGAAGGTTTTTACGTCCTCGGACGCGTGGATCGGGTATTCACTCACGTGGTTGTCGTCCCGGTCCAAAAGCTGAAAGACATCACCGAACACGGCGGCCACATTTGCCCGGTTGATCTCCTCAATGAGCAGAAGATAGGGCCTGGGGGCGTCTGTTTTACTGTTTTCAAGCGCTTTCACATAGGTGCGCAGAAAGGGGCCGGGGACGTATTGGTATGTGATGGCGTCCTTGCCGTCGCTGTCGACGCAGGGCACGGGCTTATAGGTCCCGACGAAGTGGGCATAGGAATAGTCGGGGTGGAAGGTCACTCGCTCATACGCGCCGCCCGCCCCCAGCAATTCGTCCTTCTCCCGATTGAGGAAAAAGCTCTTGCCTGTTCCCGGCGCGCCGAAGAGGATGCGGTTGCGGGGGAATTTAGACGAATATCCCGTGTGAAAGCGGGGGTTCTCCCGGGGCCGCTCCGTTTCCGCCGCCGTCTCCGGCGGGGCAGGGTCGAACAGCGCCCTTGTGGAGCCCAGGAATTCGATGTACTGCTCGGGGAGGAATGCGTCCGGATGCGCCTCAAATGCGTGCACCTTTCGGGCAACGGTCTCGATCGCGCCCACGTTCAGCTTGATCTCATCTCCGCTGACGCTTAAGGTGTCGAGCTGCTTGAGGGCCAAGAGGAATCTGTTGTCAAACTTTCCGCGGTACTGCTCGAAGGACCCGTTCGCGCCCGGGTCCTTTCTCAGGAGGGAGATGAGCAGCAGCGTGTTTAAATAATCCTCGAACCGCCTGGTGGTGGCCACTAGATACCGGTACTCCGTCATGGTGATGGAGTAGTTCCCCGTGGCGCGGCCCAGCTCAAGCAAAATCTTGTACAGCAGCATGACGGGGTAGAGGCGGTAGTCCTTTCTTATGCCCGCGGATTCCTCATCGATAGGGGAACTCAGGTATATTTTTTCAATTTGCCGCTGAATGACGTCCGCGTACAGCTCGGTTTTCTCAAAGGCCCCTGCGCACCTGGCGAAAATCTCCTCATAGGTCTCGGTTAGGACGGCGTCGTTATAGCTGCTCGACTTCATGGCAATCAGTCCGAAAAAAGCCGCGACCCGCAGCGCGCGGTAGTTGGTGATAAAATCGACGCCGGATTTCTGCTCCCCCAGTTCAGATGCATAGTCCTGTATGAAATCCTCAAGTTTCTGCGCTCTGCGCTCCGCCTGGTATTCTCCCAAGGCGGAGACCAGGTAGCAGAGCCTGTCAAACTCGGTGGACTGCTTGACCAGGTACCAGCACTCATATTTTTCGGCGGACTCCAGCTCTTCAAGCTTACTCGCCAAGAGAGCGTCCATATTCACTCCTCCGTTTCGATCAGACTGCGGACCAGACGCGCCAGAAAATAAGAAATTTTAGGGGGAACGGCGTTTCCGATCTGCTTGCAGATAGAGGTCTTCCCCCCCGTAAACACATAGCTGTCGGGAAAGCTCTGGATGCGGGCCGCCTCCCGCGGCGTGAGCGTCCTGTTCTCCACGGGATGGATGAACCGCCCACCCGCCGGGGTGTCGAACCGGGTGGTGATGGTCGGCGCCCGCTCGTCCCAGCACAAGCGGCCGTAGGAGCCGCTGTGGACCGAGGTGATCTTCTCATCCAGCGCCGTGAAGTTCTCTCCGCTTTCAATTTTGGCCATCCTGTCCACGGCGATCTTGGAGTGGCGGGTCTGGGTGTGGTTTTCCAGTCTCTCAAGGCCACACGACAGGTATTCCTGGTATCGCGTCTGCGGCCTCGGGTTGGGGATCACGCCGTCAGGCGTCGGCCCCGGAAGATTCCCAATCGCGTCGGCCACGGTGACGGCGTCAAAATAGCCCGGGAAATCCTCCTCAATTTGGCGCCTGGTCTGCTCCCACAGGCGGTCGAAGGAGACAGTCCGCCCGGCGACGCCGAGGAGGATCATGCGCTCCCTCTTCTGGGGAATGCCGAAATCGACCGCCCTGACGATGCGGTGATAGAGCGTATAGGGCCGACCCTCCAGGAGCCGCGGGTCGGAAAAGGTCTGCAAAATCTCCCGAAAAATTTTCCCGCCCTGCATGGTCATGATGCCCTTGACGTTCTCCATCACAAAAACGGTGG
This sequence comes from Pseudoflavonifractor sp., assembly GCA_035562355.1. Taxonomy (GTDB): domain Bacteria; phylum Bacillota; class Clostridia; order Oscillospirales; family Oscillospiraceae; genus Pseudoflavonifractor. Next base: position 11,988 of record DATMXU010000309.1, read on the forward strand.
GCTTGACCGTTTTGACCACGTTGAAATAGTGCTTGAAGAGATAGTTGCGCGGGTCATCGATAAAACCGGTCCGTATCCGCGCGCCCGCCATGGAAAAGCCCTGGCAGGGGGGGCCGCCGATGATGACCTGGGCCTCTCCCGGCCGGAAGAGCCCGAGGCGGTCGATATTTTTGATGTCGTCAATGATGGCCTCGGTCCCGGGGTGATTGAGCCGGTAGGTAGTTGCGATGGACGGGTCAAATTCCACGGCCCGTTTCACGGCATATCTGGCCTGGAGGAACCCGATGGAGAGCCCGCCGCATCCGGCAAACAGGTCAATCACATCCATCCCTGGCACCCCCTCCGACGCGATAGCGATAGGCAAATTCCTTAACGTACCGGCTCTCCTCCGCGGACAGGCCGAACAGGGCGCTGATGTAGTCGTCGATCCGGTGGATCTCGGCCACACAGTCCTTGTGCTTATATTCATATTCGGTCTGCTTGGTGCCGACGTGCTTTTTGGTCTGCTCCAGCCTGTCCTCCAGGCGGCCGGACAGCATACGGAGGAGCGCGTAGTCGGGCGAGCTTGGTACGGTAAAGCCGCCGAGCTCCTTTTTGGTGATGTGCCAGCAGTCGGACACGCAGACCCAATACCACCAGAAGAGGGAGGAGTTGAGCAAGCACATGCAGTAGTGCGCCGTATCCTCATCCCGGCAGCTAAATCGCTTGTACTCCGCGCCCGAGTGGACCCCGATGAAGGCCTTGACCCAGAAGGTGGCCCGCATATTGAGATAGACCGGCGGGCCGTCCCCCCCGAGCAAATCGAGCATGGGCCGCCCCTTGCCGGTGATCTTTTGATAGATGCACGCGTCCATGACGGAGCCGACCTTGGGAATATACTGCCCGGTGGACAGGCGGTTCTTCACGGCGGGGACGCTGCGGAACAGGTCCTCCCGCTCCGCGTTGTACCAGTACTGATAATTGCTGGTGTATACGGTCTTTCCCGTGTGTTTCTGTTTCCCGAACAGAATGCACAGCTTTTGGTGCACAGACGAGAACAGGCAGTCCGGCCTGTCGGAATAGCTCAGAATGTATTGCTCCTTCACCAGGCCGAAGAGCGTGTCCCGCAGGAGCTGCATCCTGGGCGTCGCCACGTAGGAGAGGGGGATGATAAAACCGAGCACGCCCCTCTCGTTGAGCTGGAGAGCCGCGTGCTCCAGTACGTTGCCGTAGATATTGCCGTATCGTTTCTCCGGGACCAGCTCGCTTTTTGCGTCCTCCACATAGGGGGGATTGCCCACGATAATGTCGTATCTCCGGGCGCCGTCTGGTTTCTCCTGGATAAAATCATAGCAGGAAAAACAGCCGTTCAATACTGCGGAAAGGCCCCGGAGCTTGGCCTGGCCGTACCGTTTCAGCACGCATAAGAGCAGCCTGATTTTTGTGATGGCCACCGAGTCGAGATTGATGTCGTTTCCCCGTATCGTGGCGACGACCCTGTGGACTGCCGCCCTGGACACGTTTGCCTGGCGGGCGTCCAGCAGGTCGAGCTTCAGCTCCAGCGCCGTGAGCAGGAATTCCCCCGCGCCGCAGGTGGGGTCGTATACCGTCTTGCCCATGCAGAGGGAGCGGTAGGGGAGAGCGCTCAAATCCATGTCGTGGAGGTTGTCCGGGCGCAATTTCCCGCAGGCGGATTTCATGCTGTTCGCGATGATGAACCTGACCACGTCGTTTGGCGTGTAGTAGACGCCCTTGCTCTTCTGGATGGTCTCCTTCTCATTGAGGGTGGACAGGGCCTTTTGTACCTCCTCGTATGCGGCGGGCTCGGAACGGTGACTGTCGCCCTCCGGGCCGGGCACGCCTGCGATGGACCGCAGTTCGGCGTATAGGAGGGTTCGGTCACTCTGGTCATAAGCGCTGGTTAGGTATCGGTCGGTTATCTTGAAGGCCTCGTGAAGAATCGAATCAGCCATTTTGCACCTGCCGTAAGTAGTATTTGACCGCGCGTTTGCAGCCTGTGGTCCGGACGCTTACAAGACCGGCGCAAATCTCAACTCTATTATGCCAAAAACCCCAGTTTGTTTCAAGGCGTTTTGCGCGGATTATCAAGAAAAATGGCGTCTGAAACGCCAAAGGTAGGGATTGACAAAACAATAGATTTCCTGCAAGCTAATAATAGCGCGTGCGAAAAGATATGATAGCTTAAGGTGGGTGAACTTTATGGCGTTCGACTATAAAAAAGAGTATCAGGAATTCTATCTGCCGCCGAGGGAACCAGGTATCGTTGAGCTGCCGCCCATGAAGTTTCTCTCCGTCCGGGGAAGGGGTGACCCCAATGAGGAGGGCGGAGAGTACAAAAAAGCCATAGAGCTGCTCTACGGCATGGCTTATACCCTTAAAATGAGCCAGAAGGGGAAACACGAAATCGAGGGTTTCTTTGAATACGTCGTGCCGCCGCTGGAGGGCCTGTGGTGGCAGGAGGGGGTCCGCGGAGTCGACTACTCCCGTAAGGACCGCTTTCAGTGGATCTCCCTGATCCGGCTGCCCGATTTTGTGAGGGAGTCCGATTTTACATGGGCGCTGGAAGAGGCCACGAGGAAAAAGAAGACGGACTTCTCACCAGTGGAGCTCTTTACCTACGATGAGGGCCTGTGCGTGCAGTGCATGCACCTGGGCCCGTATGACGAGGAGCCGGCCACGATTCTTGCGATGGAGCGGCATGCGCGGGAGAAGGGGTATGCCGTCGACATCAGTGAGAAACGGCATCACCATGAGATTTATTTGAGCGACCCCCGCAAGACGGAGGCATCCAGGCAGAAGACCGTCGTCCGGCACCCGGTCAAAAAAATCGAAGGTCTTGCGTGAGGGGTGAAATCGTGGAGGAGTTTACAAGGGAAGAGCTGGAGGAGGCCCTCCGGGCCATCGCCTCAACCATCAGCAAGTGCGAAAAGGTGCAGCCCAAGCTCAAGCAGGGCACCTCCCAGCACACGCTGCTTGTGCGCAGGATTAAGGCGCTGTATATCGCGTCCACATTGATCACCAGGGAATTGGAGCACGTTCAATAGTGCCGGGCCGGACTCTCCAAATCAGGCAGAGACGGAGAGGATGGATCGACTCAAATGCGGTAAGCTTTTGGCAAGGGGATGATGGAATGGATTGGCTCGGACAGCTCAACGACGCGCTGCGGCATATCGAAGACCATCTGGAGGAGGAGATCGACCTTGAGCAGACGGCGAAAATTGCCTGCTGCTCGGCGTTTCACTTTCAGCGCATGTTTTCGTATATGGCCGGCGTGCCGCTGGCGGAGTACATCCGCAGGCGGCGCATGACCAAGGCGGCCTTCGATCTGCAGAATACCGGGGATAGGGTCATTGATATCGCGCTGAAATACGGCTATGACTCTCCCACGGCCTTTAACCGCGCGTTCCAGGGTATCCACGGCGTCCCGCCCTCCGCCGCCCGGCAGGAGGGGGCCCGGCTGAAAGCCTATCATCCCATCAGTTTCAAAATTACAATACGAGGTGAAGCTGAAATGAATTACCACATGGAGCATCACGACGCATTCCGCATTGTCGGTCCAAAGCTGACCTGCCCTTGGACGCCGGAAAAGCAGGAGGGGTTTACCCTTGTCCCGAAGTTTTGGGGTGAGCATCAACAGAAGGGGACCCTCCCCGCGCTATGTGCGATCATGAACGGGCAGCCTTTGGGCGTGCTGGGGGTCAGCGTGGGCGACTGGCAGACGGCCGGGAGCTTTGAGTACTATATCGCCGTCTCCAGCGACCAGCCCGTGCCCGAGGGGATGGACGAGTATGAGGTGCCCGCCTGCACCTGGGCGATCTTTGAATGCAAGGGTCCGATGCCAGACTCCATTCAAGCGATGCAGCAGCGCATCATGACGGAATGGCTGCCCAATAGCGGGTACCAGTATGCCGACGCGCCCGATATCGAGCAGTACACCGAAGGCGACCAGAGCAGCGAGGACTACGTCTGCTATATCTGGCTGCCGGTAAGGAAATGATCTCTACTCGTAGCAACAAGGGCCGCAGCGACAGAAATTCGCTGCGGCCCTTGTTGTCACCGTCCCAAGGCATATCGCCCGCCGCGGCTGCGCCGGGCCTATCTTTTATTTTCCGGCGTAGCTGGGTCAGGCACGTTCCGTCCTCTGGAGTGGCCTTGCCGGTCAATTTATTTATTATATGGAGTTTTGCTGTTGGTCAGTCCCAGCAGGTAATCCACACTGGTTTTATAAAACGTGGCCAAGGAAATCAAGGAGGAGCTGGGAATATCCAAAGCGCCGCTCTCATATCTGGAGTAGGTCGTCTGGCTGATATTAAGCAGTTTTGCAATTTGTTGCTGCGTCAAGTCGTTATCTTCTCTCAGATCTTTAATGTGTTGATACAATACCCTCACCTCATGGATATTGTATTATATGCGATAATCGCATATTAACTTTGATGCGAAAAGCGCATAAAATCAAATTGGGGTGAAGATCATGTCGGATTATAAGGAAATGTATTTGAAACTGTTCCGGGCCTCAGAAAAAGCCGTCAATATTCTGATTGCGGCACAGCGGGAGTGCGAGGAACTGTACATCAGCCAGCCGGAGCCGGCATTGAAGGTCGTTACACTGCTGCCAGAGAACGAGAAGAGCGTGGACGGGGAGTGACTTCCCGTCCACGCTCTGTTTGTACTGCCGGGTGTTTCCTCTTGCTACTTCTTTTTCTTTGTCCGCAGCGCAATCAGCATTTTTACATCCTCTAAAATTTCCTGTGAGGTAACCTCGATCATCAGCCAACGGCTGCCGTTGAAAGGCTTTGCGTTCCAGTAAAGCGTCTGCAGATAGTCGGTGGAGGCGGAGAGCAGCAACTCCGCCTCCATGGCTTCCCTGCCGCCGATCGACACTAGGCAGGTGAAAAAGTCCCGGGCGGGGTAGAGGGTGCAGAGGGCGCGTCCGCTCTTCTTATACTTGAGGTTCCAGCCGGGCGCGCCGGAGCAGATGCTGTGCTCCACCGTGGGAGAAACGCCGTAGGTACGCTCCAAATAGGCGCAGAGTCCGTCCCACAGAGGACTTTTGATATAAGCAGAAATGGCCGACAAGGTAGGTGGGCTGTCGTTCGGATAAAGTTCATTCCAATTCATACTGCTGCGCCTCCTTTGGTAGAATGGTTTCGAGAGGTCTACGCCTTCCAGCGTTTGAGCATGGGGAAAAACTGCCCCATCATCTGACGCGCCTGTTCCGGACTCATGTTTGGATTACTTTCCACCATGGGCGAGACGCAAATTTCAATCATCTCCTCCATGGTGCCGTCAAAGGTGAATGTGCCCTTGTCATAGCAGTAGCTGCAATACTCTGCGCTCTTGCTGCCGTCCGTTTCCGTGCCGTAGAGCTCGTCAGTGTCTCCCATGGGCATACCGCAGCTTTGGCAAAATTTCTGGTTCTGGTGGTCCATTTGGTTGTCCTCCTTGATTTTGATGACTCTATTCTATCAAACAAAAGATGACAACTGTCTGTCAGGTTTTATGATGGTCTGCAATCTTTTGCGCGTACTCGGCCAAATGCCGGCGCAGGTCGGTCGGCTCCAGGATCTCCACATCGGGGCCAAAGGAAAAGAGATACCCCACCACCCAACTGTCCAAAGGGAAATCAACCTCCACCAGCAAGCTGCCGCCCGGCTGGGGTGTGATACAGCCCCGGTCAAACTCGTCATAGACCCGGAAGGCCAGCCGCTGGGCAATCTGCAGTTTCAAATGCACCGTGGAGAAGGGCGGCGCCTGGGTTTCGATCGGCGGCAGCTCTCCTTCATATTCCTCGGTAAAGGTTTCACCTGTGATGGTGAGGTCAAGCATACGCCCTATTTTAAAGAGACGAAAGTCCCCTGCGCGCAGGCAGTAGCCCTGCAGATACCAGTGCTTGTCCTTATAAATTAGTTTCAGTGGGTGGATTTTGCGCTGTGAGGTTTTGCCCGATGTGCCGCAATAGGTGAGGGACAACACCTGCCTGCCCAGAATGGCGGTTTTCAGCAGTTCAAACCGTGCCGTATCCGTCCTGCCCATGCCCCAGCGGGAGAAATCCACCTCGATCCAGCTCTGGGGCGATTTTTGAAATGCCGCACCCATCTTTTGCAGGAGCGGCTCAATCTTCTGGTCAGCCGCCTTCAGACTTTGGATGGCAAAGAGAAGTTGATTTTGCTCCTCATCGGAGAGCAGTGTTTTATCAAAGGTGTAGCCGGGCAGCAGCGAGATGCCACCGCCCTTGCCCGCCGAGGCATAGATAGGAACGCCCGCCATGGACAGGGTCTCCACGTCCCGATAAACGGTGCGGACCGATACCTCCAGCGCGCGGGACAGAGCTGGGGCGGTCATCGTCCCATTCTCCAACAGCAAATAGAGCAGTTGAAACAGACGGTCGTTTTTGATAACGCCCACCTCCGATAGTGAAAGCGGTTTATATCAGTATAACACAAAACCATGACAAATGCATGTCAGGGATTTCATGGGCAAAAGTCCGTTGAGGTCTTGCTGCGAGATAGATACCAGCAAACATCCGCCGCAAGTGTGGCGTTCTAGCGTTTTGGGCCGATGGCCCAAAACCCTTGACGCAGGGGCATTTATTTGCCCCGAGCAGATAAAAGAAATCGGGTGGAGGCGGCAAAGCCGCCGGAACCCAAAAAGAAAGACACCCTTAGGGTGTCTTTCTTTTTGGCGGACAGGGTGGGATTCGAACCCACGTGACGTTTCCGTCAAACTGATTTCGAGTCAGCCCCGTTATGACCACTTCGATACCTGTCCTTGTAAAAGATATGCAGTTTTCGGCGGATATCAACAACTCCGTACAACCGTTTTGATACCGCGCAGGGTAGCTTAAATAAGATAACTCATTTTCCCCGGTTTGTCAATTACCGAACAAGGTTGAATTTCGGCTGAAACGGGGGAATTTTGGTAAGTTATAATTGTAAAGGAAAAAAGGAGATGTTAAAATAAAATATCTGGAATTAGATATCCGGTGAGAGGAGGCGCAAAACAGTGGGAAAGCGGAGAGGTCTTTGCGCGGCTGCTGTATGTGCCGGGTTGCTTTTGATGGCGCTGGCAGGCTGTGGGGGACAGGGGAGCTATAGGGGAGACCCCATTACGATCACGCTGTGGCACTACTATAACGGCACCCAGCAGAAGGTGTTCAACGAGCTGGTGCAGGAGTTCAACAGCACCGTGGGGGCCGAGCAGGGCATCCTGGTGGAGGCACAGAGCTATGGCACCGTGAACGACCTGAGCGACGAGGTCCTGGACGCGATTTATGAAAAGGTAGGCGCGGAGGAGGTCCCGGACGTCTTCGCCGCCTATGCGGATACCGCCTATGAGGCCAATAGCCTGGGCAAGGCCACCGAGCTCTCCCAATACCTCACGGAGGAGGAGGAGGATGCCTACATCACGGCCTACCTGGAGGAGGGGCAATTCGGGGAAGGCGACGGCTTTATAATATTTCCCATCGCCAAATCCACCGAGGTGCTGACTGTCAACAAGACCGAGTGGGACACCTTTGCGGCCGCCACCGGGGCCAGTGAGAGCGCCTTTGCCACCTGGGAGGGGGTTGCCGGCCTGGCCGAGCAGTACTATCTCTGGACCGACGGCCTGACCCCCGGCGTGGCAGAGGACGGCAAGGCCTTCTTCGGCCGGGACGCCTTCGCCAACTACATCCTTGTCGGCAGTGAGCAGCTCGGCGCCAGGCTCTTCACGGTGTCCGGCGGGAAGGCGGCGCTCAACGTGGACAAGGCCGCGTTGCGCCGCCTTTGGGACAATTACTATGTGCCCTATATCAACGGCTACTTCAGCGCCTTCGGCAAATTCCGGAGCGACGACGTGCGTACCGGCGACTTGGCCGCCTGCGTGGGCTCCACGAGCGGCGCGACCTATTTTCCCACCGAGGTCACCCGGGCGGACGGCAGCACCTACCCCATCGACGTGGCCGTCTACCCCCTGCCCAACTTCGCAGGGACCGAGCTCATGGCGGTCCAGCAGGGGGCGGGCATGGTGGTGAGCAAGTCCACCCCGGAACGGGAGAAGGCCGCGGTGGCCTTCCTCAAATGGTTCACCCAGCCGGAGCAGAACAGCCGCTTTGCCATGTCCTCGGGGTACCTTCCCGTCACTTACGCCGCCAATGGGGGCGTGGCCGCACTGGCGGAGCAGAACAAGGAGCTGCCTTCCGTCCTGCGCGACACACTGAACATCGGCGCGGCGATGACACAGGAGTACCGGCTCTATGCGGGGAAGGCATTTGAGAAAGGGAATGCTGCCCGGGCTGTAGTGAACAGCTCTATGGACGAGTGGGCGAGGGCGGACCGAGCCGCCGTAAAGGCGCTGATGGACCAGGGCATATCCAGGGCTGAGGCAGTGGCGCTGTATGATACCGACGAAAACTTTGACAATTGGGTGAATGTCTTCCGCTCTGCGTTGGAGAATGCGATCAAATAAAGAAACGACTGGGACGCCGGGGGTGAGGAGATGGGGCAGGAAAAACGCGGGCACAGGGGAAACACCCTCTTTCGCCGTATGCTGGTGTTTCTCTTGGCGATTTTGCTGTTTCAAACGGTCATCTATCTGGCGGTCTTTTTCGGCGGCGGAGTGGTAAAGGAGGCGGAGAACAACGCTTTCGATATCCTCCGGGAACGTACGGCCAACCGCAAGCGGGACCTGGAGGGCAACATGCTCCAGCGCTGGTCCAATGTGGAGGAGGGCAAGGGCGAACTGATGAAGGTGGTGCGCCAGGTTCTGGAGGACAGCGGCGCGTCCTCCGCCGATCTGAGCCTGGACCGGGACCTCTGCCAGAAGGTTTTGGACAGAGCTGCCCCCAGTCTTGTGTCCATACTCCGGCGTGCCGGCGTCACCGGCGCGTTCGCCATCCTGAACTGCCCCTCCGGGGAGGGGGATTATCCGGGCGTCTACATCCGGGACTACGGCCCGGAGAACTATGTGTCCAGCAATGCCGATCTTCTGCTGATACGCGGTTTGCCCCAGGTGGCGCGGGATCTCTCCATCCCTATGGACAGCTATTGGAGCGCCTTCTTTCGCTTTGGCGAGGGACTGGAGAGCTCCTGTGATTTCTATTTTCACCCCCTGGAGGCGGTCGCTGCCGCCGCGCCGGAGGACCGGCAGGCCGACCACTTTTATTACTGGAGCGGCAGCTATACCCTCAGCCCGGCAGACCGCTCGGCCATGGCCTACACCATCCCCTTGGTGTGGGAAGACGGCACGGTCCTGGGCATCCTCGGCGTGGATCTGACCGCGGACTACCTGGCGGAGCAGCTCAATTACAGCGAGCTGGGCGGGAATCGGTCAGGTGCCTATTTCCTGGGTATGAGCAGCGATGGGGGGCAGAGCTACACCTCCGTCTGCACCAGCGGCCCCATGTTCAGCGCCTATTTTGGACAGACAAAGAGCCTGAAGGTCCGGGAGGACGCTGAGCACAGCGGCATTGTCACCTTGCCCGGCGAGCTGGAGCATTTGGGCGAGACCATCTACGGCGCAGTCCAGCCCCTGAAGCTCTACAACAGCAACACGCCGTTCGAGGGCGATCAGTGGGCCCTGATCGGGATCCAGAGCGAGGAGCACTTGTTCCAGTTCTCCAGGCAGATGAACAGCATGGTGCTCTTCACCACGGCCGCCTCTCTGGTGCTGGGACTTGTATTCACCTTTATGGCGGCGCAGTCCTTTACAATGCCCATCTCCGCCCTGGTGGGGGATCTGCGGCAGAGCGACCCCAACCGGGTCATTCGGCTGCGCCGGGTCAATATCACCGAGGTGGACGCACTCTCCGAGTCGATTGAAAACCTCTCCAACTCGGCGGTGGAGGCTGCCTCCCGTATCTCTCATATCATCTCCATGTCCCACATCCCCATCGGTGTGTTTGAATACCGGGCAAATATGGAGACGGTCTTCTGCGGCAAGAATCTCTTCCCGCTCCTGGGCTGGTCGGAGCGGCCGGAGGAGGATCAGGTCCTCCCCAAAGACGAGTTTTTCTGCAGGCTCCGCGCGATCACCGGAGAGCGGGATCTTGGGACCGAGCAGGAGCGGGTCTACCGCATTACCGATTTTGATGGGCGTGAGCGCTGGGTACAGTTCTTCCACCGGTGGGAAGAGGCGGTCACGCTGGGCGTATTTCTGGACGTGACGGCCGATATGGCCGCGCGGCAGCGGATCGAGTACGAGCGGGACTACGACGTGCTCACCGGCCTCTATAACCGCCGGGCCTTCGATCGGGAGGTGGAGGCGCTGTTCGCCGCTGCCGGAGAGTGGCCGCTGGGCATGGCGGCCATGCTCATGCTGGACCTGGACAACCTCAAGTACATCAACGACTCCTCCGGGCACGACTACGGGGACTACTACATTCAAGCCTTTGCCCGCTGTCTGCAGTACTTTGAGGGCCCCCACGCGGTGATGGGCCGCCGTTCGGGGGATGAGTTCAATGTATTCCTTCATGGGTATGACAGTGAGGACGCGGTGCGCGGGGCGGTGATCGGTTTTTGGGGACAGCTGAGCGAGACCACCAGCGCCCTGCCCGGGGGCGGCGAGATCCGGGTGCGGGCCTCAGGCGGTCTGGCCTGGTACGGCAGGGATGCCGACAACTACGCCGAGCTCCTGCGCATGGCCGACTTTACCATGTACAACGTAAAGCATACCATCAAGGGTGTGCTGCGGGAATTCAACAGGAACGAGTACGCCCGGGGGGCTATTCTGATCCAGGGCCAGGACGACCTCAACCGCATGCTGGAAAACCGCATGGTGCGCTACGCGCTCCAGCCTATTGTCTCGGCGGTGGACGGCTCGGTCTATGGATATGAGTTTTTGATGCGCCCCATGGTGAAACGGTTCTCCAACCTGGACGACCTGTTCCGTCTGGCCCGGGCCGAGTCCAAGCTCCAGCAGATCGAGAACCTGACCTGGAGCGAGGCCATGAGCCGTTTTGCATTCCTGGCCCGTACGGGGCAGATACCTGCCGGAACCCGTGCGTTCATCAACTCGGTGAGCAGCCAGCATATCTCCAATCCACTGTTGAAAGAGCTGGAGGAGTTGTATCATGACGTTCTGGACCGGATCGTTGTGGAGCTTACCGAGAGCGAGGAGTCCAACCGGAGGTTTGTAGAGGCAAAGAAGGCGCGGATTAAAATCTGGGGTGGTCTGCTGGCGCTGGACGATTACGGCACCGGCTATAATACCGACGCCGCGCTGGTGGACCTTTCGCCAGACATCGTCAAGGTGGACGCCAGCCTGATCCATGGAATCGATCAGGACGGGGACCGTCTGGCTGTCATCCGCAATCTGATGGATTACGCCAAGGACCGCGGCATTTTGGTCCTGGCCGAGGGAGTGGAGACCCACAGGGAGATGGAGACACTGATCTCCTGCGGCGTGGATTATCTCCAGGGCTATTATCTGGGCCGCCCCGAGTTCACGGTGCCCCAGGTGCCGGAGGCAGTGGCGCAGGAGATCCGTGCGCTCTACGGGAAATACGCCTCGGAGCTCCAGCCGGTCTAGCCGTCTATACAAAAACAGTGCGCCCCGGGGGGGCGCACTGTTTTATGCGTAGTGATCGAACAGGCTGGCGGAGAGACGATAGGAGTTCTTTCCCTTCCGTTTTGCCTGATACATCGCGGCGTCGGCGGCCTCAAAGAGGGCGGCGTAGCTGTTGCCATCCTGGGGACAGAGCGATATCCCAACACTGCATGTAAAGGGAGATGACTTGTCAAAGCGGCCCGGCTGCTGAGGCAGTGCGTGGCAGAGGCGCTCGGCCAGGCTGGAGGCCAGTTCCGGTGAATTGACGCCGGGCATAAAGACTAAAAATTCGTCTCCGCCCGCCCGACCCAGGATGTCGCTCTCCCGAAAGGTCTCCCGCAGGACCCGGGCGGTAAGGAGTAAAGCTCGGTCGCCAGCGGTGTGGCCCTGGCTGTCGTTGATGGTCTTGAAATTGTCCAGGTCCAGCATGAAGAGCGCTCCGCCCTCCTCTGCCTTAGGGGATTGGAGCCACTCTTCTACCTGCAACATCACGGCGCTGCGGTTGAGGAGCCCCGTCAGGTCGTCCCTCGTGGAGCGTGCGACCAGACTGGCCTCGCGGCGCTTGCGGTCATCAATGTTCTCAAACCGGCCCAGCAGCGAAACAGGCCTTCCGTGCCTGTCATAGGTGGCGGCTACCCGGCATTCATACCAGGCGTAACCTTCGTCGCCGTGGAGGAGCCGCAGTTCCTGAAGGGTTTCCTCCCGGGGGGCGGGGGGATCCTCCGCCAGCGCCCGGAGCTTACAGTGGTCTTCGGGATGGACAAGCATGCGGAGCCGGGCCGGGCCGGCGGCACCCTCCAACTGAACATCCAGCCCCAGGTCTTGGGGCAGATTGTCGCTGAAGGTAAGTGTGCGCGACTGGAAACGGTACTCAAAAAGAAAGGTGTTGGCAAAGTGGGACAGGAGGTAAAGCTGGCTGTGTTCGGCGGTGGACCGGCGTCGCGGCTCCAGAAACAGACCGGCGGCGAACATGAGGAACCCGGCGCCTACCGCCCCCCAAAGGCACAGCAGTACGGCATGATGCAGGATCCATGGGGCGCGGGAGCCGCAGTCGCGCAGGAGCAGCACAACGGCCAAAAAAGATAATCCGGCTCCCAGCGCAGCTCCGATTACGGCAGCTCGACGACCCATCGCAGATCATCCTTCCATTGTGATGTGGCAAAAGCATACACCACAAAATGGAAAAAATCAAATGTCTTTTGGGAAAATATTGATATTGGACAAAAAATAGCAAGGAGAGACATGCCTCTTGTAGCTGCGCTATTTTGTGCTAGACTAAAAAGGAAAGGGGGGAGGATGTGGAGGGGAGACATGTGCGGGGCCGTTTCGCGCCCAGCCCCAGTGGGCGGATGCATTTAGGCAATCTCTTTTCGGCCCTCCTGGCCTGGCTGTCGGCCAGAAAAGCAGGGGGGGAGCTTGTCCTGCGCATGGAGGATCTGGATCCTGACCGCTGCAAGAGCACATACAGCCGCCAGCTGGCCGACGATCTGCGCTGGCTGGGCCTAGACTGGGACGAGGGCTATGGGCGGGGTGGACCGGACGGCCCCTATGAGCAGAGCGGGCGGTCCGCCCTCTACGCCGCCGCGTTCCAAACGCTGGAGGAAAAGGGGCTGGTATACCCCTGCTACTGCACCCGGGCGGAGCGTTTGGCCGCCAATGCCCCCCACCGCTCCGACGGGCAGGCGCGTTATGACGGCCGCTGCCGCGTTCTGACGGGGGAGGAGCGGGCCCGGCTTGAGCGGGAGGGGCGCCGTCCGGCTTGGCGTCTGGCTGTGTCTGACAGGATAATTTCCTTTACAGATGGAAACCTGGGCCTATTTGAGCAGAACTTGGCCCGGGATTGCGGAGACTTCATCATCCGCCGGTCGGATGGGGTGTACGCCTATCAGCTGGCGGTGGTGGTAGACGATGGGGCAATGGGGGTCACCCAGGTGGTCCGGGGCCGGGACCTGCTGGATTCTACACCGCGTCAGCTCTGGCTCTATGAGCTGCTGGGGCTTATGCCGCCTGAATTTTTCCATGTCCCTCTCCTTCTGGCGCCGGATGGCCGCCGTCTCTCCAAGCGGGAGAGAGACTTGGATATGGAAGCGCTGCGCCGCCGCTATACGGCGGAGGAGCTCCTTGGAAAGCTGGGCTGCCTCGCCGGCCTGCGGTCCACCCCCTCGCCCAGCTCGGCCGCCGCGCTGATCTCGTCCTTCTCCTGGGACAAGATGCCCAAGGAGGATATCTATGTCCCAAACGCGCTGTGGGAGCGATAGGAGGAGAATAAAAGAGACAGGCCCGCAGACGGACGCGGGCCTGTCCTCTTATAGTGCGTGCAGAGTGCGGTAGAGCTCCTCGGTGCTGTGTGCCAGGTGGGTCGCGCCGTGCTCCAGGAGGAAGGCTTGGTCCCGAAACCCCCAGGAGACGCTGACGCAGGGGAGGCCGGCGTTCCGGGCAGTCTCCAGGTCCACGTCGGAGTCTCCCACGTAGACGGCCTGGTCAGCAGAGGAGCCCAGCTCCTCCAGAGCGAGGCGTACCATGTCGGGCGTGGGCTTGCGTTTCACGCCGGGCCGCTCCCCGATAGCCACAGGAGCCAGACCGTCAAAATGGCTCTGGGCCAGCCCTTTTACCGCGCTGTCCAGCTTGTTGGAGACGATGGCCAGCTTGTACCCCTCCTGCCCCAGGCGGCCCAGCAGCTCGACTACGCCCGGGTAGGGGGCGGTCTTATTTTCCATGTTCAGTAGGTAGTGGGCTCGAAATAGCTCCAGGCAGCGTCCCCGGATTTCGTCCGGCGTGCCTTCCGGCACGGCTCTGGCGATGAGAAGACCCACCCCGTTCCCCACGAAGGACCGGATTTCTTCGGAAGTCCGCGGGGGTAGGGCGCAGGCGGACAGGGCGTAGTTCGTGCTGTCGGCCAGGTCCTGGAGCGTGTCCAGCAGGGTGCCGTCCAGGTCGAAGATCACGGTGTCATAGCTCATTTGCTCACACTTTCTAAAAAAGATTCTCTAGCATTATAACGCGTTCAGACAGAGAAAAATAGTCGTTGACAAATTCGCCACAGTCTGCTAAAATAACATTCGTTCTGTACGGGAAATACAGCCGTACAGCGCCCTATGTGGGGGTATAGCTCAGCTGGGAGAGCGCTTGAATGGCATTCAAGAGGTCAGCGGTTCGATCCCGCTTATCTCCACCATTGGGAAACCGGAAAAGCTCGTTTTGATGAAAATCAAAACGAGCTTTCTTCTTTTTCTCACAACTGGATTGACATATCCACAATGTGCCATTTATACGTTTCCTATCTATTCAGAAATGCAGCTCAATTCGAGCTGCATTTCTTTTTGTTATTTCT
>DATMXU010000310.1:0-4096 GCA_035562355.1 Pseudoflavonifractor sp.
CTACATCAATGAGGAGTATGTCGGAGCCGTTGGCAAGGAGTCCCTCGGGCCCAACGATAGGGGTCAGTTTCAGGCTGGCGGGCTCGCCGTGGGTGCGCTTGACGGACTCGGCCACCTGATTGCCGGTCTTATCATAGGCGATGGCGGTGATGGTGCCGGGGGTGTACGCCACGTTTTTGAAGGTGAAGAGATAGCCGTTTGACTTAGTCCCGGTGTATTCGGTGGCCTTACCGTCCGTGTCGGTCACGATCAGCTTGACCGAGAACGCGTTGGAGGTGGCGTAGACATCCTTGACGGTACCGGCGGGGTAGTTCCAATGGCCCACCAGGTAGACGTCGGGCTCGTCGTTGAAGATGGTCTTGAGAGTGTAGTAGGCCTCCTTCTCCAGACGCACCGCGTCCACCTCGCCGCTGGCCCGGGAGACCTCGGAGTAGACCCGCCCATGGCTCGTGGAGTCCGAGAAGATCCAGTTCGCGCCGCCGGAGTGGGCGGAGGCAGAGATCTTGGCGTAGTTCTTCGCCTGGTTGACGGCGAACTCCTCCGTCGTCAGGTTGTAGCTGCTCCCGGAGGCCGTCTTGTAGGTCTCAAACCCGGTAGTGTAGCGGTCCCATACGCCGCGGCGCGCCTCCTCGCGGTTGTACTCGCCCTCCACGCCGGGCTTACCGTTGGCCTTTAGCTCCCAGTCCCCCTCGGTGGTGACCGACACGTCAACGTACTTCGACATGACGGCGTTGCCCCGGCGCACGGCGATGAGGCGGTTGGACGCGGTTTCGGTGGCGTCATACGTGCCGCTGTTCTTCTTGTCGGTAGCCGCCATACCGTGGCCGTCGTACTCATAGACCAGATCGCTGAGGGCCTGGGCCTCGGCGTCGGGCATGCTCTGATTGCCCAGCTCCCACAGGAAGATGGATGGGTTGTTGCGGTAGTAAATGAGCATATCCCTGAACGCGTCCTTCCGTACTGCGTAGGAGAGCTCGCTGTACGTACCGCCTACGGTACTGCCCTCGCCATCCACGCCGGGCTGGAGGGTGACAATGCCGTACTGGTCGGAGATGGCGATCTGGGTGGGGGAAGCAGCGCTGTGACCCCAGCGGATAAAGTTGCCGCCCGCGTCCTTCATCAGCTCCTGCGTGAAGGCGTGCATCCAGTCAGGATAGGCCGCACCGAGGCCCGCCCACTCATCGGTGGGCTTCTGGCCCCAGCCCTGGAGTTTCACGTAGTTTTCGTTAAGGAAGAAACCGCTGTCGTTGGTGAACCGGAAGGTGCGTACACCCAGCGGTGTGGTGGCGCTGTCGAGCTCCCTGCCGTCCACCAGGACCTTGGACACTACCGTGTAGAGATAGGGGTACTCGGTGGACCAGCGCTTAGGGTTTTGAAGGGTGCCGGTCAGGCTGAATACCTGCTTGGCGCCCGATGCCAGCGTCAGGGGGGCACTGGTTACGGTGAGCACCGGCTTGCCCTCCGCGTCCAGGACCTCGCCCACATAGGTAAAGGTCTTGGCGGAAACGGCCTCGTTGGCAATTTCGGCCTCCATGATCACGTCGGCGGTATCCTTGGTCTCGTTTTTCGTATAGACGTAAGTGCCCTGCGTCTCCAGGAAACTGTAGAGGGGCAGCGTGACGTGCAGTGGCTCGGTGACATAGAGCGTCGCGTTGCGGTACAGGCCGCCACTGTTGGGGTGCCAGTGGGAGTCGGCCCAACTCAGCTCGTTTTTGGAACCGTCCTCGCCGATGTGGTAGTATGGAAAGGAGTTGTCCGTCATGACGGTGATGTCATTTTCCTCGCCGAACTTGATCCCCGCGGTCAGGTCGTAGCCAAAGGGAATGAAACCGTTCTCGCTCTTGCCCTCCAGTTTCACGCCATTGAGATACACTTCGGCGGCTTGACGGGCGGCCTCGAACTCCAGGAAGATCTTCTTGCCCTCGTACTCCGCGGGGATGGTGAAGGTCTTCTTATACCAGGCGGTACCGCCATAGACGCTGCGCTCGCCGTTCATGCCCTGCTCGGTAAAGTTATCGAAGGTATCTACGTCATTATAGGTGTGGGGCAGGCTGACGCTCTCCCATGTGCTGCCCATAGTATAGCCCGTTTCGTAGGGCTTGTCGGTCTTGGGCAGTACGATGACCTCTTGTTTCGTGGCACGATTCGACTCCGCGCTATCATAGCCGTGGCCCTTGGAGAACTTCCAGTCCGCGTTGAAATTAAAGGTCATACGGCTGCTGCTCTCCACGACCACGCGATCGGTTACGGTCACCTGGAAGGTGGCGGTGCCGTCGGCGTAGCCGCTCTTCTGAGCTGTGATGGTGATCTCGGTGCTGCCCGGGGCGACGCCGGCCACGCTGAGCTTATTCCCGACAACCGATACGTCCGCCACAGTAGAGTCCTTGCTGGCAGCGGTAATTGTCGCGTCGGTAGGGTTAATAGTGAGAGTGAGCTCGGTGCTGGAGCCGACCTTTAAATCGGCAATGTCATCAATGCTCTGAAGGATAATCGTGTCCGGCACCTCGGCCTCGGTCACGGTCACCCGGAAGGCAGTGGTGCCGTCGGTATAGCCGTCCTTCTTAGCAGTAACGGTGATCTCGGCGCTGCCCTTGGCGACGCCGGTTACCCTGAGCGCCTGGCCCGATACGGTTACAGTCGCCACAGCGGTATTTTCGCTGGCAGCGGTAATTGTCGCGTCGTCAGGGTCAACAGTCAGCGCAATCTCAGTGCTGGAACCGACCTTTAAATCGGCAATGTCATCAATGCTCTGGATGATAATCGTGTCCGGCACCTCGGTCTCGGTCACGGTCACCTGGAAGGTGGCGGTGCCGTCGGCGTAGCCGCTCTTCTGAGCTGTAATGGTGATCTCGGTGCTGCCCTTGGCGACGCCGGCCACGCTGAGCTTATTCCCGACAATCGCCACGGCCGCCACGGCAGAGTCCTTGCTGGCAGCGGTAATTGTAGCGTCGGTAGGGTTAATAGTGAGAGTGAACTCGGTGCTGGAGCCGACCTTCAGATCGATGATGTCGTCGATGCTCTGGATAGAGACAACGCTTGGCACCTCTGTGTTGCCACCACCGGAATTTCCGCCGCCGGAGGCGGGGCTCTGAATGACCTTGGTATCGGACTGCTTGTTCAGCGTTCCCACAGAGGCTTTCCTATCAATATTGACGACGGCCCCGGACGCGGACTCCTCCACGTTCAGCACATCGACCTTCGCCGCGCCCTTGAGCTGGAGAGAGACCTGCTCGGCCGCGACGGTGACTGTGTCCACAGTCGCGCCGTCCAGGGTCACGGCGTCGCCCTGCGCGCCCGCGCCGATCAGCACGGTTCCGGGGACGCTGCCCTTAAGTACGGCGTCGGGTGTCACCACCAGGACGATGCCAGAGCCGGTTTCCTCTGTGAGCGAATAGACGCCGGGCTCATGGATGTAGGAGGTGATGGCGTTATTCAGCAGGGTAACGACCGAGGAACGGGTGATATCCTCCACGGGGGCGAGGAGGCTCTTCCCCGTTCCGCTTACGATATCGGCCTGCACCAGCGCGGCCATATAGCCGCTGGCCCAAGGAGCCACCTCGGCCCCGTCCTCATAATCGGAGAGGACGTCGGCGACCATGGGCTGTATGCTAAGCGAGCGGGCCAGCACGAGCATTGCCTCCTGCCGGGTAATGGTATCGGTGGGACGCATGTTGGCACTGTCACCAATCATGATCCCTGCCGCCGCGCATTTGAGCAGGGCGTCGGTATACCAGACGTTGTCGTCCAAGTCTGCGAAACTGTTCTCCGCACGGGCGCTGAGCTTTAGCAGATTGGCAATAATCTGCGCCATCTCGCCACGCGTAATGGAGTTGTTGGGGGAGAACTGCCCATTGTACCCCTTGATGACTCCGTGATCGCTCCAGGTTTCAATAGCAGTCTTGGCCCAGTGGCCGTCAACGTCGCGATAGACATCGCTTGACGTTGAGGCTACAACCAGAGGCGCCACCGCTGTGACTGCCGGTGCGATCATAGAAAGCACCATGACAAAGGCCAGGAATAATGACAGGGTTCGTTTCAAGTAAAGCACTCCTTTAAACTAAATTTATATAAAAATTCGATTGAAACCGAATGAATT
>DATMXU010000311.1:0-41970 GCA_035562355.1 Pseudoflavonifractor sp.
GTTTACGGCAGGCGGCGACCACGCCCGCCGACGCGCCCACGCAGTCCAGGTCGGGGAACTTGTGCCCCATGACGAAGACCCTGGAGGCCGAGCCCACCAGCTCTGCCATGGCGTTTGCCATGACCCGGCTCTTCACCTTGGTGCGTTTCTCCGGCTCCTTGGAGCGGCCGCCGTAGAATTCGAAGTTGAACTTATTCTTCACCACCGCCTGGTCTCCCCCGCGGGAAAGGGCCATGTCGATGGAGAGGTTGGCGTACTGCAGCAACTCCTCAATGGTGTCGGCATCCTTGCCGATGCCGATGGAGAGGGTGGCGGGGATGCCGGAGGGATTGACGATCTCATGGACCGCGTCCAGCACCGCGTACTTTCCATCCTGGAACATGGGGAGGTACCGCTCCTCGAAGAGGAAGAGATAGTGATCCCGGTCGTATCGGCAGAGGAGGCCGTGGGCCGGGGCGGTCCACTCGTCAAGCCGCTGGTTGATCTCGGAGAGGAGGGCGGCCCTGGCGGTGTCGGACAGGCCCTTTAAAAACTCCTCGTAGTTGTCCATCAGTAAAATCGCCACCACGGGGCGGGAATTATAAAATTCCTCCTTGATCACCGAGAAGTCGGTTACATCCACCCAGTAGGTGGTGGCGAGAAAGCTCTGACGGCCCTTCTCCTCGGTGCGCACCAGATGGCCGAAGACCATATAGCGGGAGTCTCCCACGCGGACCTCGGTGGGGCACTCGCTCTTGCCCTCCATGAGCCAGCGGGAGTTGAATTCTGGTACGGCGGCGCTCAGCCGGGTGTCGAACAGGTGGTCCCGCTCGCCGGTGATGGCGAGAAAGCGCTCGTTGGACCAGATGACCTCGTCGGTGTCGGGCCGGAAGATGACCATAGGCAGGGGGGCGTTGACCATGGTGTCCTTGCTGGCCACGTCGATATTGGCGGAGACGGTGTCAATGTACCGCAGTATCTCCCGCCTGCGCAGGCGGCTGCCCCGGCGGAACCACACATAGAGCAGCACGATGACCGCACCCTCGGCCGCCGCCAGATAGACATTGAAAAAGGCCGAGGCCACGGCAAAGGCGACCAGGGCGATGAAGTAGAGTCGCAGTCCCGGCTCCAGCAGGCGGCTGAGCTTATTCTTCCTCACTTTCGTCCACCTCCGCGTCGCAAACAATAAGGGAAATTATTATATCAAAGAATAGGAGCAAATACAAGCGTGGCGCGCTTTGTTTGTACGAAAAGGGGGTCTTCCTCAATTGTATCCCGCTTTACATTCTTTTTCCCTCAGGGAGTGGCACAATGAGAAAAATAGTGTTATACTAGCAGTCGAACGAGAACGAGGAGGGTGTTTTTCATGCAGGAATTTTCTATCACCAGGGCGGAGCCCTTGAAACCCAAGCCGGACCCCAAAACGCTGGTCTTCGGCAAAACCTTTACCGACCATATGTTCCTCATGAACTACGACGAGGGCAAGGGCTGGCACTCTGGGCGCATCGTGCCCTATGCCCCCCTCCCCCTGGAGCCCTCCGCCATGGTCTTCCACTACGCCCAGGAGGTCTTTGAGGGCATGAAGGCCTACCGTACCCCGGACGGCGGGGTGCAGCTCTTTCGCCCCATAGACAATGTGCGTCGGCTGAACACCTCCTGCGACCGTCTCTGCATTCCCATGCTGCCTGAAGACGCGGCCCTGGAGGGCATCAAGGCGCTGGTGGCTCTGGAGTCCGACTGGGTGCCCGGCGAGCCGGACACCAGCCTCTATATCCGTCCCTTCGTCATCGCCACCGACGCGGGGCTGGGGGTACACGCCTCCCACAGCTATCTCTTCTGCATCATCTGCTGTCCGGTAGGCGCCTATTACAAGGAGGGGCTGAACCCGGTGCGCATCTACGTGGAGAGCGAGGATGTCCGCGCCGTCCGGGGCGGCACGGGATTCACCAAGTGCGGCGGAAACTACGCTGCCTCCATCCGGGCGGGCGCGCGGGCGGAGGATAAGGGGTACGCCCAGGTCCTCTGGCTGGACGGGGTGCAGCGCAAATATATCGAAGAAGTGGGCTCCATGAACGTGATGTTCAAGCTGGACGGGAAGATCGTCACCCCCGCCCTCACCGGCTCCGTACTGCCCGGCATTACGCGCCGCTCCTGTTTGGAGCTGCTGCGGGATTGGGGATATGCCGTGGAGGAGCGGCTTATTTCGGTTCAGGAGCTCTTCGACGCCGCCGAAGCGGGCGCTCTGGAGGAGGCCTGGGGTACCGGCACCGCCGCCGTGGTCTCACCCATCGGGGAGATGGGCTGGGAGGACAGGACCGTCCAGATCTCAGGCGGGGCCATCGGCAGCCTGACCCAGAAACTCTACAGCACCCTCGCCGGTATCCAGTGGGGCACTGAGCCCGACCCCTATGGCTGGACGGTAAAGGTGATATAAACGCCCGATTTCAAAACAGGAAACCCGGCCCTCCATATCAGATGGGGGGCCGGGTTAATTTCGATACGGCAATTTAGGGCGGCTTGGACCTCCTCTAAGAGGTCCGTGGCGACGGGTTCCCCTTAGAGGGTTTCCTTTGCGTTGGGCACTCTGCCGCAGACAATGTCCAGGTTGCCGTTGCGGCAGCGGAGCTGGTCGATAAATTCCTTCTCCTTGTCGGAGCTCTTCAGCCTGATCTCGTAGATCAGGCTGTAAAGGCTGCCCATATTGGCGGTCTTCACCTGCATCAGCGCGCTCTCCCTGGTGTACTGGCACATCAGGTCGTCGAACAGCCCGGTGTAGTCCAGGTCCTCGGGGATCGTAATCTTGAGTTCCCGTCTGTTCTCAAGCTCGGCAGGCCGGAGCGCGCCGAGAATCACGTTCAGCAGACACACCACGGCGGCGGACAGCACCGCGATGCCGATGTAGCCCATGCCGCAGGCGAGGCCGACCGCCATCGCCAGGAAGATGATTACGATATCCCGGGCGGAGCCGGGCGCGGAGCGAAAACGGACGAGGCTGAACGCGCCCGCGACGGCGACGCCCGCGCCCAGGTTGCCGTTGACCAGCAGAATCACGATCTGCACCAGGAAGGGAAGGACGATCAGCGCGCTGCCCATACTGGCGCCGGCTCCGCTTGCTCTGCGGTGGGTCCATGAAATCACTATGCCCAGCGCCAGCGAAACGGCTGCCGAGGTAAGCAGCGCGGCCTCAGTGACGGTATCCCCGAATATGGATGCGAAAATTCCCTCAAGCATACTTTCGTCCCTCCTTCTTGTACATCTCCCGCCGCATCCAGGTCTGATACGCCAGGCCATATTTGGATACGCCGTTCGGGTAAACTCGAAACTCCGACATCACGTCCGACAGCCACAGCGGCATCGCGCCCTGAAGCTTGACCTCCATCAGGCGGCAGCCGTCCGGCAGCAACGGCGTTCCCCAAGCGCCGCCGCGCAGGTCAAGGGATTCGGTCCTCCACAGGATATCCCTGTCGAAGGTGATGCGAAACGCGCCGTCCCGCGCGCCCCTATAGGAACGCCGGTTGTAGGAGAGAAACATCGCGGGCTGCAAGTCCCCGTAGAACCGCAGGAACCAATCAAGCTCGTGAAAGATCTGGCTGTCTCCGCCCTCTTCCATGCCCAGCAGATAGTACAGCGCATTTTTGTAGGGCAGGCTCTCCCGTCGCTTATAGACCACGCCGTCCACCTTTTTCTTGATCTCAACGAAGGCCTCGCTCTTCTCATCCGGAATCCCATAGCACCGCAGGCGAAGCTTTTCCTTGTATTTGGACTTCTCCAGTGAGCGGCGGATCAAAAGGTAATCCGGCGTATCATAGTAGAGGCTGAAAATGCTGCTGACAAAAAAGCGGTCTGGTACGATCTGCGTCTGCAGCCGTGCAAGCAGCCCTTCGTACTGTGCGCCGCTGAGCATATACTTGACTTCTTTGCGGCAGAAAACATTCTGATTGGACGTCATCACGGGTGCCTCCTTCTCTCAATATCCGCGGGGGGATGTAACCGTCCCCTCCTTGAGCTTGAGGCGAGTATAACCCCTCTTTCTTAACGGAGCCTTAAAAGAGATAAGAGAAAGCGGAACAATTTAAAAAATCGTTCCGCTTTCTCTCTCATTCTCTCTCGCTATGGCAGCGTGACCGTAAAGCACACCCATTTCCCCGGTTCGCTCTCGGCGAGGATCTTTCCCCTGTGGGCCTCTGCGATGGCCTTTGCAATGGCAAGCCCCATGCCGTGACCGGGGGTCTCGCGGTTTCTGGACGGATCGACGCGGTAAAACCGCTCAAATACACGGGTCAGCTCCTCCTTAGGAATGCCCCCGCCGGTGTTGCGCACGCGCAGGATGCGCTTTGTGTCCCTCCTCTCCAGGGAGAGGGTGATGGTGCCGCCGTCCTCCGAGTATTTCAGCGCGTTCCCGAGCAGAATTACCACCAGCTGCTTGAGCATCTCCTCGTCCCCGGTATAGCCGATCCCATCCGGCACTTCGATTTGCAGGTGCTTGCCGGCCTCGAACACCGCGCTTTCAAAGGGTAGCGTGACGCTGAGCACAGCGTGGCTCAAGTCAAAACGGGCGTTGAGTTTCTTTGTCTGCACGCCGTCCAGCTGCGCCAGCGTCAGCAGATTCTTGACCAGCAGGTCGGTGCGCTGCACCTCCGAGCGGATATAGCCGAGCCAGCGGTTATCTCCCAGCTCTCCGGCCAGTGCCTCGGCATTGGCCGAGATGACGGCGAGCGGCGTTTTAAGCTCATGGCTTGCGTCCCACACAAACTGTTTCTGCTTGTCGAAGGCCTCCTGCACCGGGCGGGTGATGCGCCGGATCAGCAGCAGCGCGCCAAAACTCATGAGGAGATAGACTCCGATCCCCACAAGCGAGGAGCTGATAAGCAGCTTTCCTGCGTTATCCCGCTCCATGCGGGCGTCCAGAAACACAAGGAGGGACCCGCCGGGCTGCTCGTCCATGGCGTAATACTGGCTGCCGATTCGGCCGAAGGACTTTCCCCTTTTCAGCACGAGGGTTACGATCTCCTGTATTTGGTCGTTTGTATAGAGCTCTTCCCGGTCGCTGAACCACTCCGTGATCTGCCCGTCGTGATCAAGACGGACCGTATAGAAATTGGACAGGCTGGTAATGAACGACTCGTCGTCGGGGGGCTGCCCCGGCGCGCTCCGGCGGGGCGCGATTCCGGGCCGCGGCGCCGCCCCCGACTGCCCGCTTATTTCCGCTCCGGTTGCAGGCCTTCTGCCGTCGCTGGCGAGCAGCAGGCGCAGCGTCGTCTGGGCCTGCTGGCTCAGGATTGCGGTATTTACATAGTTGATGGCAAAGACAAAGCCACCGGTGATAAAAAACAGACCGAGCAGAACGAGGACCGCAAACCTCCGCCGCATTTTTTGAATCATTGCCCGTCCTCCAGGGTATACCCCAGGCCGCGGATGGCCTTGATCTTTACGCGCGAGCCGACAAACGCGAACTTTTTGCGCACAAAGGACAAATAGACCTCCAGGTTGTTGTAGCCCACGTCGCTGTCATAGCCCCAAACCCGTTCGATCATCATCTCCTTGGGCAGGATCTGCCTGGGATTGCGCAGAAAAAGCTCCAGGATCTGCCCTTCCTTCGCGCCAAGCTGCACGGATTTCCCCGTGCTCTGGCAGATAAGCGCCGCCTCCCGCTCGACGAGCTCAATGTCGCCAAAGGTAAGCCGCTGTATGGGCACAGCGTCCCTCCTCCGTGTAATGGTGCGAAGACAGGCCAATAGCTCAGCCATTTGAAAGGGCTTTGGCAGATAATAATCCGCGCCCGCGTCCAGGCCCGACACGCGGTCCTCCAAGCCGCCGCGGGCGGTGAGCATTAGAACGGGGGTCGCCACGCCCTCACGCCGCAGCTCCCTGAGCACGGCAAAGCCGTCCATCTTGGGCAGCATAACGTCCAGAATGATGGCGTCATAGATGCCGGACAGGGCGGCATCCAGGCCGTCCGTGCCCGTGTAGGCGGCGTCCGCTGCGATGTGCTCCCTTTTCAACACCTGGCAGATAGCCTCCGACAGGCTTTTTTCATCTTCGATCAACAATAGTCTCATAGTGTACGCCCCCTCAAGCAGAATACCACAGGTATGTAGAATTGTCACCGAAATGTATATGGGCGGTCGGTCTGGAGGGCGTTCTGGCTACAAGTATACGCTGATTCCTTAAAGAACCCTGAAAGCCAGAATCATTTTACGCTGCTGCGGCGCTTTTCTCCTGTTGACTTTTGTGTGTCGCAGTGTATACTTGGTATAACAAGTCATACTTTTCATACTTTGGAGGTGTTGCTATGAAATTGCCCAAGGGCCCTAACCCGCCGGGAAAATCCGCAGCCACCGTGAAAATCGGAGAGAAAGGGCAAATCGTCATCCCCAAGGATATGCGGGACATGCTGGGTTATGGGCCGGGGGACACCCTGCTTCTCCTCTGCGACAAAAAACGGGGACTGGCCGTCCCCACCCGGGAGCAGGCAGGTAAAATCTACAGCCGCATTTTCGGTGCGCTGGACGAAATGGAGGAAGAGCAAGCGTGAGCGAGGTTCTCTCTGTCCGTGGTCTCACCAAACGCTACCCCGGCTTTACCCTGGACAGCGTCTCCTTTGATCTGCGCCCCGGCGCAATCACCGGTTTCATCGGGCGCAACGGCGCGGGCAAATCCACCACCTTCAAGTGCCTTCTGAACCTGGTCCACCCCGATGAGGGGAAGATCTCCTTCTTCGGCAGGCCCTTCGCAGGGAATGAGCTGAGCGCCAAGGGGGAGCTGGGTTTCGTGCTGGGGGGCGTGGACTACTACCCCACCAAGAAACTCCGGACCATCACCGCCGTCACAAAACGTTTTTACCCCAACTGGGACGAGGACGCCTACCGCCGCTATATGGCGGAGTTCGGCCTGGACGAGAACAAGACCCCCAAGCAGCTCTCGGACGGCATGAAGGTGAAGTATTCCCTGGCATTGGCCCTCTCCCACCGGGCAAGGCTCCTCATCCTAGACGAGCCCACCAGCGGCCTGGACCCCGTATCACGGGACGAGCTCACCGACGTATTCACCGGCCTCTGCGAGAGGGAGGGCGTCACCATCTTCTTCTCCACCCACATCACCTCGGACCTGGAGAAGTGCGCCCACGACATCATCTACATCAAAGCGGGAAAGCTCGTGGGCGCGGGCGGCGTGGCGGAATTCTGCAAAGAGTACGGCATGGAGCATCTGGAGGACGTCATGGTCTTCATCGAGAGGGGGAAACGGCCCCAATGAAAAACCTCCTCTATAAGGAGCTGCGTCTGTCGCTCCACCCCACCAACGTCCTGTTCTTCTTTTTCGCCGCCTTGATCTTCATCCCCGGCTATCCCTACCAGATGGCCGCCTTCTTCACCTGCCTGGGGCTCAACTCCCTCTGTGTCAGCGGCCGGGAGAACAGCGACATCTTCTATACCGCCCTGCTCCCGGCGCGCAAGGGGGACATCGTGCGCGCCCGTTTCGCTCTGACCAGCCTGCTCCAGTTGGGGCAGATGGCCCTTATGCTCCCCCTTATCGCTCTCAGGGATGCCTTCATTCCTCTGGATAACCCGGCGGGGCTGGAGGCAAACCCGGCCCTTATCGGCCTGTGCCTCATCACCTTCGGCGCGTTCAATTTTGTCTTCTTCACACTGTACTATAAAGACCCCCGCAAAATCGGCCTGCCCTTTATCTTCGGCTGCATCCCCGTCTTCCTCCTCATCAGCCTCGAGGTGGCCGCCACCTACGCCATCCCCTTCGTCCGGGATAAGCTGGACACCCGCGGGCTCCTCTTCCTGCCTGAGAAACTCAGTGTACTGGCTGTGGGCGCCGTATTTTATTTCACGCTGACCTTGCTCGCCTGTAGAAAATCGGTCAAATCCTTTGAAAAACTGGATTTATAAATTTGTAAAGAGAGTCACCAAAAAGGAACTTATACGGCATGGTACTCGTAGGGCGGGGGCTTGCCCCCGCCGCCGTCTCTCACCGCACCTTAAAATACACGATGGGGACCGCTTTCTGGGCGGCCCCCATTTTTATGCCTGCTTACACTCCCCCACACGGCCTTGGCCGTGTGGGGGCCCCTTTTCCTATCCGCGGGGACGAGTAAATCGTCCCCGCAGGCAAGGTTTTGGCCTGCGGTCAAAACGTTTGAACCGCGCCTCCCGGCGCGGGGGGCGCGCACCCATCGGTCTCACTTACACTCCAGATACAGCGCCATCAACCGGATCGTATTCTTCCTCCCCTCCCAGTGGGTACGCGCCCCACACGGCCCTGGCCGTGCGGGGGCCCCTTTTCTTATCCGCGGGGACGAGTAAATCGTCCCCGCTGCAGCGTTTTGGCCTGCGGTCAAAACGCTTGAACCGCGCCTCCCGGCGCGGGGGAGCGCACCCATCGGTCTCACTTACACTCCAGATACAGCGCCATCAATCGGATCGTATTCTTCATCCCCTCCCAGTGGGTACGCTCCATGCCGTGGGAGGCATGGACGCCGGGGCCGATAAGCGCGGCGCGGACGTCGTGCCCGGCGTGCCAGGCCACGCCGGCGTCCGAACCGTAGTGGGGATAGATATCTACGGCAAAGTCCACGCCGTTCGCCCGTGCCAGCTCCACCAGGCGGGTAGTCATCCCATAGTCATAGGGGCCGTTGCCGTCCTTGGCGCAGATGGAGACCTGATACTCGGTACAGGTCAGGTCAAGACCCACGCAGCCCATGTCCACGATGAGGAGCTCGTCCAGCTCCGCCGGGATGGTGGCGCCGCCGTGGCCCACCTCCTCATGGACGCTGAAGACGAACCTGGCGGGGCGGCGGGGCGTCTCGCCGGAGTCGCGCATGAGTTTCAGGAGGGCCAGCATACAGGCGGCGCTTCCCTTATCGTCGATGAACCGGGACTTGAGGAATCCGCTGGGGGTCACCACCATCTTGGGATCGAAACAGACGAAATCCCCCGCCATGATGCCCAGGGCCTCCACATCCTCTTTCGTCTTCACCACCTCATCGATACGGACGGCCAGGTTCTGCTCGTCCCGGGCGCGGGTAGCCGCGTCGTCAAAGACGTGGGCCGCAGGTGAGAGGGAGAGGATGGTGCCAGTGTAGACCCGCCCGTCCCGGGTATAGACCTTGCAGTACTCCCCGTCCAAGGTAGGGAGTATGGGGCCGCCGATGCGGGTGATCATCAGGTTTCCCTCGGAGGTGATGGAGCGGACCATCAGGCCCAACGTGTCGATATGGGCGCAGAGGCCCACGGGGGCGCAGTTCTCCCGGCCCGGCACCTCTACCGTCACGTTGCCCTTATTGTTCCGGCGCACCTCGTACCCCAGCCCGCGGGCGTACTCCTCCACGAAGTCCGCGGCGTTCTGGGTGAACCCGCTGGGGCTGTCGGTGCTCAGGAGGTTTTTGGCGGCCTCCATCAAATCCTGTCTGCAGTTTGACACGTCCATTTGATTCCACTCCTCATCTGTGCTATGATTTCTGATAGTATCATACCGTTTTGAAAGGGAAGTTACAAGATGGCCGGGGAAAAAACCAACGTGATGCGTATTTTGGACCAGAAGAAGACCCCCTATGTCCCCCACTCCTACCCATACGCCGGTGGGCCGGTAGACGGGGTCACGGTGGCCGAGACCCTGGGCGTGGACCCGGAGATGGCCTTCAAGACCCTGGTGACCCGGGGGGCGGGGGGGCAGTACTATGTTTTCATGGTGCCGGTCCTGCTGGAGTTGGACCTGAAAGCGGCGGCCAAGGCGGCGGGGGAGAAGTCCATCGAGATGATCCGCCAGTCCGAACTCCTCCCCCTGACGGGGTACATCCACGGCGGCTGCTCCCCGGTGGGAATGAAAAAACCGTTCCCTACCTTTATTGATGCGCGCGCTCAGAATCTGGAAACCATGCTTGTGAGCGCGGGAAAGCCGGGCTTTCAGGTGGAGCTGGCCCCAGCCGCGCTGGCGAATTTAGTGCGGGCCCGTTTTGTCCCCATTGCAAAGTAGGGACAGCGCAGCCGCGAGGCCCCCGCCCTCTTGAGAGGGCGGGGGCCTTGTCGCATAGCTCCTGCGCGTCTTCCGACGCTAGACACGCTCAACCTTCTTGTTCTTGAAGATGACCTTGAAGATGGGGAAAAAGACCCAGAAGGAGATGGCGCTGTTGATGACCATGGTGACCACGTCGGCAAGGGTCTGACCCGCGCCCCCCAGGTGTCCCATGAGGAAGGAGTAGATGGGGGCCTTATAGAGGCCCTGGAGGGCCCCGGCCACCAGCGTGATAACGATGTAGGCGAGGATATACCAGAACGCGGCCTTGGCGATGCTGCCGTTAGACTTGAAGGTCACGTTGCGCTGGAGGAAGAAGTTGATGACCTGGGCGATGGCCAAGGTGATCTGCACCGCAAGAAAGTAGGCGAGACCCCCGCCCAGCCCGGCCGCGTCCACCGGCCCGGCCGCGTAGTTGAAGACGAAGTACCGGCTGCCGTCTAAGTTATGACCCACCGGGAGAACCTGGAAGGGGGTATTGACCAGAGCGGTCTGCATGAAGACGGCCTTGAGGACGGGCATGAGAACCAGCTGGAGGACGGTGATACCGTTGGAGAGGAGGAAAAAGACGAGGAACTGGGCCAGGGTGGGGTGTTTCTCCTTGAACCGGTTCCACACGCCCCTGGCGCCCTTCTGGTCGTTGACTGTGCTCATAAAATGGTGAACCTCCTTGTAGGTGGTGAGTGGAAGTGTGTTTACTTTCCGGCCTCGGCCAGAATCCGGGCAGTCTCCCTGTCCTGCCTGCCCTTGCGCCGCCACGCGCCGAAGAGGCGTCCCACGCCCCGAAAAAAGTGACCGTTGACGATAAAGAGGATGACGTCCACCATCTCCATGTTCACCATGGGGCCCATCAGCTTGGCAATACCCCGGAAGGGCATGTTATAGATCGAGAGGATGTTGAGGTCGGGCTTGCCCGCCGCCTCGGATTTGTTCTTCATGGCGGCGATGCGCCCATAGGCGAACCTGGCAATCGGGTTTTTTGCGTAGCAGAGCTGGGAGACGGTGTCGTTGCGCTCCAGGGGACGGGTGCGGTCCCACCTGGCCGCCGGGATGGGGCGGCACAACAGCGTCTCAAACTCCCTGTCGCCCATGTCGCTCACCCTGCCCAAATAGTAGCTGGGCAGGGCGGCGCTGTCGTAGGGGAGCGTGCTCAGGGCCCCCGCCACGGTCACGGCGGCGGTGAGCTTTATGTCATTGACGGCGGCGGCGACATAGATCTCATAGTCCCCGCCCTCGATCTCCCATTTGCCGCTCTTCACGTTGAAGGCGCGAAACGCCTTGTCATCCAGGGGGACTGTGACCGTCCTGCTCTCGCCCGCCTCCAGGAACACCTTGGCAAACCCCTTGAGCTCCTTGGCGGGGCGGAAGAGCACACTGTTTTTCTTGCCCACATAGACCTGCGCCACCTCGGCCCCCCCGCGCGCGCCGGTGTTGGTGAGGGTGAAGGAGACCGCCTTATCGCTGGCGGCAA
Source organism: Pseudoflavonifractor sp. (assembly GCA_035562355.1). Taxonomy (GTDB): domain Bacteria; phylum Bacillota; class Clostridia; order Oscillospirales; family Oscillospiraceae; genus Pseudoflavonifractor. The sequence goes on from DATMXU010000311.1 coordinate 11,471, forward strand.
TGTCAGAGTAAGCAAAGGTTGTGTAGCTCAGGCCGAACCCGAAGGGGAACCGGACGGGCACCTGGGCGGTGTCGTAGTAGCGATACCCGATAAAGGGTCCCTCCCGGTACTCGGCGGTGCGCTCCGCACCGGGGAAGTACCTGCGCGCGGGGGTGTCCTCATACCGCAGGGCATAGGTCTCCGCCAGCCTGCCGGAGGGATTCACCTTCCCGGTGAGGACCCGGGCCATGGCTCCCGCACCGGCCTGGCCGCCCAGGTAGCCGTGGACGATCGCCTTGCAGGAGTCCGCCCAGGGCAGCTCCACCGCCGAGCCGCAGGAAAGGACCACCACCACGTTGGGGTTGACGGCGGCCACCGCCACCACCAGCTCCGCCTGATTTTGCGCCAGAGCCATATGCGTCCGGTCCATGCCCTCCACCTCGCAGACCTCGGCGAGGCCTAAGTAAAGGAGTGCAGTGTCAGCCTCCTTGGCTAGGGTAACGGCCTCGGCGAGGAGCTCGGCGTCGGCCACGCCGTCCCGGCGAAACCCCTGGGCATACCCAGCCACGCTGACTCCCTCCGCCTTCAGGCTGTCCAGGGGGACGTCCAGCCTGGTGGGGTTTACCATGCTGGAGCCCGCGCCCTGATACCTGGGCGTGGTGGCGAAATCGCCGATGATGGCCACCCTTTTGTCCGGGGTGATAGGAAGGAGGCCATCTTCATTCTTGAGGAGGACGACGGAGGCCTCGGCCGCCCTGGCGGCAAAGGCGTGGTGGGCCTCCGCGTCAACGTCGGTGGAGGCGTTTTCCGGAATATGTGTGGCGAAGAGGACGTTCAGGTACTCGTCTACCCGCTGATCCACGAGCTTCTCTGAGAGCCTGCCCTCCCGCACGGCGGCGACCACCTCGCAGTCGCTGTAGGCGCCGGGGGCGGGCATCTCCAGGTGGCTGCCCGCCGCAACGCCCGAGACATGGTCGTTGGAGCCGCCCCAGTCGGACACGACGACACCCTCAAACCCCCACTCATCCACCAGAATGTCCCGCAGGAGCGTTTTGTCTTCGTTTGCGTAGACCCCGTTGATCTTATTATAGGAGGACATGATGGCTTTGGGGCGGCCCTCCTTTACGGCGATCTCAAACCCGGTGAGGTAGATCTCCCGCAGGGTCCGCTCGTCTATCACACTGTCGCTGGACATGCGCAGGGTCTCCTGGCTGTTGGCCGCGAAATGCTTGGGGCAGGCGGAGACCCCCTTGGACTGGATGCCCCGGATATAGGCCGCCGCCAGCTTGCCCGCCAGGTAGGGGTCCTCCGAGAAGTATTCGAAGGCGCGGCCGCACAGGGGGGAGCGTTTCATGTTGAGGCCGGGGCCCAGCAGCACGTTCACCCGCTGGGCCACGCACTCGGCGCCCAGGTGCTCCCCCAGGCACTCGCCCAGCTCCACGTCCCAGGAGTTGGCCACGGTGGCAGCGGTAGGGTAGCAGGTAGCCGGTACGCTGGCGTTCAGGCCCAGGTGATCCGCCGCCCCCGCCTGCTTGCGCAGCCCGTGGGGGCCGTCCGACAGGTACATCCCCGCAAGACCCAGCCGCTCAATCTCCTTGGTGATGAAGTTCCCCTTGCCCGACAGGAGCGACGCCTTTTCCTCCAGCGTCATCGCGCCAATCAGGTCCCGATGCTTTAGCTCCGCCAACGATAACAGCCCCTTTCCCGGGCGGTGTGTGCCCGGATATATAATAAAAGTATATCAGCTCTTTTAGAAAAGGGGAGCGATTTTACGTAAATGGCCCTTTTGTGAACGCAATCTGTCATGCGCCGATAAAAAACCCCTTGACAGCCCGGAAAAGCTGGGGTAAAGTATAGTTGCCTGACCGCGAGGAAGCGGTCTGGCCTGTGGGTGCGACGGAGCGTCCTGAACTTGTGTTCAGGGCGTTTTTTGTTTTTTGAACAGCGGAAACGGGAAAGGAGCGGGCCATGGAGATCTTCAACGTCGGCACGAAAATCATCCTGGGGGACGGACTGGGCGCACTGATGGAGCGGCTGCGCCGGGTGTTTATCGTCACGGACAAATTCATGGCGGAGAGCGGCAAGGTATCCTATGTGACGGACCGGCTGGGGGAGGGCGCGGAGCACCGCATCTTCTCCGACGTGCAGGCCGACCCGGACATCAGTACGGTCACCAAGGGTGTGGGGAGCCTGATGGACTTTACCCCAGACGCGGTGGTTGCCTTTGGCGGCGGCTCCGCCATCGACGCAGCCAAGGCCATCGTCTTCTTCGCCGCCCGGGAGCGGGACATGCGCGACTGCCCCTTCATCGCCATCCCCACCACCAGCGGCACCGGCTCGGAGGTGAGCCGGTTCGCCGTCATCACCGACCGGGAAAAGGAGCTCAAATACCCCCTGGTGGAGGACAGCCTCCTTCCCACTACGGCGGTGCTGGACGCCCAGCTCACCGTCAGCGTGCCCCCCGCCGTGACCGCGGACACCGGCATCGACGTGCTGACCCACGCCATTGAGGCCTTTGTCTCCACCACTGCCAACGATTTCTCCAACGCCGCGGCAGAGAAGGCCATCAAGCTGGTGCGCCGCCATCTGCTCGCCGCCTACGGCGACCCGACAAATCTGGAGGCCCGGCAGGGCATGCACAACGCCTCGTGCCTCGCGGGCATCGCCTTCTCAAACGCCGGGCTGGGCCTCAACCACGGCATGGCCCACGCTTTGGGCGCCCGGTTCCACATCCCCCACGGCCGGGCCAACGGCATCTTGCTGCCCTACGTCATGAGCTTTAATGCCGGCTGCTCCGAGAGCCTCACCCCCACCGCCAAGCAGTACGCGCAGATCTCCCGTCTGCTGCGGCTGGACAGCGGCAGCGTACGCCAGAGCGCGCTGAATCTGATCCGCACCGCCCGGCGGTACATGGAGAAGCTGAGCATCCCCTCCTCCATCCAGGCCGCCGGGGTGAGCCAGACGGAATTTGAGGCCGAGGTGAGGGCTATGGCCGAGGCGGCCATGGCCGACCGCTGCACCGCCACCAACCCGCGCAGCTGCTCTGTCGAGGAGATCGAGCGGGTCTTCCACAAGGCATTCCTTGGGAAACTGCCCTGAGCATGAGCACGGCGCCCCGCCGTGGGGAAATCCACGGCGGGGCTTTTGTGTATTGCATGATATTTGCAATTGACACGGCCGCAAAATCCTGCTAAAATAAACAAAGGAAAATTGGAAGACAGGCAAGGCGTTTGCGCATAATAGGCGGTCGGCACGACGTTAGTGCTGTTCGCCGGGCGACCTGTATGAGCGATGAAGCTCCCGGAATTTCATGGAGTCACTATGGAATTCTAGGGGGTTTTTTTATACTCATGAGGTCTGTCTGTCTTTCGTCCCGGCGGTGTGAGGAGAGCGCTGCGCGGTTCATTCTGTGCGGGCCTTCGCGCCCGGGTAAGGAGTGTGCCATCTTGATTGAGCTCGACGAGAAAAAACGCATTATACAGGAGTTTGTCCCCGGCAAGCAGGTCACGCTGGCCCATGTCATCGCCAACCCCAACGAGGACCTGTACGCTAAGCTCGGCCTGATCGACGCCGCAGGCGCCATCGGCATCTTCACCATCACGCCCAGCGAGGCCGCCATGATCGCCGCCGACGTGGCGACAAAGGCGGCTAACGTCTCCATTGGCTTTGTGGACCGCTTTAACGGCTCTCTGGTCATTACCGGTGACGTGTCCGCCGTACAGGCGGCCCTCACCGAGGTCATGAACATCCTTTGCGTGTCCATGGGCTTTGCCTCGGCCCCCATCACGAAGACCTGAGCATGGAGAAAAAAAAGCGCATCATCCTCATTGGCCGCTCAGCCGCGGGAAAGACTACCCTCTGTCAGCGCATCAACAACGAGGAACTGAAATACCACAAGACCCAGACCGTGCAGATCGTCAACCAGAGCATGATCGATACGCCGGGTGAATACCTGGAGCGCCGCTATTTCCGCGGCGCGCTCATGGTGACCGCGACGGATGCGGACATCATCATACTGGTGCAGGACGCGACGGAGAACGGGAGCATGTTCCCGCCCGCGTACACCAGCTCATTCGCAAAGCCCTCGGTGGGCGTTGTGACAAAGCAAGACCTTGCCACGCCGCAGCAGGTGGAAAACGCGAAAAAACACCTGACGGCGGCGGGCGCGGAGGAGATCTTTGTCGTCAGCAGTTTCACGGGCGAGGGCGTTGACGCGCTGGTCAGGCACCTGGATTTTCTCTGAAGTCAGGAGGGGACCACATGGACAAGGACGAGCTCCGCGTCATCATCGCGGACGACGAGCCGATCACCAGGATGGACTTAAAGGAGCTGCTGACCGAGGAGGGCTATATCGTGCTCTCCGAGGTGTCGGACGGATTTGACGCAGTGGAAAACTGCAAGCTCTATCACCCGGATTTGGTGCTTTTGGATATCAAAATGCCTTTTCTGGACGGCCTGTCCGCCGCCAAAATCATCTACGAGGAGGACCTGGCGGACACCATCATCATGCTCACGGCCTACAGTGAGCGCGAGTTCATTGAGCAGGCCAAGAGCTACGGGGTTGGCGGCTACCTGGTGAAACCCATCGACGAGAAATCCCTGGTCCCCAACATTGAACTGGCCGTGGCCCGCAGCAAGGAGATGAAACGGCTGCGCAAAGACATGGCGAAGGTCACAGAGCGGCTGGAAAACCGGAGCATCATCGAAAAAGCCAAGGGCCAGATCATGGCCGAGCAGAACATCACCGAGCAGGAGGCCTACGACTATATCAGAAAGCTCAGCCAGGCGAAGAACCTGTCCATGCGCCGGGTCGCTGAAATTATCCTCGTAAAATGCGGGGCATAGGATATGGACATCATCTGGCAGCTGTGCAGGAAATACACCGATCTCTCCGACGAGGAGATCCACATCATCGAGAATATGTCCAACATCCTCCAGCCCCTGGCTAACCTGGAGGACGCCGACATCTTCATTGACTGTCCCGGGCGGGACGGGGACGCCATTGTGGTGGCCGAGGCCAAGCCGGCCGACGTGCCGTCCTCCTATAAAAAAACCGTGGTGGGCCTGCTGGCTAAGCCCGAGAACGAGCCAGCCGTGGCCCGGACGCTCCGGCTGGGTGTGAGCACCAAGCAGATGAAGGCCATCACCCAGGAGAACGGCAGCACCATCCAATCGGTAGAGCCCATCCGTAACGGAACCCGCATCATCGGTGTGCTGATCCGGGAAAAGCGGGTAGACGAGCAGCGGCAGGTCAGCGAGCGTATCCACTTCTCTCAGCAGAGCTATGAGACTCTCGCGACCGCCCTGGCCCACATGGCGTCGGACAACAACTGGCTCACCGAGTGCATCGACGAGGCCCTGCTCATGGTAAACCACGAGGGACTCGTGACCTTCCGCAACTCCCTGGCCCGGGACCTCTACCATACGCTGGGGTACATAGAGGACGTGCTGGGCCAGCCCTACGCCAATATCCGCCTGGTGGACGCGGAGTCGGGCGCGGAGGAGCTGGGCGGATATTCCTACGTGGAGACTACCCTGGGCCGCAAGGTCCTGAATATCAAACGCATCCAGCTGGAAGCGCCCGACATGGCCTTTGCCGTCATTATGCGGGATGTGACCTGGAGGCGGGAGCAGGAGAAGGCCCTCATTTTAAAGTCGGTGGCCATCAAGGAGATGCACCACCGGGTAAAAAATAATCTCCAGACCATCGCGAGCCTCCTGCGGCTCCAGATGCGCCGCACCGACAGCGAAGAGACCCGCCAGGTGCTGGGCGAGAGTATGAACCGCATCCTCTCCATCGCCAGTACCCACGAGCTGCTGGCCCAGAGCGGCGTGGACGAGGTGATGATCGGCGAGGTCATCCTCAATATTAAAAACAACACCATGCGCTACTTCGCAAATCCCCACTGCCAGGTGGCCATCAGCCTGGAGGGGGATGACTTCAAGGTGGATTCCGACATCGCCACCAATGTGGCGCTCATCATCAACGAGCTGCTGCAAAATTCCCTGAAATACGCGTTCCAGCAGGTCGGAAGCGGACAAGTCCGCATCGTGGTCACCCAGGGTGAGCTCTACTCCCGCATCCAGGTCATCGACAACGGCGGCGGCTTTGACGTGAATAACACCGAGCAGAACCGCCTGGGCCTGTCCATCGTGCAGACTTTGGTGAAGGATAAGCTCCGGGGTACGCTGGAGATCGAGTCCGGCCCCGAGGGGACCTGCGCCACCTTTGATTTCAAAAACCAAATTATCGAAGCCGCCGACGTGACGTAGCGCCGGCAGCAGGAAAGAGAGCGACGGAGCTCGGATGCAGGGGGATACCCTTGCGCCCGGGCTCCTTTTTGTTTCACGGACTCTGGAAAGCAGGTGAATCTATTGCACGAAGTGATTTTATCGGTAGGCATTGATATCGGCACCTCGTCTTCCCAAGTATGCGGAGCATACTTGGGAGCACTTCCGGATTTTAATTCCTCGGCGGGAGTGAATCCCGCCTGCGGAAAACCTCCGCTCCGCTCCGATTTTTACGGGCTTACACCCGCCCCGCTCTGCGGGGCCCCCGTGGTGGAGGTATCGATATGCACGAAGTGATTTTATCAGTAGGCATTGATATCGGCACCTCCACCACGCAGCTGATTTTCAGCCGCCTGACCATCGAGAACCGGGCCACCAGCTACACAGTGCCCCGGATCGACATCGTGGATAAGGAGGTCATCTACCGCAGTAATATCTACTTTACACCCCTCAAGTCAGCCACCGAGATCGACGCCGAGGCCGTCAAGCGTATCGTGCGGGAGGAGTACAAGGCGGCGGGCATGACCCCGGCCGATCTGCGCACCGGCGCTGTCATCATCACCGGCGAGACCGCCCGGAAGGAGAACGCCAACGACGTGCTGGAGGCCCTGTCCGACCTGGCGGGAGACTTTGTGGTCGCCACGGCGGGCCCCGATCTGGAGTCGGTCCTCTCGGCGCGGGGCGCGGGGGCCGACGCTCTCTCCAAGGAGAAACGCGCGGCGGTCGCCAACCTGGACGTGGGGGGCGGCACCAGCAACATCGCCCTCTATGAAAGGGGCGTCCTGCGGGGGACCTGCTGCCTGGATATCGGCGGGCGGCTCATCAAGGTGGAGGACGGCCGCCTCACCTACATCTACCCTAAAATACAGGCCCTGGCAAAGGCCCACGGCATCTCCGTCAGCCTGGGGGACCGGGCCGACCCGGAGAAACTCTACGCCGTATGCCGCCTTATGGCGGCTCAGCTGGCCCAGGCCCTCCATCTGGCGCCTCCCGACGCCGAGCACGCGGGTCTCTATACCAACGCAGGCAAGCCTCTGCCCTCTGTACCCAAGGTGCAGGCTGTGACCTACTCCGGCGGCGTGGCCGACTGCGTGTACCAGCCGCCTGAGGGGGACGTGTTCCGCTACGGGGACATCGGCGTCCTGTTGGGCAGGGCCATCCGGGAGAACCCGGACCTGGGTAAAGTGGAGCGCTGTCAGGCCGTCGAGACCATCCGGGCTACGGTGGTGGGCGCGGGGACCCACACCACCGAGGTCAGCGGCAGCACCATCCGGTACGACCGGAGAGACCTCCCCCTTAAAAACATCCCCATTCTCAAGGTGTCCGAGGAAGACGAGGCGTCGCTGGAGACGTTGAAGACTTCCATTCTTCATCAAATGCCGCTATATATGCCTGAAGGTAAGGTGGAGCAGATCGCTATCGCCTTTACCGGAGAAAAGCGCACCAGCTTTGCAGACATTCAGGCTCTGGCGGCGGCGGTCGCAGAAGGCGCGAAGGAGGTGATCCGGAGCAAGTATCCCTTGGTCGTTGTGGTGGAAAACGATATCGGCAAAGTTTTGGGCAACGCACTCAACGTACTGCTGCAAAACGAAAAGAGCGTCATCTGTATCGACGGCATTAAGACCCTCAGCGGCGACTACATCGATATCGGCGAGCCCATCGCGGGCGGGCAGGTCCTGCCCGTCGTGATCAAGACCTTGATTTTTAATTCCTAGAACGAAAAAGCATACGAGAGGTGAAGTAGCATGATCCTGAAAACAAAGCTGTTCGGCCACGTCTATGAGTTCAAGTCCGTCCGTGAAGTCATGGCCAAGGCGAACGAGGAAAAGTCGGGCGACAAGCTGGCAGGCATTGCCGCCGAATCCGCGGAGGAGAGAGTTGCTGCCAAGGTAGTACTGTCTCATCTGACGCTCAACGATCTGCGCAACAGCCCCGCCGTCCCCTACGAGCAGGACGAGGTGACGCGCATCATCCAGGACGCGGTCAACGAGACCATTTTTAACGACTATAAGAACATGACCGTGGCCGAGTTCCGCGAGTGGCTGCTGGACGTACGCACCACGTCTGAGATGATCCGCCGGGCCTCCCGGGGTATCACCAGCGAGATCGTCGCCGGCGTGTGCAAGCTCATGAGTAACCTGGATCTCATCTACGCGGCCAAGAAGATGCGGGTGACCGCCCACTGCAACACCACCATCGGTCTTCCCGGCACCTTCTCCGCCCGCCTCCAGCCCAACCACACCACCGACGACCCCAAGGGCATCATTGCCTCTGTCATGGAGGGGTTCTCCCTGGGCTGCGGCGACGCCGTGCTGGGCCTGAACCCGGTGGACGACAGCGTGGAGAGCGTGGCCCGCATCCTGAAAATGTTCGACGAGTTTAAAAACAAATGGGAGATCCCCACCCAGATCTGCGTGCTGGCCCACGTCACCACCCAGACCGCCGCCGCCCAGCAGTTCGGCGCGCCTCTGGATCTGATGTTCCAGTCCATCGCGGGCAGCCAGAAGGGCAACGAGGCCTTCGGCCTGACCGCCGAGATGCTGGACGAGGGCCGGGCCACCATGCTCTCCCGGGGCACCTGCACCGGGCCTAACGTGATGTATTTCGAGACCGGGCAGGGCTCCGAGCTCTCCTCCGAGGCCCATCACGGCTGGGATCAGGTGACCATGGAGGCCCGCTGCTACGGCTTTGCCAAGCGGTACCAGCCCTTCCTGGTGAACACGGTGGTCGGCTTTATCGGGCCCGAGTACCTATACGACTCCAAGCAGGTCACCCGCGCCGGTCTGGAGGACCACTTCATGGGCAAGCTCACCGGTATCCCCATGGGCTGCGACGCGTGCTACACCAACCACATGAAGACCGACCAGAACGACATCGAGAACCTGGCCACTCTGCTGGTGGCCGCGGGCTGCAACTACATCATGGGCGTGCCCCAGGGCGACGACTGCATGCTGATGTACCAGTGCACCGGATACCATGAGGCCGCCGCCCTGCGCGAGGTCTTTGGCCTGCGTCCCATCCACGAGTTCGACATGTGGCTGGAGAAGATGGGCTTCTCCGAGAACGGCAAGCTGACCCCCAAGGCGGGCGACGCTTCCGTATTTTTGAAGAGATAAGGAGGGGGCGTACATTATGGACGAGAAAGATTTAAGGAGCATCATCGAACAGGTGCTCAGTGAAATGAACGTGGCGGGCGCGTCGGCCCCCGCCGCCGCAGCTCCCGCGGCGGCCCAGCCCTCCCAGGTTGAGGACGGCTGCATCCCCGACATCACCGAGGTGGACATCCGCACGCAGTACCTGGTGGAAAACCCTGAGCACGGCGAGGAGTATGCCGAGCTCAAGTTCAACGCCCCCTGCCGTCTCGGCATCGGCAAGGCGGGCGCCCGCTATAAGACCGATCCTCAGCTTCAGTTCCGCGCCGCCCACTCGGCCGCGCAGGACGCCGTCTTCAACGATGTGGACAACGAATTCTTGGAGAAGATGAACCTGTGGGTCGTCCAGACCCAGTGCGACAGCAAGGACGCCTTCCTGACCCGCCCGGACCTGGGCCGCAAGCTCAGCGCCGAAGGGGCGGCCACCATCAAGGAAAAGTGCAAGAAAAACCCCACCGTCCAGGTCTACGTGGCCGACGGCCTGTCCGCCGCCGCCGTGGCCGCCAACGTGGGGGACCTGCTGCCCGCCATCCTGCAGGGCCTGCAGAGCGAAAAGCTCGACGTGGGCACCCCTTTCTTCGTAAAATACGGCCGCGTGGGTGTGATGGACGAGATCTCCGAGCTGCTGGGCGCCGACATTACCTGTACCCTCATCGGCGAGCGGCCCGGCCTCATCACCGCCGAGTCCATGTCCGCCTACATCGCCTACAAGGCCACCGTGGGCATGCCCGAGGCGAGGCGCACCGTGGTCTCCAACATCCACCGCGCCGGCACCATCCCCGCCGAGGCGGGCGCCCATATCGCTGAGATCATCAAGATCATGCTTGAGAAAAAAGCCAGCGGCACCGATCTGAAACTGTAAGAGTAGGGAGGAAAACTACCATGAAAAGAGATCCATTACCCGCACACGTCCTGGCAACCCGCCTGATTCCCAACGTCGCCCCTGACATGGCGAAGGAGCTGGGCCTCTCCCCCGACCAGAAGTCTCTGGCCATCATCACCACCGACTGCGACGACGTGACCTATACCGCCCTGGACGAGGCCACCAAGAAGGCCGACGTCAAGGTGGTATACGCCAAGAGCTTTTACGCCGGGGCCGCCAACGCCAACACCAAGCTGGCCGGCGAGATCATCGGCATCCTGGCTGGGCCCAACCCCGCCGAGGTCCGTGCCGGGCTGGAGGCCTGCGTGGACACCGTCGAGAACGTGGCCCACTTCATCTCGGCTAATGATGACGACTCCATCCCCTATTACGCCCACTGCATCTCCCGCACCGGCTCCTACCTGTCCGCGGGCGCGGGCATCCAGGAGGGCGAGGCTCTGGCCTACCTCATCGCGCCTCCCCTCGAGGCCATGTATGCCGTCGATGCCGCGCTGAAGGCCGCCGACGTGCGGATGTGTGTCCTGTACGCCCCTCCCTCTGAGACCAACTTCGGCGGCGCGCTCCTCACCGGCAGCCAGTCCGCCTGCAAGTCCGCTTGCGACGCCTTCGCCGCCGCCGTTGAATCCGTCGCCGACCAGCCGAAGGTTTAACGGTAGGATAGACGCTCCCCGCGGACAACACGGGGACGATGAACGGAGGTACTTATGAAGGCATTGGGTATGATCGAAACCCGGGGTCTGGTCGCCGCCATCGAGGCGGCCGACGCCATGGTCAAGGCAGCCAACGTCACCCTCACTTGCAAGGAGCATGTAGGGGGCGGTCTGGTCACCGTCATGGTCCGGGGAGACGTAGGGGCCGTTAAGGCCGCTACCGATGCGGGCGCCGCCGCCGCCGAGCGCGTGGGCGAGCTCGTCTCGGTTCATGTCATCCCCAGGCCCCACGAGGAGCTGGAGGACCTGCTGGACGGCCCCGCCCCGCTCCCGGACCCGGACCCGGAGTCCGTTCCGGCTGCAGAGCCCGAACCGGTTCCCGAGCCTGAGCCGATCCCCGAACCCGCACCCAAGCCGGAGCCCTCCGCCCCCGCGGAGACCGAGACGGAGGAGGTCCTTGACCTCTCCTCCCTCACCGACGCGGACCTGGAGGGGATGCCGGTGGTCAGGCTGCGGGCTGTGGCCCGGCAGATGAACCTGACCAGCATGACCCGCAAGGAGATCCGCTTTGCCAAGAAGGAGGAACTCCTCTCCGCCATCAGGGAGGCCCGGAAGGACGGCTGACCCGCCGTGGGCTGGATTCCCCCGGAGACGGGCAAGGGTTAAATGGATTCAGACTTGCAGCATCGTGCCCCCGGCATGATCGCCGCGAAAGGAATGGATATCGTTATGCAGCTAATCGATAAAGACCTTCTCTCCATGCAGGAGGTTCGAGAGCTGGTGGAGGCCGCCAAGGAAGCCCAGCAGGAGCTGGCGCGGATGAACCAGGCGCAGGTGGACCACATCGTGCGGGCCATCGCCGACGCGGGCGTACGCAACGCGAGAAGACTGGCTCAGATGGCCAACGAGGACACCGGTTTCGGAATTGTGGACGACAAGGTCATCAAGAATATCTTTGCAAGCCAGGGCGTATATGAGTATATCAAGGACATGAAGACGATTGGAGAGATCAGCCGGGACGAGGAGAAGGGCATCCGCGCCATCGCCGTCCCCGTGGGCGTGATCGCCGGCCTCATCCCCTCCACCAATCCCACTTCCACCGCCCTCTACAAGGCGGAGATCGCCATCAAGGCGGGCAACGCCATCGTATTCTCTCCCCACCCCACCGCCCTGCGGTGCATCCTGGAGACCGTCAAGGTCATCCGGCAGGCCATCTCCGAAGCGGGGGGCAACGAGAATCTGGTCTCCTGCATCACCATCCCCACTATGGAGGCCACCGACAACCTGATGCGCCACCGGGATGTGGCCATGATTCTGGCCACCGGCGGCTCGGCCATGGTGCGCGCGGCTTACTCCTCCGGTACCCCCGCCATCGGCGTGGGACCGGGCAACGGCCCCGCTTTCCTGGAGAAGACCTGCGACCTGCCGATGGCGGTCAAGCGCATCCTGGACTCCAAGACCTTTGACAATGGCACCATCTGCGCCTCCGAGCAGTCCATCATCTGCGAGGAGGACATGGTGAGCGCCGTCCGGGCCGAGGTGGAGCGCCAGGGGGGCTATTTCCTCGACGAGGAGGAGCGGGAAAAGCTGGGCAGGTTCATCCTGCGGGCCAACGGCACCATGAATCCCGAGATCGTGGGTCGGAGCGTGGCGACCATCGCCAAGCTGGCGGGCCTCGACAAGGTCCCCGCGAACGCCCGGGTGCTGGTCGCCAAAGAGACCGGCGTGGGCCGTGGACACCCCTACTCCAACGAGAAACTGGGACCCATCCTGGCCTTCTACACCGCGGCGAGCTGCGAGGAGGTCTGCGACAAGGTCTGCGAAATCCTCCACTATGAGGGCGCGGGCCACACCTTCTCCATGCACACCAAGGACGACAAGGTGGTGGACTACTTCGCCAAACGCGTCCCCGCCTCCCGCATTCTGGTAAACACGGCCAGCGCCCTGGGCGGCATCGGCGGCACCACCAACCTCCAGCCCTCCCTGACGCTGGGCTGCGGCGCGGTGGGCGGCTCGGCCACCTCTGAGAACGTGGGACCCGCGCAGCTATTCAACCTGCGCTACGTGGCCTACGGCTCCCGGGAGCTGGAGGACATCCGCGCCTCGGTCCCCAACTGCTCCGACGGCATCTGCCGCGTGGACCGCGGGATCGACCTCAGCAACATCGACGTGGACGAGATCGTCCGCCAGATCATCGGGCGGCTCCAGGCCCTGTAAACTGTCTACCCCTTAATTTTGTGCCTCGCGCACAGTTTCCATGAAAGGAATGGTCATCAATGGCAAACACGATGCAAGCTCTGGGCATGATCGAGACCAAGGGTCTCGTCTCCTCTATCGAGGCGGCCGACGCCATGGTCAAAGCGGCCAACGTCACCCTCATCGGCAAGGTCCACGTGGGCGGCGGCCTGGTCACCGTCATGGTCCGCGGCGACGTGGGCGCGGTCAAGGCCGCCACCGACGCGGGCGCGGCAGCCGCCGAGCGCGTGGGCGAGCTCATCTCGGTCCACGTCATCCCCCGTCCCCACGAGGAAGTGGAGTTCATCCTCCCCACCCTGGGACAGTAAGCTCAGCCACCCCCATTAAATAATAAGGAGTGTTCCTATATGTCTAACACGATGCAAGCTCTGGGCATGATTGAGACCAAGGGTCTCGTCTCCTCCATCGAGGCGGCCGACGCCATGGTCAAGGCGGCCAACGTCACCCTCATCGGCAAGGTCCACGTGGGCGGCGGCCTGGTCACCGTTATGGTCCGTGGCGACGTGGGGGCGGTCAAGGCCGCCACCGACGCGGGCGCGGCAGCCGCCGAGCGCGTGGGCGAGCTCATCTCGGTCCACGTCATCCCCCGTCCCCACAGTGAGGTGGAGTCCATCCTTCCCACTCTGGAGAAGTAAGACACGGGTCAAATGACCCGTGTCCATCTACCAAAGGAAGGGGTGGAGCGCGTGAAGGCAATCACCGAGGATATCCTCCGGCAAGAGCTGAGAAACACTCAGCCCGACACCTATTATATACCGGAGGGCAAAATACTGACCCCCGCGGCCCGGGAGTATCTTCAGCAGCGCAAGATCAAGATCGGCAGGGAGGGGGAGCCCAAGGTGGTGGCCACCGAGGTGCCCCCCATGCCTCAGGTCACGGTCAGCGCGCCGGAAGTGCCCAAGCCCAAGTTTGTGGACTTTGTGACGGGGGCCTACTACATGGAGAAGCCCGAGCACATGACCCACCTCTATGGGAACGTGCTCGTGGTCAAGAACCATCCCCGCATCCTGTTCCGCGGCAAGCTGGATAGCCTGCAGGCGCTGGTGGTGCTGGCCCAGGCCACCATCGCCGAGGGCGGAAAGCAAAAGCTGGTGGACGATCTGGGGAATATCCTGGGCATTCTCCGGGAGATGATGCGCTGCGACGTGCTGGATGAGACGTTTCGCAACGAGACCATCATCGGCCTGACCCATGCCGAGCTTCGGGAGCGGTCCCACGACCCGAAGAAGTTCTACAACATCCAGCAGATGGTCCTGCCCGACTACACCATGGGCAAGGACTACGCTCTGCTCAACCAGGTGCGCACCGCCGTCCGGGAGACCGAGGTGGCCGCGGCCGAGGCCTTCCGGGAGGGCAGCAAGTACACCCGGGAGGACATCATCGAAGAGCTCAACCGCCTGTCCAGCGCCCTGCACATCATGATGTGCATGTATCTGGCGGGCCAGTACCGCTAAGGGGGACGGCAGAGAAATGGAGAAGATCGTATCTGCCGTCATGGATGCCGTCCACAAGGCCGGCCTCGTCGAGGTGGAGGTCTCAGCCCGGCACGTCCACCTGACCGAAGCCGACGTGGAGTTCCTCTTCGGCCCCGGCGCGAAACTGGAGCCCAAGCGGCCCCTCTCCCAGCCCGGACAATTCCTGTCTGAGCAGCGGGTGAATCTGGTGGGGCCCAAGGGGCGCAAAGAGCGCACCGCCGTGCTGGGCCCGGCCCGAAAGGCCAGCCAGGTGGAGCTCTCCCGGAGCGACTGTGTAGACCTGGGCATCGACGCCCCCCTGCGGGAGTCCGGCGACGTGGCCGGGTCCGCCCCCATCATCATCGAGGGTCCTTACGGCATCCTCCATCTGAAGGAGGGGGCGATCATCGCCCACAACCACATCCATGTGACCGCGCCCGACTCGGTCCTGCTGGATCTGCACGACAAGGACCGGGTCTCGGTGGCGGTCATGACCGAGCGGCCCGTCGTCTTTCACGACGTGATCATCCGGGTCAGCACCGAGTACAGCTGCAAGATGCACATCGACTTCGACGAGGCCAACGCCGCTCTGGTGCACGGTTTTACCCTGGGCAAGATCATTCGAAAATAAACACCCGAGTTTTTTCAAAAGGAGCGCCTGCGACATGATGGACCTTAACCGCGTTAACGCCTATCTCTCCCGGGTGGAGGCGTCCGAGAAGACCACCTTCAAGCCCGTGGGCAGTAAGCTCAAGGTGGGCGTAGATCTGGGAACGGCCTATATCGTCCTGGTGGTCCTGGACGAGGAGGATAACCCCATCGCCTGTGAAAAGCGGGCGGCCAGCGTCCTGCGGGACGGCGTGGTGGTGGACTACACCGGCGCGCTGCGCATCGTCCGCGAGCTCAAGGAGAAACTGGAGAAACGGCTGGGCACGGAGCTGGTGAACTGCGCCATCGCCATGCCGGCCGGCACCGAGTCGAGCGCCCGCACCCACCAGTACGTGGCCGAGGGCGCGGGCCTGGAGGTCACCAACATTCTCGACGAGCCCAGCGCCGCCAACGCCATCTATGAGATTGAGGACGGCGTGGTGGTGGACATCGGCGGCGGCACCACAGGCCTGGCTATCCTGAAAGACGGCCAGGTGGTGCGCATTGAGGACGAGCCCACCGGCGGCACCCACCTGTCTCTGGTGCTGGCGGGAAACTACCGCATCCCCTTTGAGGAGGCCGAGGCCATCAAACAGGACTACAAGCGGCACAGGGAGATCCTGCCCATCGTCCGCCCTGTGGTGGAGAAGATGGCCTCCATCGTCCGCCGCTATGTGGACAGCGCGCAGGTGGATACCATCTACCTCTGCGGCGGCACCTGCTGCCTCACCGGCATTGAGGGCATTTTTGAAAAAGAGACCGGTATCCGCACCATCAAGCCTGCCAATCCCTTTCTGGTGACGCCTACCGGCATCGCCATGAACTGCAAAATCTAGTAAATTGAAAGGAGGGGAAGGCATGGACCATAGCAAGCTCATCGACGAGATCGTATCCCGCGTGGCGGCAAAGCTTGCCGAGTCGGGGAATGAAGCCGCCACCTGCGAGACCTGCGGCTCCTGTACCGACGCGGCCAAGCCCGGTCTGCTCATCCTCACCCAGCGGCATGGCGAGGTCTGCCATGCCGGACTGGAGAGCGAAGCGCTGCAAATGTGCTTCCGCACCGACTGCGCCCTCCTCCATGACTATCAGGTCAACGCGGCGGACTATGACGTCGTGGTCCTCTACCAGCTCACCAACGAGACGCTGGGCAAGCTGGCCTGCGGCGTATGCGACACGCCCTACACCCAGCTCGCCACCCAGGCGATTCTGATGGGCAAGCGTATCTACGTGCCCACCGAGGAGGTGGAGCTCTTCCGCTACGCCTCCACCGCCCCCGCCGCCTACTACGCCATGATGAAGGAGAAACTGGACCTGCTGACCCGCTCAGGCATGACCATCTGCGCCCAGGGCAACCTGGAGCGGGCCATCCTGTCCGGCGGAGCTTGTCTCGCCCCCAGCACCCCCGCGCCCCTCTGCTCCCTCATCTCCGACCGACCCTGCCAGGAGACCGAACAGGAGCTGCACCTGACCAAGCGGGTCCTCACCGAGCGGGACGTGTCCGCGGCCGTTGACGGGCACTTCTCCTGTATCCGTCTCCCCGCCAAGTGCATCGTCACCTCCCTGGCCCAGGATTACGCGAAGGAACGCGGCGTCCGCCTGGTGCGGGAGTAACGCCCACGCAGCTCCGGCCGCACACCGATACCAAGACCGGAAAGGAATGGTCACTGCTATGAAAGTAGCGAAAGTCATTGGCACCATCTGGGCCACCCGCAAGGAGGAAAAGCTTGCGGGTCTCAAGCTGCTGCTGGTGCAGCCGCTGAACCTATTGGACGGCACGCCGGATAAGTCCCCCATCGTCGCCGCCGACATCATCGGCGCGGGCATGGGGGAGACGGTGCTCATCGTCGGCGGCAGCTCAGCCCGAAGCGCGGCCGGAGACATGGGTATCCCTGTAGACGCATCGGTCGTCGGCATCGTAGACGACCAGGAGATCGACCTCAGCATCCTGTCGTAATATTCCCCAGGGACCGCGAAAGGAATGGTCAAGTCATGAATCTGACCGAAGCGGTAAAAGCCGCAGGGGTTGTCGGCGCGGGCGGCGCCGGTTTCCCCACTCACGTAAAGCTCACGGCCCAGGCGGAGTACTTCATCATCAACGCCGCCGAGTGTGAGCCTCTGATCGAGACGGATAAGTACCTATGCCGTACCTTTCCGGACCAGATCATCGCCGCCGCCTCGGCGGTGGCCGCCCAGCTGGGTGCGAAACACACCGTCATCGCCCTGAAGGGGAAATACCTCGCCGAGATCGCCGCTCTGGAGGACGCCATTCGCCGGATGAACGCCAACGTCGAGATCTTCCGGATGAAGACCTTCTACCCGGCCGGCGACGAGCAAACCATGGTGCAGCAGGTGACGGGACGGGTGGTCCCTGAGCGGGGCCTCCCGCTGGACGTGGGATGCGTCGTGGATAACGTGGGTACCCTTCTGGGCGTCCTGGACGCCATGGACGGCAAGGCCGTGACCGAAAAGTACCTCTCCGTGACGGGCGAGGTGAAGGAGCCCATCATGCTCTGCGTCCCCGTGGGCACCTCCATCACCGCGTGCATCGCGGCGGCGGAGCCCACCATCGGCGACTACTCCGTCATCGTTGGGGGCCCCATGATGGGCAAAGCTCTCACCGATGCCGCGGCCATTGATGCGGCGGTGGTCACCAAGACCACGGGCAACCTGCTGGTCCTGCCCAAGGACCACTACCTCTTTCAGCGTGCGGAGCTTCCCATGGGCGCCATCCGTGTCCAGACCAAGAGCGCCTGTATCCAGTGCCGCATGTGCACCGACCTGTGCCCCCGCTACCTGATCGGGCACCAGATCCGCCCCCATCTGGTTATGCGTAACCTATGGCGCGAGCCTGGTATGGAGGACAACGAGGAGTTCCTGCGCTGCTTTGGAGACGCGGCCAACTGCTGCGACTGCGGCATCTGCGGGTTATTCTCCTGCCCTATGGGCCTCTCCCCCCAGAAGGTGAACGGGTACATCAAGGGCGAGCTGCGCAAGCGCGGCCTTCAGGTGCCCCGCAACATGGCCCCCCAGGCCCGGGAGACGGTGGAGTCCTCCAAGACCCCTACCGACCGGCTGGTGGCCCGCCTGGGTCTGGTGAAGTACAACGGCCGCCACGCCAAGACCTGCCGCACCCTGACGCCGGAGAGCGTATTCGTCCCCTTCCAGCAGCACATCGGCAAGAGCGCCGTGCCCGTCAAGGCCGTGGGGGACGCGGTGACGCGAGGAGAGCTGCTGGCGGCAGCCGCCCCCGACGCCCTCTCCGCCAACATCCACGCCAGCATTGACGGCGTGGTGACAGAAATCACCTCGGCCGGAGCCAGGCTCCGCCGGAAGGAGGCATGAGCGGTATGGCAAGCGCAATCGGCATGGTCGAGCTGACCAGCATCGCCCGAGGCATTGAGACCAGCGACTTCATGGTGAAGGCCGCAAAGGTGGAGCTCATCCGCTCCTCCACCGTCTGTCCCGGCAAGTACATCGTCATCATCGCCGGCGAGACCGGCGACGTGAAGGCATCCATGGAGGAGGGGGTCAAGCAGGGCGGGGAGTTCGTGGTGAACACCCTCCTGCTCCCCAACGTCCACCCCCAGCTCATCCCCGCCATCAGCATGACCACCCAGGTGCCCCCGGGGGGCGCGGTGGGCGTGCTGGAGTTCTACTCCATCGCCTCGGCCATCACCGCCGCCGACGTGGCCGCCAAGGCCGCCAACGTGACTCTGATCGAGGTGCGCATCGGCTATGCCATCGGCGGCAAGGGCTTTGTGACCCTCACGGGAGACGTGGGGGCCGTCCGCGCGGCGGTGGCCGCGGCGGCACAGGAGGCCGAGCTGCTGGTGGGGACCAGCGTTATCCCGCGCCCCGCAACCCAGGTATTCCAGTCCCTGCTGTAAAACCCATTTTTATTCCAACAGATTTGAAAGAGAGGGAACAATCAATGGATTTTAGTGAACTGATCGCCGCTGCCGACCCCAGTATTTTCGTCGAGAGCATTCGAGCCTGGATCTCCGGACTGTCCGTCAACTCCGTCATCATGTTTATCATGATGATCTTCATGATCGTGGGCGCCGTGGATAAGATCCGCGGCAACAAGCTGGGTTATGGCGAGGAGTTTGAGGCCGGTTTCAACGCCATGGGCCCCCTGGCCATCGCCATGGCGGGCGTCGTGGCCGCCGCCCCCGTGCTGGCCATGGTCCTCGGCCCCATCATCAAGCCCCTGTATACCCTCATTGGCGCCGATGCCTCTATGTTCGCCACCACCATCCTGGCCTGCGACATGGGCGGCTATCCCCTGGCCATGCAGCTTGCGGCCGACTCCTCCATCGGCAACTTCGCCGGTCTGATGTTGGGCACCATGATGGGTCCCACCATCGTGTTCACTATCCCCGTAGCCCTTTCCATCATCAAGAAAGAGGACCGGCCCTTCCTGGGCGCCGGCGTACTGGCGGGCCTTATTACCATCCCCATTGGCTGCATCGTGGGCGGCCTGGTGATGAACATGACCCCCTATAAGATGAGCATGGGCCGCATTCTCATCAATCTGGTCCCCGTCATCATCATCGCCGGCCTCATCTGCGTGGGCCTGTGGTTCGCCCCCGGCAAGATGATCAATGGCTTTAACAAGTTCGGCACCGGCGTCACTGTGGTCATCACGGTCCTCACCGCCATCGCCGTCTTCCAGCAGATCACCGGCATCATGTTCCCCGTGTTCAGCATCATGTCCGAGAAGGATGCCACCACCGGTATGTCGGGTCTGGACACCGGCCTGCTGGTCTGTGGACAGATCGCCATCGTCCTCATCGGCGCGTTCCCCATGGTCAAATGGATCACCAAGACCTTCGGCAGCGCCCTGAAGAAGATCGGCGGCGCCCTGGGCATGGATGAGAACGGCTCCGCCGGTATGGTCGCTAACCTCGCCAACAACATCGCCATGTTCAACATCATGGGCGACATGAACCCCAAGGGCAAGCTGCTCAACGTGGCCTTCGCCGTGTCCGCCGCCTTCGTGTTCGGCGACCATCTGGGCTTTACCGCCGGCAACGAGCCTGAGATGATCTTCCCGGTCATCGTGGGTAAGCTGGTGGCCGGCGTCACCGCCATCATTCTGGCCAATATTTTGGCCCCCAAGCTGCTGTCCAAGATCGAGAACACCAAGATGTAAGCGCAACCGGAAAGGTTTGGTACTTAACATGAACGTAAGCGAAGAACTCATCCGCGAAATCGTTGCCAAGGTCCTCCAGGAATCCGTCGCGGGCGGCGCGCCCAAGCCGGACTTCGAGAAACACGTGGACCCCAGCGGCATCATCGGCATCAAGACCAGCACCGTGAAGTGCGAGCCCTTCGGCCAGGACGGCGTGACCCTCAAGGACGTGGTCACGCTGGAGGAGGCCCCCCGCATGGGCTGCGGCATCATGGAGCTGGACCACACCAGCTTTGAGTGGACCCTCACCTATGACGAGTACGACTTTGTCATCGAGGGCACGCTGGAGATCGAGATCGACGGGCGCGTGGTGGTAGGCCAGCCTGGAGACATCATCTATATCCCAAAAAACAGCCACATCCACTTCCAGACCCCCAACAAGACCCGCTACGCCTATTTCGTCTATCCCGCCAACTGGCAGACCCTCACCTGAGTGGAAGGCGCGCGTTTCCCCGCCCCGGCGGGCGGGGAAACGCGGCCCTTGACATCGGCGCTCCACGGGTGTATGATGGTTTTAAGAACAGACAATTTCATAATGAGTGGTATACAGGTGCGCGCCCTCAGGGTGCGCCTAACAGGGAAACGGGTGAGAATCCCGTACAATGCCGTTGCTGTATTGGCGGAGCGGTCCTCAACATAGTCACTGGAGCCTTTGCTCTGGGAAGACGGGGAGCCGTGCCGGACGCCTAAGTCAGAATACCTGCCTGTATATGACGCACGAGAAACCTCCTCGAGCCAAGGAGGGTGCAGTCATCTATGGCGGCGTCCATAGCTTTGTTGCTGTACCCTTTGGGGGTACAGTTTTTTTCATGTCTGTTTTACTTCACCCCTCTTTCAGGCGGCGGCAGGACGCCATGTCTGCCAACATTGTCTCCTGTCCCGCCCAATCGCTTTTATGGAGCGTCTCTCCCGGCGCGCAGATGTATGCGCCCCAGCAAAGACGTTCTTTCCTATATTTCGTAAAAATGGGACGGCTCCGAAGCAGGAGCCGTCCCATCTATTTTTATCCAATAAAGGTGGCGTCCGTCAATTGGGGGGCCATAGGCCAGCGCTCCACATCAAGCCTGGCCCGATAGCCTCCGCAGCTGCCCACCGCCCAATCGAAGTAGGACCGGACGGGCCGGGCCCAGCGGCTCATGACAGCCATCACCGTACCTCCGTGGGCTACGAGCACAAGGCGGGCCGCGCCCCGGGCCGTGGCGTCCTCCACCGCCTCGGCAAAGCCGCGGCAGCTCCGCGCCTGGAAGTCCGCGGGGCTCTCTCCCCCCGGACAGGGCCCGGTACATCCGCTGTCCACCCACCGGGTGTAGGCGGCGTCGGCCGCCATCTCGTCCGCAGTCCGGTACTCAAAATCGCCGAAATCCATCTCCCGGAGGTCAGGTAGTACGATCTGGCGGGCGCTTGGGAATTTGATGGCCGCCGTCTCCACCGCCCGGCGCATAGGGCTGACGTAGACCAGCGCTACGCCGGTATCGACGCCGGAGGCAGTGGCGGCGGCCCGCCCGGCGGGGCAGAGCGGCTCGTCCGTGCGCCCCACGTAGCGGCGCTCCAGGTTACCCGCGGTCTGTGCATGGCGGAGCAAAAGCACTTCCATCGGCTCAGCCCTTCAGAACCTGGGGAATGCCGCAGTGGACCCTGACCACCTGCCGGGCCGCGGCGGCCAGCTTAACGCAGAGCCTGCCGCAGGCCTCTCGCCAGAGGCGCTCGTCCCTGTCCAGGGGGACGACGCCGCCACCCACCTCGTTGCAGATCACGACGGCCTTATCGCACAGGGAAGGGAAGAGCTCGTCGGCGGAGCCGGGGGAGCGGCGCACCAGCTCCTGGAGGTTATAGAGCACGGGGCGGTCGTCCAGCACGCCGTCCGCCATATCCTCGGGGCTATATCCAAAGGCACTGCCCGCGTATGAGCGCTTTCCGGCGGCAAAGCCGCCGATGATCAAAATCATATCGCCACCACCCTCTGTATGAATACCAGCGCCGCCAGCATGGACAGCTCGCAGAGCTGAAGAAACCACCCGGCCAGGTCACCGCTCATGCCGCCGAAGGCCCGCCGCGCGGTGCGGTAGAGGGCGGCAAAACAGAGCAATGCGGCCAGGGGTAGAAGGACCCCGGCAAGGGGTATAAGGACGGCCATGAGGATACAGACCAGAAAAAATAAAACCAGCAGCACGGCGGCGGACAGACGTTTCTCCGCCGAGGCCTTGAACGTGGAGAGGAGCCCCGTGCCGCCGGCGGCGGGGAAGGCCACCACCGACAGCCCGGACAGACAGCGGCTCAGGACAAAGCCCAGGGCATAGAGGAAAATCGCCTCCCGGGTGGGGGCAAGCTCCCTGCACAGCGCAAAGTAAAACAGGAGGTAGGCGCAGACCCAGATCACGGCGAAGGCCCCGGTATGGGGGTCCTTCAGGATCTCCCGCCGCCGCTCCACCGGCGCGTGGGAGGCCAGGGCGTCCACCGTGTCGCAAAACCCATCCAGGTGGACAGCCCCCGTGACGGCCACGGGGAGGAGCGCCAGTCCGGCGGCGCGGAGGGCCGCGCCCAGCTCCAGCAGGAGGCACAGCCGCCACCAGAGCCAGACGGCGATCCCCACGGCAACCCCCACCAGGGGGAACGCGCATATCATATAGCGCATGTTCTTTTTGTTCCACTCCGTCCGCGGCATGGGGATACGGGAGAACATAGAAAAGGCCAGAATGGCCGAGCGCAAAAAGGTCATGCCGTTTCCCCCTTCCGCAGCAGCGGGATACCACAGACCACCTCGTAGACCCGGTCAAACCGCCGGGCCAAAGCGGCGTTGGCGGCGGCCAGCACCTCCAGGTAGCGGTTCGTCCCCTCGGCATAGACGCAGCCGTCGGCAAACACATCGTTGGTCACGACCACCATGTCCCCGCACTGCTCCGCCAGAGAGAGGACGCCGTCCACCACGGCGTCCAGGGCCCCGGCCCCCGCGCCCTGGGGCGCGAAGAGCTCGTTGGCGGTCAGGTTGCCCAGGCACTCCAATAGGGCGGCTCCCCGCGCGGGGAGGACCAGCCCCGAGAGGCCGGTATACCGCTCCAGCGTGACAAAGCCCTTGCCGGAGCGCGCCTCGCGGTGGCGGGCGATACGGCGGCCGTCCTCCCCGTCAAAGGGCATGAGGGTGGCGATGTAGTAGCGCGGCTCCGCGCCGCCCTTCACAGTCAGCGCCTCCGCGAAAGCGCTCTTTCCAGAGGCGGCCCCTCCGATGACAAGGGCCGTCATGCTCCTCCGCCCCCCAGCGGCTGGTAGGCGGCCACCCCGATGTCCTCAAAGGCGGAGGAGCCGTGGTAGACCGCCAGCGCCAGGTCGAGAAGGGGCAGCAGGGCGACCGCCCCCGTCCCCTCGCCCAGGCGCATCTCCGCGCTGATGAGCGGCTTAAACCCCAGCGCGTCCAACACGAGGGCGCCCGCAGGCTCCCCCGACCTGTGGCTGGGCAGCATGGCGCAGACCGCTCCGGGGCAGAGCCGCGCGGCGATGAGGGCGGAGACCGAGCTGATGAACCCGTCGATGACCACGGGCAGGCGGTACAGCGCTCCGCCCAGGAAAATGCCCGCCATCCCCGCGAGGTCGAAGCCGCCCAGCTTTGCCAGCACGTCCAGGGGGTCGCCAGGGTCGGGTACGTTGACGGAAATGGCCTTCTCGATGACCGCGATCTTCCGCGCCAGCCCCTCGTCGGTGAGGCCCGAGCCCCGGCCCGTGACGGCGGATACCGCCGTCCCCGTCAGCACGGCGGCCACCGCGCTGGAGGTGGTGGTGTTGCCAATGCCCATCTCTCCGGTGCAGACAATTTGATACCCCTGCTCCGCGCACCGGCGGGCAAGGGTGATGCCGGACTCCAGCGCCCGCAGCGCCGTCTCCCGGCTCATGGCGGGGCCGGCGGCGATGTTCCCGGTGCCGTCCCCCATGCGCATATCCACAAGCCCGGGGAACGCGGGGCGGGTCGCCATGCCCATGTCCACGGGGATCACCTCCGCGCGGGCGGCGGCGGCCATCCGGCAAACCGAGGTCTTCCCCCGGGTCAGGTTCTCAGCCACCGCCATGGTAACCGCGCTGGTACTCTGGGAGATCCCCTCCCGCACCACGCCATTGTCTGCGCACAGCACCAGCACGGCCCGCTTCTCCAGCGCCACGTCCGCGCTGCCGGTGAGCCCCGCGATTTTGGACACCGCCTTCTCCAGCAGCCCCAGGCTGCCCAGGGGCTTGGCGATGCCGTCCCACCGCGCCTCGGACTGGCGGAGGGCGTTTTGATCGACGCCGGGGAGCTTGTCGTTCAAGGCTGAAACATCCACCTCATACACCTCCGCCGGCCGGCAGGAGCAGGGCTCCCACCAGCATCAGGTAGTCGGGGACCACGCCGGCCCGAATCCACTGGAGGTCCCGCCCCAGATACTGGCTGGCGGTGCGGCCCACGTCGCCTCCCAGGGCCTCGATGGAATAGCGCATCCGCTTGGGCTTTTGACAGGGGCGTCCCTCCTTCCGCGCACAGGGATTGCAGAGGGTACAGGACCCGGCGGCCAGAGCCAGGCTTCCGGGGTCGGCGGCCTCCATCCGGAGCAGGCGCTCCAAGTACCCGTCCTTCTCCGCCTGGAGGGCCCGGACGGCGGCCTGCGCCTCCTGTCCGGGCTCGGCGGGGATGAGCATCCGTGCGTAGAGCTTCATGCGCCCATAGCGCCGCCAAAGCTCCATGGGATCAAAGTCGAAGGGCGGGCAGGACCAGGCTCCGCCGTAGTTGGGGCAGGCCCGGCAGAAAACCAGGAATTTGGGCACGTCCACGCACGTCTGCAGGTACTCCTCCAGCGGGACCTCGGCCTCAAGCTCCTTCACCGTATAGTACAGCTCGCTCATTGGTACAGCCCTCCTTTTCTCAGTGTCTCCCGCTGGACCACCACAGCCCGCTCCCGCTCCGCGCGGTTTTTACAGGAGAGCTCGTGGGTCAGAAATTCCGGCCCGATACGCCGGATGACCCCGGCGATGGCGGGATCGGTCCAGGGGCGGTGCTGGTCAATCTGCAAAATATGCCTGTAGCTCTCGCCAAAGCGCGCCACATAGTCGTCGCCCATGCGCTCGGGCAGGCGCCCGGTATTGGCCCTGACATAAGGGCCCGAGAGGGACTGGTGGAGGTGCATGCCCCGGATATAGCGCGCCAGGTCCCCATGGGCGTCCAGCATCCTGTGGATATAGGCGATACCGTCCGCCTCGGTCAGGAGGCCGGGGTCGGCGTTCATCAGATGGCCGGTGTCCAGCAGGATGCCCTTGTTGGCGT
The DNA here is from genome assembly GCA_035562355.1 of Pseudoflavonifractor sp. GTDB lineage: Bacteria > Bacillota > Clostridia > Oscillospirales > Oscillospiraceae > Pseudoflavonifractor. The sequence continues at coordinate 37,256 of DATMXU010000311.1, forward strand.
AGTGGATGCCATTGAGCAGATAGGCGGTCTTGGCGGGGTCTGTTAAGGTGAACCCGGGCCACCACTGATTCTCCACCAGCAGGGCAAAGGGGTAATCCGACCCGTCGAGGAGGAGGTTGACAAGCTCGATAGATGCGTCCATCACCTCTTCATCGCTGTGCTCCCACCGATAGGTATAGCCCTCCTCAATAGACACGTCGGACACATGGAACACCGTGTACCGCGCCCCGAGGCGGGCCGCGCGGCGGAGGTCTGCCCGATACTGCTCCACAAGGGACTCCCGGCCGGGGCCGCCATAAAAGGCCACATAGGCCTCCCGGCTGCCGAATTTACGCAGGAGGGCGGGCTCATCTCCCCGCCAGAAGTCCACCCAGTCTGGGTAAAAGGTCAGGTGATACCCGGGGGCAAAGCCGTCGGGCAGGGCATCCATAGCCCCATCGCCGCCCCAGAGGGCCTCGATACCGCCACAGCCCAAGGCCCGACAGGCACTTTGCAGGCCCTCGTGTCCCCCGTACTCCGCCATACTCCCGTCATAGACGGGAAAGCTGATGGTCTCGATCATTGGTCTCCCTCCCTTTTCTCTTTTTACCAGCCGGCGGAACCTGTGCCCCTCACTCGGCCAGGCCGTACTTGCGCTTGACGCGGTCCAGCTTTTCCAGCAGGGCGGGGCCGGCCACCCAGAGGAAGAAGACGGTGGCACCGGCATGGATGAGGTCCACAGGCACGCCCATCATGCAGGAGGTGACGATCATCCCGAACGTGACGTGGGCCTGGTACTGGAAGATAGCGTACGTGTTCATGATGACGCCATAGATGAGGAAGACCGAGAGGCCCCCGTAAATACACAGAGCCGCCCGGCTGCGGCGGAGGAGCCCCTTGCGGAAAAGGATCCCGGCCAGGAACCCGATGATGCCCATGGCGAACATCTGGAACGGCGTCCAGGGTCCCTGCAGGAAGTAAATGTTGGACACCAGCATAGATACCGCCCCCACCAGAAAGCCGCTCTCCCCGCCAAAGGCCACGGCCGAGAGAATGACGACGGCGGCCACCGGCTTGAACTGGGGCAGAAAGAGGAAGGCCACCCGGCCCGCCACGGCGATGGCGCAGAGGACGGCCAGAACCACCAGCTCCCGGGCCTGGGGTCTGCGCTTTTCAAAGAGGCGGAAAAAGGGTACCATGGTCTCCAATACGATAAGCAAAGAGATAACGAGGTATTTCCGGTCGCCAAAATAGACCGAGCCCACCCACAGAGTGAGGGGAATCAGCAGAAGAACCGTCCCCGCCGCGGCGATGGTGCGCCCGGAGAGCTTGCGGTGGACCCGGTCCACCTGGACCGTCTCCTCCGAAACAGGGGCGGGCGGAGCGAAGAACCAAATCCCAGCCAGGGCCGCGCCCACCGCCGCCAGGACGCTCAGCGCCTGCGCCCACTGGCCGGCAAGGCCGCCCAGGGCCGGAGCAAGGAGACCGGACAGGACGGGAGCTCCCTTGACGCTCCGCCAGGCAAGCAGCAGGGCCAGGAGGAGCAGGCCGACCCCCAGGGCCCTGCGCTGTGGGGTCAGGGGGGGCTCCTCCCGCCGTTCCTCCCCGGTCCCGCCCTGGTAGAGAAGGACGGGGGCTACGTCCTCTGGAGGGACGGTCCCGCCACAGGCGAGGATCACGTCCTCCGCCGTCACCGCACCGGGCAGCAGGGCGCGGGCCATGCGGTTGGCGGCGGTGGTGTAAAAGCTATTGCCCGAGAAGAAGGTCCGGGGCGGCCCCTGGGTGACCACCGCACCGTCGAAAAACAGGGCGCAGCGGTCGGCATGCCGGGCGCAGAACTCCACGTCGTGGCTCACCATGAGAATGGTACACCCGGCAGCCTGAAGGCGCCTCAAAATGTGGGCCAGCGTCTCCTTGAAGTGGCCGTCTAAGCCCTTGGTGGGCTCGTCCAGCAGGAGAATACGAGGCTCCAGTAAAAGGACCTTGGCCAGTGCGGCGCGCTGCTGCTCGCCTCCGGAGAGATCGTAGGGGTGCCGCTCCAAAAGGGGACGCAACTCACACAGCTCGGCCACGCGGGCCACCCGCTCGGTCCGCTCGGCCCGGGAGAGGGCCGCGTCGTCGAGCATCTCATAGAGATCCAGCTCCACCGTCTTTTTTACAAACAGGGTCTGGGGGTTCTGGGGAAGCATCCCCAGCGCCCCGCCAAACCGCTCGCGCTCCGGAATATCTCCCAGCTTGCGCCCCTCCAGCCGCACCGTCCCCCGGTAGGGGATGTTGACCCCGGAGAGGAGGGAGAGGGCGGTGGTCTTCCCCGCGCCGTTACCCCCCACCACGGCGAAGAAGGCCCCGCGGGGGACCGACAGGCTCAGGCCCTTCACAATGTCCGGCCCATCCTTCTCATAGCGAAACCATACATCCTCCAGCTCCACGGCTGGAGGCGCGTCGGGGGTGGCGTCGGGCCGGTGAGACAGGGGGGACAGCGACCGGATTTCGGCCCGGCGGGCCAACCAGTCCCGCCCGTCCCGGACGGTGACGGGGCAGTCGTCGTCGCTGTGCACGGCGGCATAGATACGCATGGGCGTGGGCATGGCAAGGAACATATCGTGGTCCCGGTCTCTCAGGGCCGCTCCCACGGCGCGGGGGCTGCCGTCTGCGATGCGTGCGCCCTCGTCCAGCACCACCACCCGGTCGGAGAGGGGGAAGGCCTCCTCCAGCCGGTGCTCGGTGAGCAAGATGGTGGTGCCCAGCTCCCGGTTGATCTTCCCCACGGTGGCGAGAAAATCGGCCGCGGCGATGGGGTCTAACTGGCTGGTGGGCTCGTCCAGGATGAGTACGGAGGGCTGCATGGCCATGACGGCCGCCAGGTTCAGCAGCTGTTTCTGCCCGCCGGAGAGCTCGGAGACGCTCTTATAAAACCAGGCCTCAATGCCGAAAAAGGAGGCCATCTCAGCCACCCGCAATCGGATGGTGGGCGTGTCGTACCCCAGACTCTCCAGACCGAAGGCCAGCTCGTGCCAGACCTTGTCGGTGACGATCTGATTGTCCGGGGACTGGAGGACAAAGCCGATGCGCCCGGATTGCTCCCGCTGGTCCAGCGCGTCGAGGGGGGCACCCTCAAAGAGGATCTCCCCGGTTTTTTCCCCGTGGGGAGCGAGGACCGGCTTGAGCTGCCGCAGGAGGGTGGTCTTCCCGCAGCCGGACTTGCCGCAGAGGGTGACAAACTCCCCTTTTTCCACTGTGAGGCTCACGTTTTTCAGGGCAGGGGCGGTCTGCCCGGGATAGAAAAAGGTCAGGTCCCGGATCGCAAATACTTCCACTTTCTATCCTCCCAGCAGTCTATGATCAATGGCGTGGCACACAGGAGCAGGTAGGCGAGCCCCCCCGAGACCGACCAGATACCCCACGGGGCCAGCCGAATCGCGGGGAAGTAGCTACAGGAAAAGCCGCCCGAGCGCCACATGGCCAGGATAAAAGCCCCCAGTCCGCCAATCCAGGCGAGGGCGGCGCCATCCCGTCCGTCGAAACGGTAGATGGAGAAGGCGGTTCGGCCGGTCAGGCCGTAACCCCGGCTCCTCATGGAGTCGGCTGTCTCGACGGCGTTCTCCAGCGCCCAGGTGAGCAGGATGGATAGGACGCGGATCCCCTGCCGCGCCCGGCGGCGGATCGAACCGCTGGACAGGTCCCTGCCGATGCACCGCTGAGCGCCGGTGACCGCTTTGAGCTGCTCCCGGAACTTGGGCACAAAGCGCAGCACCATGGAGATGACCAGCGAGAGAGCGGGGATGAGCCGTCCGAATAGATAGACGAATTTGTCCGACGTCATCACCCGATTGTAGCAGGAGAACCAGCACAGGACGGTGACCAGTACGGCGGAGGCCGCCACGCCATAGAGGACGGCCTCCAGGGTGAGGGGATTCCCGCCTGGGAAGTAGGCTAAAATGGTCTCCCCCTCGTGGTTGAAGGCGGGATTGATGAGGGCGGTGAGGAGCATCATGGGCAGCATGGCAAGGAGATTAAACCGCAGCGTCTTCCGCCCGCCCAGATAGACCGACCATGCAAAGGACCCGGCCAGGGAGATAACCAGCACCGCCGGGTGCATAAACCACATGGAAAACACCAACACCAGTGCAAAATAGATAAAACCCACCGCCGGGTGGTAACCGGAAAACGCATCCTTCAAGGCCGTACCACTCCCTTTGCCCTCCTGAAAATAAAACCGGCTGCGGCAATTAATAATCATTGCCGCAGCCGGTTTTCTGCCTGATTGCGCCCAGTCAAGGGCTTTCCCCCGTTTTGTAGGTCTTCTGACTCACGCCTTGGCAGAGAGGGATCTCCTGCCGATCAAGCTCTGCCTTCTCAGGTCCCCCCAATGGCTGACTTTCGTCAACGAGCTTGATTCCGGGCGCATACAGCGGCGGTACCGTCCAGGATTCTCACCTGGTTCTCTTCTTTCAGCCCCGCGAGCCATACGCCGCACGGGGCACAAAACAGCTATTCACTTGTGGAGTTTTACTACTCTATATTAAACCCCATTCGCCTCTCCTTGTAAAGCCCTATCCCGCCAATTTTACGGCAGTTTTCGCTTTTCTATTCAGAAATCGGCCCCCATTGCGCGGCCAAGTGCCATGCGGAATTTTGTCTTGGGAGAACAAGAGCATAGGCGGCAGACGACATCCTGGGGGAGAGGCAAATCACAAGAGGTTCTGAGAACAGAATTGTTTTCAGAACCTCTTGTG
>DATMXU010000312.1:0-13875 GCA_035562355.1 Pseudoflavonifractor sp.
TTGCTCACGATTAGGATTGTGCACAAAGTTCTCCCGCCCCCCGCCGGACCTTCCCGTCTTTCTGACGTGGACAGCGGGGCAAGAAAAGCCCTCCCGCGGCCTATCGGAGCCGCCGGAGGGCAGTATGCGTACTTACGCCGCCATGGCGATGCGCTTGACGCGGGAGCGCCGCCAGTAGCCCAGCACCTCGGCGGTGGCACAGAGCTTGTCGGCCAGATTTACCACATAGGCCTCCTTGTACCGGGGCATATACCGGGCCAGGGGCCACATGTGGGAGATGATGCTGTTCTTCTCCTTCTCGGTCAGGCCCCCCACCAGGGCGTCCGCATTGCGCAGGGCGGCCTTGGGATGGGCAAAGCACTGGTTGCCCTGGTAGGCCGAGCGGTCCCGGGGGTCGTATAAGTAGAGGTCGTGGAGCAGGCCCGCCCGGGCGGCGGCCCGGTAATCAAGGCCCCAGCGCCGCGCCAGCCGGAAGGCGGTGTAGGCCACAAAGACCGAGTGCTCGTAGCAGGTGGTGGTGGGGTGGTGATGTATCTTTTTCATGGACTGTACCTCGTCTGTGGCCAACAGACCGCCGATACACTCCAGAAAACAGCTCCAGTTCTTTTCGTCCACAATGGTCATTGCCATAAAGTCCTCCCTATGTTATGAATATACAAACGTGAACGATCCCCGGGCGCCATCTCTTTCGGCCGTCTGCAAAAGCGGATGAAAAAAGCGGCCCAGGTACAAAATATACTATCTTTACTGCGCACATTATAACCTGTCGGCGGCCGTTTGTCATGTGGAAAAAATAAGTTTCAAACAAAACGTCATAGAATCTTAAGCTTCTTCTAATTGACAGCCTGCTGCGGGGACTGATATGCTTACTGTACTATCTATGTTCATACAGTTTTTCCAACTCTGAAAGGAGACGCCGCTATGATTCGTCTCAACGCACGGGACGCGCGTCCCATCTACGAGCAGGTAAAGGACGGCCTGCGCCACCTGGTGGTATCGGGCGCCATCCAGCCCGGCGAGCAGTTCCCCTCGGTCCGCTCCCTGGCCGCCTCTCTCGCCATCAACCCCAACACCATTCAGCGCGCTTATGAGAGCCTGGAGGGAGAAGGCTACCTCTCCACCCAGGCGGGCAGGGGATCCTTTGCTGCTCTTCCCTCCGGCGAAACTGCGCCGCGGCGGGAGGCGCTGCTCAGTCAATTCGACGCCACCGCCGCCGAGCTTCTCTTTCTGGGTATGAACCCGGACGCGCTGGCCCGGCGGGTACTGAATGCCGGAAAAAAGGAGGAATCGGTATGATTGAAGTGAAGAACCTGGTCAAGGATTTTGACGGGTTCCACGCGCTGAACGACCTCACCATGACGGTGCCCACCGGGTCGGTCTACGGGCTGGTGGGGCCTAACGGCGCGGGAAAATCCACGCTGCTGCGCCACGTGACCGGCGTGTGGCGGCAGGACGCGGGTACGATCACGGTGGACGGCCAGGCCGTCTATGAAAACCCCGCCGTCAAGGCGCGCATCTCGGGCATCCCCGACGACCTCTACTATTTCCTCTCGGCCTCGACCAAGGATATGGCGGCCTTTTATCGGGGCTTTTATCCCAAGTTTGACATGGTGAGGTATCAGGCCCTGCGGGACGTATTCACCAACGTAAATGAAAAGCAGGCCATCCGCCGTCTCTCCAAAGGCATGCAGAAACAGGCAGCCTTCTGGCTGGCCCTGTGCTGCCGGCCCGAGGTATTGGTACTGGACGAGCCGGTGGACGGGCTGGACCCCGTCATGCGCCGCCAGGTGTGGGGGCTCCTTCTGGGGGACGTGGCCGAGTACGGTACCACGGTGCTGGTCTCCTCCCATAATCTCCGCGAGCTGGAGGACGTATGCGACCATGTGGGCATCCTCTCCCGCGGGAGGGTGCTCATTGAGCGCAGCCTCTCTGATCTGCAGGAAAACCTGGTGAAGATGCAGGTGGTCTTTCAGGAGCGGGAGCTGCCCAAGCTGCCCGACGACCTGGAAGTTCTCAACGTGTCCCAGGTGGGGCGCATCCATACCCTCATCGTCCGCGGCAACGCCGCCGAGGTCACGAACCGCCTGGCGGTCTATGCCCCCATTCTAATGGAGGCCCTGCCCCTGACGCTGGAGGAGATCTTTATTTATGAGCTGGGAGGTGAGGACTATGCGGTCCGTGAAGTCGTGCTTTAACCCGACCCTTTTCCGAAAGAATATCACCCGTTTCTGGCCCATCTGGGGGGTCTACCTGGTCCTGTGGCTCCTGGTTTTGCCCCTGCAGATTCTGCACTCGCCCGCCCACCTTTCGACTTTGGTGCTGTCCTCTCTCCCCTTCGGCGTCGGCATGGCGGTCTTTTTCGGCCTCCTCTCGGCCATGGCGGTCTTCTCCTATCTCTACAACAACAGGAGCGTCCAGCTCATGCACGCCCTGCCCATCACCCGAGAGGGTCTCTTCCTCACCAACTACCTGTCGGGCCTCGCCTTCCTCCTGCTGCCCAACGCGCTGATCTTCCTCCTCTCCCTACTGGCAGGGGGGTACCCATACCCCGGCGTTCTGGTCCTCTGGCTGGCGGCCCAGAGCCTCATCGCCCTGTTCTTCTACTCCTTCGCCGTCTTCTGCGCCATGTTCACAGGCAATCTGCTGGCCCTGCCCATCTTTTACGGCATCCTGAACTGGCTGGTCATGGGGGTCGTCTTTGTCGTGAACGCCCTCCTGAGGGAGCTCCTCTTCGGTTTCTGGGGCACCACCTGGATGGATTCGGTGGCCGAGTGGTTTACTCCCGTGTCCAGGCTGGTGAGGGCCGTACGCTACGACGTGACCTCCTCGGGCGTCTACTATCTGACCGGCATGCCCGCCGTTCTGCTCTACGCGCTGGTGGGTGTCCTCCTGGCCGTGGCCGCCCTGCTGATCTACCGCAAGCGGCGGCTGGAGACGGCGGGGGACGTGGTCTCGGTCCGCCAGATGCGGCCCGTGTTCAAGTACGGCGTGGCCTTCTGCGCGGCCGTGGTGGTGGGCACTTGGTTTTACCAGACCTTCCGCTCCCTGTTTCCCCGCGGGAACTGGGTCATTCTCCTGCCCCTTCTCGTGTGGGGCGCGGCGGGTTACTTCGTTGCCGACATGCTCCTCAAGAAGACCTTCCGGGTCTTTGCCCGGTCGTGGAGAGGGCTTGTCGCTTTCTCCCTCGTGCTGGTGGCCGCCTTTGCGGTCACCGATCTGGACCTCTTCGGCTTTAACCGCGTACCCAAGCGGAGCGACGTGGTCTCGGTCTCCATCTCCGGTGTGAACACCATGCCCTATGATGCAGCCAACAGCGTCTTTTTCACCCTCACCGATCCCGCCGATATCGACACGGTTCTCCAGCTCCAGGGCGTCATCTCCGCCAACAAAAATACCCTCCGGACCGAAACCGCCAATACCGACCGCTATGATTACAATACGTCCTGGCGGGAGGGAACCCTATCCGACGGCACGGTGGCAGACCTGGAACACACCGCCACCACCGACCTCATGCTCCGATACACCCTCGCCGACGGGCGGGAGATCCGCCGGCAGTACCGCCTCCCCCTCTATGCCGACGCCCTGACCGACCCCGGCTCGGTCACAGCCCTCCTCGACGATATCCTCAATCGCCCCGCCAGCCTGGCGCAGGGCTACTGGAGCAGCTTGATCAAAGGCGCGTCGCTGGCGTATACCTCGCTGAACATCTATGACTCCACCGAGCAAGACTATATCACGGCCACTATCTCCAACCAGGCGGACCGGGACAGACTGCTGGCCGCCGTCCAGGCCGATATGACCGCCGGGCGCATCGGCAGGCGTTACCTCTTCCAAAACGCCGAGCGGTATGAAAACTGCTACTATAACGACTTGGCCTTTACCTTCTTTGTGCCCAAGAGCAGCCTGGGCTCCAACGCCACCGAGGACTGGACCACGACCATCCCCGTCACCCTCCAGACCACCGCCACCGAGACCCTGAAGGTCCTGCGGGAGCTGGGCTACTCCGGCGATCAGCTCGTCACCTGGGCGGAGTACCGTCAACAGGGCGGCGGCGAGAAGTACTCCGACCCCAAGGCTGTGGAGTCCATTGGCTGATATTCCAATTCCGGCGGCTTAGAGACCATAAATTATCGTTAATAAATTAACATATTCCCTCTTGCTTTTTGACGCTCCGTCAGGTATACTCAGGATACCGTACAAAAACATTCATTTTGGAGGTCAAGAATTTATGAGAGACGTCTATGTTGTCAGCTCCTGCCGCACCGCCGTGGGTTCCTTCGGCGGCGCCCTGAAGGACATCCCCGCCGCCCAGCTTGGCTCTGTCGTGATGAAGGAGGCCCTTGCCCGCGCCAATGTGAAGCCCGAGCTGCTGGACGAGGTCATGTTCGGCTGCATCCTCACCGCCGCCCAGGGGCAGAACGTGGCGCGCCAGGCCTCCATCAATGCCGGCATTCCCGCGGAGGTGCCCGCCTATGCCATCAACATGCTCTGCGGCTCCGGCATGAAGAGCGTCATTGAGGCAGCCCGCGCCATCCAGGTGGGAGACGCGGACCTGGTAATGTGCGGCGGCACCGAGAATATGTCCGCCGCCCCTTACGCTATCCCCACCGCCCGGTACGGCGCGCGCATGGGCAACGCCAAGCTCATCGACACTATGATCAACGACGCGCTGACCGACGCCTTCAACAACTACCATATGGGCATCACCGCTGAAAACATCTGCGACCAGTGGAACATCTCCCGTGAGGAGCTGGACGCCTTCTCCCTCGAATCCCAGAACAAGGCGTCCGCCGCCCTGGCGGAGGACCGGTTCAAGGAGGAGATCGTCCCTGTCATGGTGAAGGTCAAGCGTGAGACCGTCCCCTTCGAGAAGGACGAATACCCACGCGCCACCACCATAGAGGCCCTGGCGAAACTCAAGCCCGCCTTCAAGCCCGACGGCGGCCGCGTCACTGCGGGCAACGCCTCCGGCATCAACGACGGCGCCGCCGCGGTTCTCCTCGCCTCCGGCGAGGCGGTCGAGAAGCACGGCCTCAAGCCCCTTTTCAAGCTGATCTCGTGGGGTCAGGGCGGCGTGGACCCCTCCATCATGGGCTACGGCCCCGTGCCCGCCACCCGCAACGCCCTGAAGAAGGCCGGCCTCACCGTGAAGGATCTCGACCTGGTGGAGGCTAACGAGGCCTTCGCCGCCCAGTCCATCGCCGTGTGCCGCGATCTGGAGTTTGACATGAGCAAGGTCAACGTCAACGGCGGCGCCATCGCTCTGGGCCACCCCGTGGGCGCCTCGGGTGCGCGGATCATCGTCACTTTGCTCCACGAGATGATGAAGCGGCCCGACACGAAGCTGGGCCTCGCCACCCTCTGCATCGGCGGCGGCATGGGCGTGGCCACTATCTTTGAGAAGTGCTAAAAGCTTAGCCTAGGGGGACGCTCTCTCCCCCAGATACAAAAGGGGAACCGGTCTGCGGACCGGTTCCCCTTTTGATGTCCCCCTCGCCCCTGACACGTCAGGGCGGCTCTGGCCGCAGCGGCCAGAGAAGAAGGAGTCCCGCCCGGGCAGAGCCCAGGCGGGACACAGACTGTCAAAACACCCAGACCGAACATCTCGGAGGGAGGGATAGTGTGAAAGGGAACCGTCAGGGTTCCCTTTCGCGTGTAGGAAAAACCACTTTTTGAAACTTCTTACGGTGTTTCAAAAAGTGTAGCAGCCTGTCAAAGAGGTCCCGTAGGACTTCTTTGACAGGCTAAGTCCCGCCCGGACAAAGTCCGGGCGGGACATTTTTTCGATTTTATTTTCTGCGGGGCATTTAGTCAGACTTTCTCGCCTACCCTGCGCTTTTGGGCCAGAGCTACCGCCTTGACGACGGCGTTGAGGATGTTCTCATACCCGGTGCAGCGGCAGAGGTGGCCGGAGAGGAGCTTGCGCAGCTCGTCCTTGCTGTAGTCCCTGCCGCTCTCCAATATCTCCACCGCCGTCATGAGAAAACCGGGGGTGCAGAAACCGCACTGCACGGCGCCCTCTTCTATAAAGATCTGCTGGATCTCAGACAGCTCGCCGCCCGGGCCCAGCAGGCTCTCCACCGTGCGGATGCTCTTCCCGTCGGCCCAGACAGCCAGGTAGATGCAGGAGTTAAAGCACTCGCCGTCGATAATTACGTTACAGGCCCCGCACTCGCCCACCTCGCAGCCCTTCTTGACGCTGGTGAGGGAGTAGTCGTTGCGCAGCATGTCGGTGAGGGAGGCGCGGACGTCCACCATGGCCTCCCGCTCCTTGCCGTTGATGGTGCAGCGCACCAATTGCCTTTGAATCATAGTACACCTCCAGCAAGACGGATGGATTCCCGCAGCGCCCGCTTGGCCAGCTCCTCTACCATCTGAAGCCGAAGCTCCTTGGTGGCGCGCCAGCTGGTGCGGGGATTCACGTCGGCCAGGGCGGCCTTGCCGAAGGCTTCCACGGTCTCCTCCGAGACCGGGAGACCCGCCACGGCGGCCTCGGCACTGGGTGCGCGCATGGGCACCGGCCCGGCCACGCCGTAGGCAAGGCGGGCGCGCTCGATGATCTTCTTATCCGCCGAGAGACGGACGTTCACGCTGCACCCCAAGGTGGCGATATCCATCGCGCCCCGCATGGCGTATTTGATATAGTGGCCATAGGTGTCCCGGTAGCTCTCCTCGGGGATGTAGATGGCGGTGAGCAGCTCACCCGGCTCCAGGGCCACCTTGCCCGCCTTCACGTAGTGCTCACCGATGGGCAGCCGCCGCACCCCGTTGGGGCCGGTGTACTCCATCACCGCCTCCCAGGCCACCAGCGTGGAGCCCGAGTCGGCCGAGGTGACGCCGTTGCAGGTGTTGCCGCCAATGGTGCCGATGTTGCGGATCTGAGGGCCGCCCACCGTGTCCACCGCCTCGCCCAGGACATTGATATACCTCTGGATAAGGGGGTCCTTTGTGATGTGGGAGAAACTGGTCACCGGTCCAATTTTCAGGGAGCCATCAGCCTCCAGAGAGACGCCCCGCAGCTCATCCAGTTTTTGAATGCTGACCAAGGTGCAGCCCGCCAGCTTACCCGCGCGCATCTCAATGAGCACGTCGCTGCCCCCGGCGATGATTTTGGCCTCGGGGTGCTCGGCCAAAAGCTCGACGGCGTGGGCGACGCTGGTGGCCTCATACAGCGCTTCGAGATCGTACATAAAACCAATTCCTTTCCGGTTGCGATTGCCCCTGCGTCATCAAATCAGTCCCGCTTCCTTGAAAGCCGGGAAAAGCGTATGGGGGTTCATGGGAAGGGTGTTGACCGACACGCCCGTGGCGTGGAGGATGGCGTTGCGGATGGCGGGGGCTGCGGGAACCGTGGGCGGCTCGCCCAGAGCCTTGGTGCCGTAAGCGCTGGTGGGCTCCGGGTTCTCCACGAATTGAGCCTCCAGATGGGGGTGGTCCATCATGGTGGAGAGCTTGTAGTCCAGCAGGTTATCGTTGAGGGGCCTACCCGTCTTCTCATCGTAGAGGAGCTGCTCGCTCAGGCCGAACCCGATGGACATGCTCATGCCGCCGTGGACCTGCGCCGCCGCCAGTTGGGGATTGATGAGGGTGCCGCAGTCGTGCACGTTGATGAGATTCAGGAGCTTTACCTTTCCCAGGGGGATATCCACCTCCACCTCGGCGAAGGCGCAGCCGAAACTGTAGGCGTTGCTCTTGCACTGTGCAGTGCTCTCCGCGGTGATGTGGGAGGAGTGGGTGGTGGAGTAGAGCACCTCGGTGGCCAGCTCGCCCAGGCTCATGAGGACCTGGTTGTCCCGGGTCTTCCAGACGATATTGCCGTCCACGATGTCCATGTTGTACGGCTGCATACGGGTATACTCGTATGCGAATTTAAGGATCTTCTCCTTGAGCATCTCGGCGGTCTGGCGGATGGCCATGCCGGCCACGTAGGTCTGGCGGGAACCATAGGCCCCCAGGCCGAAGGGAGTCACGTCGGTGTCCTGGGTGGAGATGACGTGGACGTCCTCAAAGGGGATGCCCAGAGTGTCGGCCGCCATCTGGGCATAGGCGGTATCAGCCCCCTGGCCGATCTCGGTCTCGGCCACCTGGAGCTGGATGCTGCCGTCCTGGTTGAGCACCATGCGGCAGGAGGAAATTTCGAGGGAGATGGGCCAGACGGCGGTGTTATACCAGAAGAGGCTCACGCCCACGCCCCGGCGGATGGGGCCGGTCTGGTTCTTATAGAGCTCCCGTTTCTTGTCCCACTCGATGTACTCTCTGCCCTTCTCCAGGCACTGGTTAAAGCTGTCATAGTAATTGATGTTCTTGGAAAAGGGGTCCTGATAGCCCACGGGCATCATGTTCTTCCTGCGATAGTCCAGGGGGTCCATGCCCACAGCACGGGCGCAGTCCTCGGCCATAGCCTCCATGCAGAAGACGGACTGGGGCGTGCCGTAGCCGCGCATAGCGCCGGCGGTGGCCATATTGGTGTATACCGTCCACCCCTCCACCCGGACGGCCTTCTCGTCGTTATAGAGCTGGCGGAAGGAGCTCAGGGATTTGGAGAGAATGCTGTGTCCGTGGGAGCCGTAGGCGCCCTGGTTGGAGTAAGCTTTCAGGTCCCTGGCCACCAGACGTCCGTCAGGACGCAGATAGGCCGTGGTATAGAACTTGATGGCGTGGCGGACGCGGGTGTCAAAAAAGGTCTCCTCCCGGGAGAGCTCCAGCTTCACCAGGCGGCCCCCCACCTGGGTGGTGAGGAAGGCGTTGAGAGGCTCGTACAGGGCGTCCTGCTTGTTGCCGAAACCACCGCCTATGTAGGGCTTGATAATGCGCACCTTGCCCCAGGGGATACCCAGCGCCTGGCCCACGATACGCCGGACGATATGGGGGATCTGGGTGGAGGCAACCACGGTAATTCGGCCTTGCTCCATGTAAGCGTAGGATACCGGCACCTCGATGTGGCAGTGCTGGACAATGGGGGTCTCATATACGCTCTCGACCTTGATGAGGCCGGGCTCCTTGATGGCCTCCTCAAAATCGCCGTTTTCGACCTTGGTGTGGCCCAGAATATTGTTCTCGACCTCATCGTGGACCACGGGCGCCCCGTCCTTCATGGCCTCCTCGGGGGAAAGGACAAAAGGGTACTCCTCATATTCCACCTTAATGGCCCGCAAGGCCCTGGAGGCGGACACCTCGTCCTCGGCGATGACGGCGGCGATATCGTCCCCATAGAGGCGCACCCGCCGGTTGAGGAGCAGCCGGTCGGCCGGGTCCTGGTGGTGGGGGTCGGTGGACCAGGGATGGCCCGCCGTGGGGAAGGGGAAATTGGGCACGTCGAAACAGGTCACGACCTTGACCACGCCAGGGACCTTCTCCGCCTCACTGGTGTCCATGCTCTTCACCAGGCCGTTGGCGATGGTGGAGTGGAGAATCTTTGCGATCAGAGCGTTCTTCGCCACCAGATCGTCAGTATATTTAGCCCGTCCGGTCACCTTTTCGTAACCGTCGACCCTTGGAACACTCTTACCAAGTACCATCAGCGGCACCTCCTACTCAGTCAGCTCAATACATGCCCTAATATGCCCATTTCGGTCATTTGTCGTCATTTTAACCACGAATAACCGCCCTTCAGGGGCGATATCTGTGGCAACTGCTATCTTTCCCTACCATCATAACACAATGTTTTCTACTGTCAATGGAAAACAAAAGTTTTTTTGCAACGCTTAAAGTTTTTGTTTCTCCCTTGATTTCTCCTCCTTCTATGGTATGATTACTTTAATCAAAAAAATAAGGGGGAATGCCCATGCTCAGCCAGGAGCGCCTGTCTCTTTTAAAGCAGATGGCCCACGGGATGGCAATCCATTTCGGTCCCTCCTGCGAGGTGGCCATTCACGACCTGACCACCGACAATCTGGAGCACACGGTGGTCCACATCGAGAACGGCCAGGTCTCGGGCCGGAAGACGGGAGATGGACCCAGCCATGTGGTGCTGGACTTTCTCCGCCAGGGCCGTGCCGTGGAGGAGGACCAGCTGGCCTACCTGACCCGCACCCCAGACGGGAAGATCCTCAAATCCTCCACCCTCTACATCAAGAATCCGGAGGGGGAGGTGGAGGCCATCTTCGCCATCAATTTCGATGTATCCGCCCTCCTGACCGTTGAGAACGTCCTGCGGCCCCTTGTATCCCCCCAGGCGGCCCCTCAACGGGAGCCGGAGCGCATCACCCGCAGCGTGGGGGATCTGCTGGACGACCTCATCCAGGAATCCGTGGAACTCATCGGCAAGCCCGTGGCCCTCATGGACCGGGAGGATAAGATCAAGGCCGTCCGTTTCCTCAACGATGCGGGGGCAATGCTCATCACCAAATCGGGGGACAAGATCGCATCCTACTTCAGCATCTCCAAATATACCTTATATAGCTATTTGGACGAAAATAAAGCTTGAGCAAATAAAAAGGAGGCATTTCTATGATCGACCTGACTGTCAACCGCGAACGGCTCAGCCGCAACGTCAAAAAGGCCCGGGAGGCGGGCATCGTTATCCCTACCTACGTCCAGATGAAACACCCCGAGACCATCCCCGCCTCCATCCAGGACAAGCTGCGGCAGACCGGCCTGTGGGATGTGGACCCGGTAAACCTCTTCCGCGTCACCTGGAAGAACGAGGCCAAGGAGAGCGGCGGCCTCTTCCAGCAGGTACCCAACTACGTAGAGCTGCCCCCCTCGCTCACCGGCGTGAGCGCCCGTATCGTGTGCCTGGTGGGCAAGTGGTTCCCCACCGGGTGCCACAAGGTGGGCGCCTCCTTCGGCTGTCTGGTGCCGAGGCTGGTCACCGGCCAGTTCGACGCCACGACTCAGAAGGCCGTGTGGCCCTCCACCGGCAACTACTGCCGGGGCGGCGCCTTTAACTCCAAGCTCTTGGGCGTCCACGGCGTGGCCATCCTCCCCGCCGAGATGAGCCAGGAGCGCTTTGACTGGCTCCACTCCATCGGGGCCGAGGTCATCGCCACCCCCGGCTGCGAGAGCAACGTAAAGGAGATTTTTGACAAGACAAACGAGCTCAAGCGCGACCCCCAGTGCATGGTTTTCAATCAGTTCGAGGAGATGGGCAACCACCTCTGGCACTACCAGATCACCGGAGACGCGGTGTCCAGCGTGTTCGAGGCCATCAAGCGCCCCGGGGACCGCATGGCGGGCGCCTGCTTTACCTCGGGCAGCGCGGGCACCATCGGCTGCGGCGACTACCTCAAGGAGGTCTATCCCCGCATGAAGCTGGCGGTGGGCGAGGCCCTCCAGTGCCCCACCATCCTCAATAACGGCTTTGGCGGCCACCGCATCGAGGGCATCGGCGACAAGCACGTGCCCTGGATCCACAACGTGAAGAACACAGACATGGTCATCGCCATCGACGACGAGGACTCCCAGCGGCTCCTGCGTCTCTTCAACGATCCGGCGGGCCTCAAGTACCTCAAGGAAGAGGCCGGGGTGGACGACGAGACTTTGCGGAAGCTCTCCTGGCTCGGCATCTCGGGCTGCGCCAACGTGCTCTGCTGCATCAAGATGGCCAAGTTCTACGAATTCACCGGGCATGACGTGGTGGCCACAGTCCTCACCGACAGCGCCGACATGTACGGCTCCCGCGTCCAGGAGCTCAACGACCAGTACGGCCCCTATACCGCGTGTGACGCGGCGGTAGACCACCACCTCCATATGCTGGGCCTGCGCACCGACAACATGGAGGAGCTGGGCTATCAGGGCAGCAAGCGGGTCCACAACCTGAAGTACTACACCTGGGTGGAGCAGCAGGGCCGCACCGCCGAGGAGCTCAATGACCTCTGGTACGGCAGCGTATGGGAGGATGTCCACGGCCAGGCCGACGCACTGGATGAGCTTATCAACGCCTTCAATGACGCCGCCGGGGTGCTGAAGGAACTATAAAGAGCCGCGCTCTGTAGCGCGCAACGCATCGGCGCACCGCTCCCCTATTCCACTCAGAAGGAGGCTCCGTCCCCATGAAAAATGTCATCCACGCCAAGTGCGTGCGCTGCGGCCTGACCTATGAGGCCCATCCCAATCTGACCACCTGCTCCTGCGGCGGTATGCTGGACGTCGAGTACGACTACGACTACATCAGAACAATCGTCTCGCGTGAGGCATTGTCCTCCTCCCAGGACTTCTCCATGTGGCGGTATCGGGCCTTCCTCCCGGTGGAGACCGACAGCGCCCCCACCCCTTTGCGGGTGGGCTGGTCGCCGCTCTACAAGGCCGACAGCCTGGCCAAGGTCCTGGGCCTCGGGACCCTCTATATCAAGGACGACGGGCAAAATCCCACCGCCTCCCTCAAGGATCGGGCCAGCGCCATGGCGGTGGTCAAGGCCCGCGAGGCGGGGGCCGACACCATCGCCTGCTCCTCCACCGGCAACGCCGCCTCCTCCCTGGCGGGAAATGCGGCGGCGGCGGGGTTCCATAGCTACATTTTTGTCCCTTCCCGGGCGCCGAAAGGAAAGGTCGCCCAGCTCCAGATCTTCGGGGCTACCGTAATCAGCGTGGACGGCACCTATGAGGACACCTTCGAGCTCTCTAAGGCCGCCATCGACAAGTGGGGCTGGTACAACCGCAACGCCGCCATCAACCCCTATCTCCTTGAGGGAAAGAAGACGGTCACCCTGGAAATTATGGAGCAACTCCACTGGCAGGTGCCCGACTACATCGCCCTCTCGGTGGGGGACGGCTGCACCATCGCCGGGGCCTGGAAGGGTCTCAAGGACCTCCATGCCGCCGGGCTCATCGACCGGCTCCCCCGGCTCATCTCGGTCCAGGCCGAGGGCTGCTGCCCCTTAAACCGTGCCATTGCGGAGGATGCCCCTTGGCGTCCCATGGAGGAGAATACCTTGGCCGACTCCATCGCCGTCGGGGTGCCCCGCAACGCGGACAAGGCACTTATGGCCATCCGGGAGTCAAGCGGCGTGGTGGTCAACGTCTCCGATGAGGAGATTTTAGCCGCCATGCGTCTCCTGGGCCGCACCTGCGGCGTATTTGGCGAGCCTGCCGGTGTCACCGGTACCGCGGGCGTGAAGAAGGTCCTGGAGCTTGGTCTTATCTCCCCCAGCTCCACCGTGGTCAGCGTGGTCACCGGCAACGGCCTGAAGGACGTGGCCAGCGGCATCAGGGCGGCAGGCGAGCCCATGCTGGTAAAACCCGATATGGATCAGCTTTTAACTGCCTTCGATCAGCACAACATCCATCCATGAGCCTTTCGGCGTACCGGCCCCAATTTTGGGAACGCCGGTACGCCGCTTTGCTCCATTTCCTGAATTATGAGGTGATTGCTATGTCAACTCTCCTGCGCGGCGGCACCCTGGTCCTCCCCACCGGCCTTACCCGGGCCGATTTACGGGTGGACGGCGGCAAAATCGCCGAGATCGGCCCCAGCCTCCCCCTGGGGGACAGCCGGGTCATCGACGCCTCCGGAAAGCTCGTCTTCCCCGGCTTTATCGACACCCACACCCACTTTGAGATGAATAAGGGCCTCCCCAATGAGACGGCGGACGACTGGGTCTCGGGCACCAAGGCCGCCATCGTGGGGGGCACCACCTGCGTGCTGGACTTTGCCGAGAGCCGGCGGGGCTGCTCTCTCGCCTCCGCGCTGGAGACCTGGCATAGCCGGGCCGACGGGCGGGCATCCTGCAACTACAGTTTCCATATGACCATCAAGGACTGGGACCAGCGCATCCGTGAGGAGCTGCCCCAAATGACGGCGGCGGGCATCACTTCCTATAAGGTCTACTTCGCCTACGACAACCTCCGCATCAGCGACAGGGCGGCCTATGAGATCATCCAGGCCGTGGGGGCCGAGGGTGGCGTCCTGGGCTGCCACTGTGAAAACGGAGACCT
>DATMXU010000313.1:0-5751 GCA_035562355.1 Pseudoflavonifractor sp.
ACTGTGCGCCGCCCCGCTCCCCCCGGACGGCGAAGTAGACCTTGTATTCCCCCTGCTCCTGCTCTTCTCCCCGCAGCGCACAGGCCGAGAGGAGGAGGGCCAGGGCGCACAGGAGGCCCATCACGCGTCTCTTCATGCCTCCCCCTCCCCTCTCCCGTCATAGCGGGGAAAGATCAGCTCAAAGCAGGTACCCGGCAGGGGGGCCCGGCGGCGGACGGAGACGCTGCCGCCGTGGAGCTGGGCGGTGTCCCGCACGATGGAGAGGCCCAACCCGGTGCCGCCGGCGGCCCGGGAGCGGGCCTTGTCCACCCGGTAGAACCGGTCGAAGATCTTGGGCAGGTCCTCCTCGGGGATGCCCACGCCGGTGTCCTCCACCGTGAGAGAGACGGCGGCGCTCCCGTCCGGGAGGACTTTTCCCCGGAGGGAAACCATGACATGCCCGCCGGGGAGGTTATATTTGACGGCATTTTCCATCAGGTTGAAGGCGATCTGATAGAGGTCGTCCCGGGTGCACAGGACGATACAGCCCTCGTCCAGCGTGCACTCCACCGCCACGTCCACCGCCTTTGCCAGAGGGGTGAGCATATGCTGGACCTTCTCCACCACATGCTTGACGTCCACCGGCTCGGCCCTGAGGGGCTCTGCCGCGTCCATGCGGGTGAGGGTGAGGAGCTTTTCGGTGATGCGGGTGAGGCGCTCGGCCTCCTCGCCGATGTCGCTGACGAACTCCTCGGCCGTGTCGGCATCCATCTGCTCGGACTGCAGAATGGAGTCGGTGAGGAGACGGATGGAGGCCAGGGGGGTCTTCAGCTCATGGGACGCGTCGGAGACAAAGCGGCGGCGGACCTCCTCGGTGGTCTGGAGACGGCCCGTGAGCTGGTCGAACTCGTCGGAGAGGAGACTCAGCTCGTCATGCCCGCCCAGGCCCACCCGGTGGCTGTACTCCCCCTCCCGGACAATATGGATGGCCCGGAGGAGAGTACCCATCCGGCGGGTGAGGGCGCGGGAGAAGACAAGGCTCAGCAGCACCGCCACCACGCAGATGACGATGGAGAGGTTGCGCAGGTTTTTCTGCATGCCCACCAGGAGAGCGCCCTGGGCGGTGTCGTACTCGTAGAGGTAGACCGAGCCGATGAGGGAGTTGCGGTAGGTCACCGGGGAGGCGGCCCGGCTGCGGAAGGCCCCGTCCCGGTATTCGCAGCGGAATACGTCGTACCCGCTGTCCTTGAGGGCGGTGGTCACCTCGCCAAAGAGGGCGTACCGGCCCACGGTGCCGCTGGTCTCGCCGCTGTCATAGAGGATGAGTCCCGACGAGTCGGTGACCACGATGCGGCCCAAGCCCACGTCGGGCAGGTCGCCGATGACCCGCTCCACCTTGTCCCGGTTGTCAAGGGACAGCCGCTCCAGAGTGGCCAGGTTGGAGGCCATGAGGGAGGCCTGATTTTTGAGGTTTGTCTCCTTGGAGGTGATGACCAGATCCCGTGAGCCCAGGACAGGGTAGGTATTGAGGAGGAGCAGCACCGCCGCGATGACCACGATATAGGTCAGGGCAAACTTGGTCTGGAGAGAACTCCAAAACGGGACCCTAGGGGGTTTGGGGGCGGGCGTTTCCATGGGCAATACCTCCTTCTATAGAAGTGCTGCGCCGCCGAGCAGGGGGGCCTGGACCGGAGCGACGGGCAAAGCCCAGGGCCGCTCTCAGGCGGGCCGGGTTTGCCTGGAGCCGCAGGGAAGGCGACCCGCCCGCGAGGCGTGCAAAGCATGACAGAAGTGCTGCGCCGCCGCCGCGTGCTTTACTCCCGCCGGCGGCGCAGGAGAAAGGTGACGGCGAACCAGAGCGCCAGGTAGAGGGTGATGGACGCGCCGGCGGAGGAACCGATATAGTAGGAGGTCATAAGGCCCGCGAGGCCCGCGGCCACAGCCCCCAGGACGGAGACAAGGTGGTACCCCCTCATATTCCGGGCCAAATTCCGGGCCGCAGCGGCGGGGAGCACCAGCAGAGAGTTAATGACCAGCAGACCCACCCAGGTCATGGAGATAGTAACCACCACGGCGATGGCCACGTTGAGCACCGCCTCCTGCCAGAAGACCTTGACGCCGCGGCTGTCGGCCAGAGCGGGGTGGATGGCCGAGAGCATGATCTGGTTGAAGGAGAGGAGCCACAGTACCAGCACCACCAGCAGAATGATACCCAGGAGAAGGATCTTTCCCGGCTCCACGCTTAAAATATCGCCGATGAGAAGGCTGTTGAATTTCAGGAAACTGCCGCCGCCGAGGGTCGCGAGAAAGATGCCCAACGCCACCGCAGTGGAGGAAAAGACGCCGATGACCGTGTCGCTGGCCATGCCCGACTGGTGGCGTACCCAGGTGAAGAGGAACGCGAAGACCACGGCGAAGACCACCGCCATCCACATAGGCTCGGCAAGGCCGCAGATGGCCCCGATGGCGATGCCGGTAAAGGCCGAGTGGCCCAGCGCGTCGGAGAAGAAGGACATACGGCTCTGCACCACCATGGTGGAGAGGAGGCCAAAGAGAGGCGAGATGACGAGGACGGCCAGCAGTGCGTTCTTCATGAAGAACATGCTGCCCGGCTGCGCCCACTCAAAGGGCAGGAGGTCGACGACGGCATACCACAGCTCCATCACTCCGCCCCCTTTCCCAGGTCCAGATGGAAGACGCTCTTGAACGCGTCCGAGCTCAGGACCTCCGAGGGCTTTCCGGCCTTGAGCACCGTGCCCTGGAGGAGGATGACCTTGTCGGCATACCCCTCCAGGGTGGCGAAGTCATGGGTGGAGAGGAGGATGGACAGGTCGTACTGGGTGCGCACCTCGTCCAGCATGGAGAGGAGCTGCTGCTCCCCCTCGATGTCCACGCCGGAGAGGGGCTCGTCCAAGATAAGAATATGGGGCACCGGCTCCAGGGCCAGGGCCAGCAGGACCCGCTGGAGCTCGCCGCCCGAGAGGGCGCCCATGCGCTTGTCCATCAGATCGGCCCCGTGGACCCGCGCCAGGCACGCGCGCACCCGCTCCCGCAGGCGCTTGGGCGCGGGCAGAAAGACGGGCCAGGAGGAGATGGAGGCGGCGAAGAAGTCCAGCACGCTGACCGGGTCCCCCCGGTCAAAGACCGGGCTCTGTGGCACGTAGCCGATGAGGGGGCGGGTCCGCTTGCCCCCCGCCCGCTCGAACTCCAGAGAGCCGGTGTGGGGCAGCTGGCCCAGGATGGCCTTGAAGAGAGTGGATTTGCCCGCGCCGTTGGGGCCGATGAGGGCGGTGATCTCCCCGCAGTGGAGGTGGAGGTCCACGTTATGGAGGATGGTTTTCTCCCCCGCCGTGACCCCAAGGCCCGTGAGCCGCAGGCAGCAGGCCCGGCAGCCAGAGGCGCTGCAGATATCCCCGTGCTTTTGTATCCTCATCCCAGAGCCTCCAAAATGGCATTGATATTGGACTCCATGGCGTCGAGATAGGGCTGGATGCCGGAGCCGGAGCCGCTCATGATCATGGTGAGCTGGTGGATCTCGACCCCCGTCTCGCGGGCGATGGCCTTGGCCGTGGCGTCGGAACCGTTGACCTCGGTAAAGACGGCGGGCACAGCCGCGCCGGTACGCTCCGCCGCCAGGATCAGGCCAGCGATCTCCTTGATCTCCTTGGCGCTGGTCTCGGCCCCCTCCTCCTCCTCAATGGCCTTAAGGAGGTCTAAGCCGAGAGCCTCGGCGAAGTAGCGAAACCCGTCGTGGAAGGTGATGACGCCCCGCGCCTCCAGCGCGGCGGTCTTGGCGCGCCACCCCTCCCAAGCCTGGGTCAGCGCGGCAGAGGCGGAGGCGGCGTTGGCCCGGTAGGCCTCCGCACGGGCAGGATCCAGCACCGCGAGAGACGCGCTGATGGTGTCCAGCATGGCGGAGGCATTGCTGGGGTCCATCCAGATATGGGGATCGTACGCCCCGTGGTCATGGTCGTCGTGGCCGTCCCCGTCGTGGTCATGCTCTTCTTCGTCGTGGTCATGGTCGTCATAGGTGAGCAGCGCAATGCCCGCCGAGCTGTCGATGATCCGCGCGCCGGTCTGGGCCAGGGCGTCGGCCATGAAGTCCTCCAGGCCCGCGCCGCTCAGGATCACCAGGTCGGCCCGCTCCAAGGCCTTCATGTCGGTGACGGTGAGGGTGTAATCATGGAGGCAGGAGGTAGGCTGGTTCAGCATAAGGGTAACCTCCACCCCCTCCACCCCTTCGGTTACGGCGGTGGTGAAAAGGTAGACGGGATAGGTGGTGGCAGCGACGCGGAGCGCGCCGCCGTCCCTCTGAACCGGCGCCCCCCTACAGGAGGAGAGCAGGAGAAGGGCGGCCAGCAGCGCCGCCGGGATACGTTTTCTCATAGAGTCTCCTTATCGGACGATCTGGCGAAAAAGGGCGCAGAGCGCCCTTTTCCCCTATTGCACATAAAAATTGATAGGGCGTGCCGCCAAAACGCTTGTCGGGGAGCGAAACATCACTTCGCGTAAAAGTTAATAAGGCAGCCCGCCAGAACGATGTCCCGCACACCCCATGCGTCAAGACGCATGGGGTACCCCACGGCAATTTCATCTGCCCAGGCGGAGTGAATCCGCCCGGCATCAAGGTTTTGGCGTACCGCCAAAACCCTTGTCGGGGAGCGGGACATCACTTCGCGTAAAAGTTAATAAGGCAGCCTGCGAGCACGATGTCCCGCTCCTCCCGGGTCATCCCGGGCAGGCGCAGGGTGACGGCCTTCTCGGTCTCCCCCTGAATGAGCGTGGCCTCCACCGTCTCGGCCATGCCCTCCAGCGCCCTTCTGACACCGGGGACATAGAGCCTGTCCCCCGGCTGGATATTTAAGTCCCGTACCCCCTCGGCGACGAAGGGGAGCATGCCCCAGTTCACCACGTTGGAGCGGTAGCGCTTGGTGGCGTACTCCTCTGCCAGGTTGGCGCAGCCCCCCAGCACCCGTTGGCAGGAGGCAGCCTGCTCCCGGGCCGAGCCGTCCCCCGGCTTGAGGGCCATAATGAAACTGCCCAGGCCGGTCCTGCCTGCGTCGTGGCCCAGGAGGGCGGCCTTGACCTCGCTGTCCCCCGGGTTCTCCCGGCGCTTACGCTCGACGGCCAGAACCGCCTTGGCCCGGGGGACATACTGGGGGTCCTTCCGGGAGAGGGCGAACTCAGACAGGCGCAGAGGGTTGGAGCGGTAGGACGAGGTCTCCCCCGAGGGGATGAGCTCGTCGGTGGTGGTGACGGCGTCGTAGATGGCGGCGCAGGCTGTGAGGAGGAGATCCTCGGGCAGAGGCACCTGCTCGGGCCAGTCGGCGATATTGGGGCCGAAGACCAGCTCGGTCGCGGGTTTCGGGTTGCCCACGCCGTAGTAGACCCGGGCTTTGTAGGCGCTGTCGTCGTAATGGTAGGGCTCTCGGGCGGGGTCGGCGGGGAGCTCATGCTCGGGCAGCTCGGTGGCGGCGGTAAGCACGCCGCCATGGAGGGCGGTGGCGGCGATGCTGCGGGCGTCCATCAGGGCCACATAGGCCACCTGGCCGTCGGAGGGCCTGGACCCCTCCCGGTTGGGGAAGTTACGGGTGGCGTGGCGGATGGAGAAGGCCCCGTTGGCGGGCACGTCCCCCGCGCCGAAACAGGGACCGCAGAAACAGGAGCGTACCGAGGCCCCTGCCGCCATGAGGGAGGCGAGGTACCCCCTCTTGGTGAGCTCCAGATTGACCGGCATGGAGCCGGGGTAGCAGGACAGCCAGAAGGCGTCCG
>DATMXU010000314.1:0-18572 GCA_035562355.1 Pseudoflavonifractor sp.
CATAGTCATATGCTTTCTCTAAATAAATATCGCCAAATCCCTTCCCGCAAATGATGAATCCTTGATTCATAAGCTGATCAATTATTTCTCGCCGTTGTACTAATCTCTTTGGTTCTATTTTTATTCTATATGCTTCCAACCCCATTTCAATACTCCTTTCAATCTGGTATTACGTTTGTCCAGTCAGGTAAACCTACAGGGCCTGTTCCAGGGATAATTCTAATTTCAACGGGTATACCTGTAATTTGACTGGCAACAAACCTGTGATGCCCATCTAAAATAAACACCCCTCTCCCAGGAACTTCATAGAGCTCAATTGGCGCAATTTTTTCACCAGCCAAGAGCCTTTCAACATACTCATTAACTTGATCCATGTTTATCCAGTCCTGTGTTGGCTTAATCTTGTTATACATTGTTCCAACAATGTTAAACTTAGTTCCCCCCGCGCCCTCAGTACCTCTCCCAACGATTATACCATTTTCTCCCGGATTATCAACCGTCGTTCCGCCCGGCAGAGCCGTGGTGCTCCTCGCTCCCAATCGGCCGTCAAAGATTGGCAGCGGAACAAAGTTAGGTGCTCCTATTTCCCCAGAGGGGGCAGCCGTCATTCCACCCCGTGCTCCCCACACCGGCAGTAACTCCACCTTCCGGGCCTGTCCGCCTAGCCCGCGGCCGGGCTGAAATACCCCGCCTTGGCTGCGCATTTCCCGTATATTGACACCGCCGCCCATTGGGGGTATAGTGATGCCAGTAGGTGGTGGTGCCCCCCCGTCGGATGCGTGTCGTCCGGCTGCCGGGGTGCTGCCATCTGCTTTTTTGATCGTCGTAATCTCTTCTGGTGAAAAGTAGTATAGTACATTATTTGAATGCGTTCCGACACCCGTTTCTGCCACTCTCACTCGCATATCCACTATGTATGGCGCATTGTCTATATATACCGTCGTCATCAGATGGTCCACACCTAGTATCTGGTCGCGTCTTTTGCGGTCGCCCTCACTCTTGAAATAGACGCCGTTGTTCGCAATACGTTCCAAATTCTCCATTATGGCAACCGTTTCCACAGGAACATCGCTGTGGTCAGATGGACTGAACATCTTATCAAGAGACGCTTTGGTGATTTTCAATACATACTCTTCCCCATTGCGGAGCACATTGTTGGCCGGAATAAATACCGCGCTGTGTCGATCCAGTCCCAAACGCCGTCTCGCGTGTTCGATGGCAGCTTTTCTTAAAAAGCCACCTTGTTCCGGCAATTTCCCTCCGTTGAGCCTTGCTACATTATCCATCGACAGATGAATGATGGGCACTGTCGGATATTCCACGTTGCGCGGCCTATTCGCCCGATACTTCCCCGCCTCCCCCTTGGAGGCGGGGAAGTTGTCGACAGTGACCCCCGGCATCATGCTCACGCCGCTGTCAGCCCCAGCAGGCAGGGTGACAGAGCTACCCCCGGCGGTCCGTGGCCCACCCGCTATGTGCGTGATGTTGCGTACCGCGCCAGGCAGACTCATCGTGCCAAATGTCAATGCGGAAGATGCGGCGGTATCTCCCAGTCTGTTCATCACCTCGTCAAAGCTGTAGGCGTGTTCTCCCGTCTGGTACTGCTGCGCCGCCTCTACCCCGCCCATGGTCGCGCCCTCCTGCAAAACCTCCTGGAGCACGTTGTTCCCCACGCCCATGGCGTTTCCTGCCAAGTACTTCCCTACCCGTTCGGCGGCGGTGTCCATCCCGCTATTCTTCATAATCCGAAGACTTTTCACCAGTTCGTCCACCTGTATAAACTCTATCGCCGCGTTGGCTCCGCCGACAATCAAGGCAATGTTTCGCGCCGTGTCGGGTTCAATGCCGTTTGCTCTCATCTCATTGTACGCCTGGCCCGCCTCGATCTCGTAGTTCACCATTGCACTGCCTGCCCTGAATCCGGCTGCCGCGCCGCTGAGAGCGCCAGGAATTGCGCCCACGCCACCGCCAAGTGAGCCGAGCATCGCGCCGCCCGCTCCGAGCGCTCCTATTGAGGCCGCCGTGCGGGGGTCCAACAGCTGTCTTCCCTGCTGTCCGAGCTGCTCCGCCGAGCCAGAGACGGCGTCCTCCCACCACTTGTCTGTGATGAATTTGTAGTCATCGCCCGCCAATTGCTCACGGTATTTCTGTGCGTCGTTCTTCTGCCCCATCATCCCCTTAAAGCTCTCTATGCCGTACCGCGCATTGGTAAAACCACGGCTTAAACTTCCCAAGGTGAGATCCCACGGTGTCGCGTCGCGCCACCCCTGCCTGCGTAGCTCCTCGTTCTCTACGCCCTTCGCCAAGTTCCATTTCTCATTCAGTCGGTCGATCTGTGGCTGTAAGGCAGAGGCCTCATCCATGAGCGCCCTGAAGTTATTAGGCCTGGACGTGACTTTGTAGGTAGGTTGGGCGCGGCTGCGCAAGGCGCGCTGCTTATCCGTCAGCGCATCGATCTGCCGCTTTATGTCCGAAGAAGACGTGGGCACCGGCTGTAAGAGCGCTCCGGCGGACGGTTCCCCTGCCGCTAGCTGTTGACGCGCCTGACTCAGCGAACCGGTGGTTCCCCATCCGCCGCTCGCATTGATAGGAAGAGTGGTCATAGGCTCTCTACCGGGCGCGTTCACCCCCTTCACCCCTGTCATGGTACTTGTCATGCCAGGGGTTGAAACAGCCGTGCCGGACTTTGCAGCGCTCTGTGCGGCGGCGCTTTCTTTCATGGCGGAGCGCACCGCTTTCCACATCGGCTCCGGCAGTGTGAATTTCGGCTTTTCTATCTCTGCAGGGGCCAGAGGGAGAAAAGGGCTGCCTTGCCCCATGACAATGCGGGCCTCCCGCGCCATAGGCATAGTGAAAGCAGGTTCCGCTTTTACCGTCAACGTCAACCGCGGTTTCTTTGTCAAAGTCAGATTTGCCACGCAAAGCCCCCCTATCCCTCGCCGAGCGTGTACCCAAGGCTGTCGAAGTACTTAATCAGTTCATCCTTCTGGGCTTGTGTCAGTTTGTCCCACACCTTGTTGACAACGCCAAACGCAACGCCCGAACTACCGCTTTCAAGATAATACCGGACCGACTTCTTCACGCTGTCGAGATTTATGCCGCTCATGTCGGTACTACTGGGTGCATTCAACCCAGCCGCCCAGTCCTGATAATTAGCAAGCAGACCTTCAACCTGGTTTGCCGGTACGCCATACTTTGATGCGTTCATCATGAGATAGCTCGGACCCATCCCACTATTATAGGCCGCCTGGAAGAGCTGGTTCGGATCATAGGATTTTTGTTGGTTATTGTTTCCGCTGCCGCTACTGCTTGTAGTGCTGTTGTTAGCCTGCGAGAATAAGTAATTATTATAGTCTTTCATGGCCTGGATTTGCGCATCGTCTAGCCCCAGCGCCTTGAATAATGAATAGTCTCCGCTGTTCTGCGCATAGTACTGTGCCAGTTGCCAAGCCTGTTCCTGGTTGTACTGCTGGTTGTTGGTCTCATACTGTTTGTTCCACTGTTCGTTCCCGATGGCGGCCTGGTCCTTGGTAAACTGGAACTGCTGGTTTTGAAGGTCTATCTGCGCCTGCCACTGCATCTGCTGCCGCATGGCCTCATCCTGGCGCACCTTCTCCTGATAGAGCTGCTGAGCAAGCTCATAATTCCCCTGAGCCTCAGCCTGGGCAATGGCATTTTCGTAGTCGGTCTCCATCTGGCTCCGCTGGAGCTCCAGGTCGGCCAGCGTAGAGGCCTCCTTGGCGGCAAGGTTGCTCAAATTCCCCTGGAGGGCATTGGTGAAGGCAAGCTGGGCCTGTCCGCTCGCGCCGGAGTTGAGGCCGTTGGCGGCGGCGTACTCTGCGAAGTTACGCTTTTGCAGCTCGCTTTGTGCAGCGGCCTCATTCCGGGCGCTCTGGTACTGCGGAGCAATTGCAGACTGTGCCCGGTCAAGCCCCGCCACGTTCTTTTCATAGGCGGCCCGCAGCGCGGCCAGCGTGGCCTCTCTTTGCGCCTTGTTCATGTCCTCTATCCAGCTGGAGTAGTTCGCCCCGCTGCTCTGCGGTTGGTCCGCGCGCCCATTCCACATACCGGTGCCAGAGTCAAAGACCACAGCGCTGCCGAGTTTTGCTGCAAGCGCCTCGTTTTCCTCATGCAACCTCTGCCGCTCCGCTGGATCTGACGTCTCATAGTAGGCGATAGAGTTCCTGTTCATTTTGTCTATATCCGCCTGCTGGTCACTGGTGCTCCCCTGTACCCCGGTTGCTGAGCCCTTGTATCCGCTGGGAACACCGCCAGAGGTTTGACTCTGCGTCGTTAATGTGTTCGTTGCCGCCGGTGTCGGTGTTGTTGCGGATCCTTGTGCCGCAATTTTGGCGATGTCTGCCGAGGCATATTCTTTGGCTTGTCCTGTTTCTTCTCTAAGCTTATTAGCACCGTCGTTGGCCGCTTGCATCCCAGTGGCATCTCCCCTGGCCCTCGCTGCGTTGTAATCCGCTTTATAGTCATCGATCGTCTTGATGGTCGCCATAAAAGTTCCTCCTTATCACAATGGGGCGCCGGACCCTTCCGGCCAGCGCCCCCTTCGTTCTCACCGCGTGCTTTGCTCTCCGCTATCGGCCTTGTCACGCATGGCCTCCAGCATGTTTTTCAGAAATCCGGGCAGCGGCACGCCCATCAGACCCAGGTTCTCCAAGACGCTCAGCCCCTCGTTGGCAATGAAGAACAGGCACATCGTCGGGCGGATGTATACCGCACCAAGCAGCTTGTCCAGCCAGACGCCCACTAAAACGAGGAGCAGTATCCCTCCCTTGCGGAACAGGCCTTTCAGGCCCGCCCGGCTTTCCAGCGCACCGGTCTCGCTCTTCCGGGACCTCTTGAAAATCCCGGCCACCACCAAGCCGGTGAGGTAATCCGCTGCCATGAAACCAATCAGGACTCCCAAGGCAGCGTCCCACCCTCCGAAAATTTTAGCCAGCCCCCCCAGCCCGACGGCCAGCGCCGCTACAACAGCGTCTTTCATATGTACGATCTTTTCCATCACACAGCTCCTTTCGGCAGCCCATCGAGCTGCCCCAGCCGATCCAGCACCACGGCCAGCTCCTGCCGGGTCACGGGGTCCGTAGGTCTGGTGCCGTCCATAATGCCCTTGTCCCTGGCCTTTTCCCACGCCGTAGCGGCCCAGTCAGCCACAGCAGAGATGTTTTCCTCGTTGGTGGGCTTGTCCACCCAGGCGACGCCCAGGAAGTCACAGATACCCTTCGCGGTGGCCTCGGCCAGTTTGGCCCGGTGTGCGTCGGATTTCAGGAGCGCCACGTCCTCCTTGTTGGTGTGAAATCCGTGCTCGATCAGCACGGCGGGGGCGTTGGTCTTGGTGAGCACCGTGTACAACTCATGGAGTAGCCCCGTCCCCTTGACGCTCACCCCGGCGGCCTGGGTCCTGGCGATAATGCCCTTGGCCGCCACGTTCCGCGCCGCCGTCTCAGGCCCGGAGCTGGTGTAGATCAAAAAGCCCCGCGCCGTCCCCCACCCTGTAATGCCCTCGGCATTGGTGTGGAAGGAAACGAACAGATCAGCTTTTGCCTTGTTGGACACGTCGGCCCGCTCCGTCAGGGTGGGATATCCGTTTTCCTCCTTGGTCATGACCACTTTCACGCCGGAGCGCTCCAGGTGAGCCTTGACTCTCTGGCTCATGTTCCATGCAAATTCGTACTCCTTGTAGCTCCCGTCCGGGGAACCGTTTACGCACGCAGGCCCGTGCCCAGGGTCCAGGCACACCGTTTTACTCATGGGCTTGTCCTCCTCTTTAGTTGTCCTTCGATATCCAATCAGCCATGTCCTGCGCGTCGATGCAAATGCCGTACGCGAGACCACGGGGTCCGTACTCCCACTTCCCCTTGATTTTTACGTCCCTTGGTGGTCATAGGCCTTAACCCCGGCGGCGGGAATATTGGTCAGCGCAAAAAACGCAAGGTTGATTGCGATTTCTGCTCCGGGATTGTCCGCAAGGATATTTTTGGCCCTCGGGAGTTTCTTGATGTTGTCGTAGATTTCCCAACGCCATTCATCCTGCGGCCATGTTGCGACAGCGTACTTACTCATGGCCTACCCCTCATAGGCCTGCCCGGTGATGGTCTGGTACTCAGCGGCACCCAGCTTGCCCTTGACCACCAACGCCGCCAGCATCTCCATGGTCCACAGGCCACGGTAGTAATTTTTCTTCGCCATATCGAAAATGTTCATGTTTCGCCCCTCCTTACAGACTCATGATGTTCTGGAACTCCATCGCCGCCGCGATACGCTCCTCCGCGCTGGGCTCCGGCTCCGGGGCTGGGGTGTTTACAATGACCTCGATTGCGGTAATGGCCTCCGCCTCGGTCAGCGCCGGGTCAATGCCGTGGAAGTTGCGCATGGCGCTCAGGTTCTGCACAGCAAATAACACCTCGCCGTCCGTCTCGATGATGTGGGTGAAGTGTGCCGTGGCCGGGAACTGCTCCTGCACCTTCTCCGGCGTCGCCAGTTCCCCGTTCGGGAACATATAGGTCTTGCTGGGGTCGTACTTGATTACTTTCATGGTGTTTTCCTCCTCTGTTTTTAGGGGATATACCCCGTCAGCGTGGCGTTCTTTGCCTTTAGATATCCGGTGACAGGCCCGGCGGACGTGTAGGTTTTATCTGTGGTCGCCGTCTGCTCGGTACTGTGCTCCTGGAACTTGTATTTCCATCCCTGCGGGATCGTGATTAATGCGTAACTGGTATCTGGGTCCGTACCATAGGCGTCTACTGCATTAGTGGACCCACTGCTATAGTTCGATCCGCCGCCAAATACCCCATAACCGCCAACTGTTGCAGCGGCAAAGTACGACCTTGCCACACCCAATGCCGTCTGTGTGCTGCGCGTCAGATTTTCATCGTAGGCGTCTACAGTGCTGGCAGACCCGTTGTTGATGCTCCCGCCGCCAAACAGCCCGTACCTACCGATTGATACAGTAGCGAGGTTATACCTCGCCAGGCCTAACACTGCTGGTGTCGTGCGCGTCAGGCTTGTGTCGTAGGCATCTACGACGGTGCTTGGCGAGGAGGGTGAACTTCCATAACCGCCGCCAAATAGGCCATAATCCCCGACTGCCACGGCAGCCAAATTTTGCCTTGCAGCACTCAATTCCGTTGGTGTCGTGCGCGTCAGGCTTGCATTATAGGCGTCCACCACTGCAGAAGAACTAGAGCCAGTGGTACCGCCGCCGAATAGGCCATAATTCCCGACCGACACGGCAGCTAAATCTTGCCTTGCAGCACTCAATGCCGCTGGCGTCGTGCGCGTCAGGCTGGTATTGTAGGCATCCACGACGTCGGATCTAGAGCCCAAGCCAGGGTAACCGCCGCCAATTAGGCCATAATTCCCGACCGCCATGGCCGCTAACTGTCGCCTTGCCGCACTCAATGCCGTTGGCGTCGTGCGCGTCAGGCTTGCATTATAGGCGTCCACCACAGCAGAAGAACTAGAGCCAGGGTTACCGCCGCCAAATAGGCCATAATTCCCGACTGCCACGGCAGCTAATTCTTGCCTTGCCGCACTCAATGCCGTTGGCGTCGTGCGCGTCAGGCTGGTATTGTAGGCATCCACGACGCTACCGCCACCACCACCTCCAAACAGTCCGTACCCTCCGACCGAGACGGCGGCAAGATTTGACCTCGCTGCGCTCAACGCGGTCGGGGAACTCGCTTTATAAATCTGGCCTTTTGTCAGTACGTTTGTGAATCCCTCAAACGTGATTTTTGCCCCACCGCCCGCCGGAAATCTGCTTAGAATTTCCATATTCTCACCTCATCCCAGCAGTGTTACGACGACGGGCAATGCAACCGTTGGCTTGTCCCCGTCCGCCGTGATTGTCAGTGTCCCCGTAGCCTGCGCCGTGACCGATAGCATGGCGTTCCTCGCGGCCTCCCGCTGCGCCGCCGTTGCTGACTGTGCCATTCCGATTTCCCCATTCTGTGCCGCCCCAAGCCCGGCCACCGCCAACGTCTGCGTATACGGGCCGCTCCCGGTCCATCCCGCTGTGGTCAATGTACCCGTTACGCTGGTAGATTGCATACTGAACTCCGTCCAAGCGCTCCAGGTGCTGCCGTTCAGCCGTCGCAAAAAGGCCCGCGTACTGCCCTCCATGATAGTGAGCTGTTGGACATATGACCCCTCGTCAGATTTTGTCACCAAAAGCCCATAATACTGGCTATCCGCACTTGGGCGATTGAGCGACACCGACCGCATGGTGTACAGCCCGGGTGTGATCATGCTATTAAAGTCGCCGCTGGATACTACCTGATATGGTGCAGCCCCCACGTCTGCAGCGCTCGGCGTCCATGTGTTCGGTCTGGCTCCCACGTCATCCGCCGTCGGTGTTTCCCATTTGGCGTCAAAGTCTGTTGGGCCATTCTTTACAAGAAACTGTCCAGCAGCCCCGCCCACAGGCACTCCGGGTCCGGTGTTGCCCTGATCTCCGGGCGGGCCTTGCAGCCCTTGAACGCCCTGGATGCCCTGTAGTCCCTGCTCGCCGCGGTCGCCCTTGAGTCCCTGCACACCTTGCTCGCCTTGGTCGCCTTGATCTCCCTTGGGTCCTTGGATGCCCTGTACACCCTGCTCCCCCTGTTCGCCTTGAGGCCCCTGAATGCCCTGGTCACCCTTCGGCCCGGGTTCACCCTGAGTCCCTTGTTCCCCGGTATCCCCCTGGTCGCCTTTGGCGCCCTTGTCGCCCTTTGGTCCGACAGGCCCTTGGATGCCTTGTTCACCTTCGGGTCCCTGTACCCCTTGGTCGCCTTTCTCCCCTTTCGCTCCAGTGAGCCCGATGGGTCCTTCCGGCCCGACTGGCCCTTCAGGTCCGGTGTCTCCTTTATCGCCTTTGTCGCCTTTTAGACCGACATATCCTTGAATGCCCTGGTCACCCTTCGGCCCTTGTGGACCCTGTTCCCCCTGCGGTCCCATTGGCCCTTGGATGCCCTGTACACCGCGCGGGCCCTCCGGTCCCTGCAAAGCGCCAATAGACTGCCATGCAAGATTCGCCTCGCTCCAGATGTACAGTTCCATGTTGGCCGTTACCTGATAGGCCCCCGGCGCCCCCGTGGGAAAGGCCGCCTGGAGCTGGGCCAGGGTGGGGTATACGTCCTCTATCTCAAAACTGCGGCCGTCAAAGCCCCGATCTCCCTTCGGGCCTTGAATGCCCTGTACACCCTGCTCACCTTTGGGGCCCTGGATTCCCTGGTCGCCCTTCGGCCCTTGTATTCCCTGGTCGCCCTGGGTTCCCTTCGGCCCGGTATCACCCTGGTCGCCTTTGTCTCCCTTTGGACCAATATCACCTTTAGGCCCTTGAGGACCCGTAGACCCTTGCAGGCCGGTATCGCCTTTCTCTCCGGTCTGCCCGCGGGGACCTTGCACGCCCTGGACGCCCTGTTCACCCTTGGGGCCGGTCTCACCTGTGGCGCCCTGGTCCCCCTTATCGCCCTGGTCTCCCTTGTCGCCCTTGGGTCCCTGGGCGCCGATATTACCCTGCGGTCCCTGTTCCCCCTGCACGCCCTGCGCACCACGAGGACCCTGCACCCCCTCAAGACCGCGAGGCCCCATCTCTCCGGGCAAGCCTTGCAACCCTTGCGGACCCTGGTCCCCTTTCGGTCCGGCGTTGCCTGTGTCGCCCTTGGGCCCCTGGACACCTTGTACACCCTGGGCGCCCTGGTCGCCCCTCGGCCCCTGCGCACCCTGTAAGCCCTGCACGCCCTGCGGCCCCTGAGGGCCTCTTACATAGACAGGACTCGGAACGACACCGGAAGGACCTTCAGTAAAGGACATTAGCCCGGTGTTCTGGTCAACGCTGGGAATGATGGATTTACCCGTGTTACCCTGAACGCCCTGAACGCCCTGAATGCCCTGGTCTCCCTTATCCCCTTTGTCCCCCTTCGGACCCGTCACGCCCCGGACGATAGTCACCGTGCCGTTGTCCTCCACGATGCAGTTTGCGAACTGCATCCGCGATCTCTGCGGCAGCGCCGCCCCGTCCTGCCCCAGGATCAGATGTCCCGAGGACCCGGTAGCCTCCCAGGCCGCCCCGTCGGCGGAGGTCTCCAGCACCTTGTCGGCGTTCAGGCGGAGGTATTTGATCACCGCCAGATTGTCACTGCGGACGATCGCCAGCACACCCGCGGTCTCCAGCGCGGGCAGGAGCTTATTGTTGATATAGTCCTTCAGCGCCTCCCCGCCCTCGTCAAACCTCTCCTTCAGCTCGGCGGCGGTAAGCCCCCCTACGTCGTTGGGCTCATCGTCGAGAGCCGCGATGATTTTCATGTCCTTTTCAAATCTCTCAAGCGCCATGTTTACACCTCATTTCACATTCCCCGTATATCTCACCTGCATATCCACACCCAGAACCGTCGCCGTGGCCGAGATAGACTTGCTCTCAAAAATCAGGGTATAATAAGTAAATTTCTTGATCTTCAGCCGCGCTCGTATTACCTGCGGCTTGCGGTTGGTGCCAAAGCTCCAGTGGGCAAAGCTCACGTTTCCAAAGCTCGATAGGCCGGAGGAAATAAGCCTTCTGGCGTAGTTCGACTTTAAATTGCTCTGGGCCGTCACATAGATCTGGGCTTGGCTCTCCGGCTTGATGGACACCCAAATGGTACTGCTGTGCTTACGTTTCCAGTCCTCGCCAAATGCCATAGAACCGCTCTCCCAATACGCATCTATGGGAACAAGGTTGTCGTTTCGGTATTGATTGGACAGGTGCATGATCTGCCCATCCGCTGTCCCAAAGTAGACCTCACCGTCCAGCTTTTCCATGCAGAGGGCCGGGAAATGGTCATAGTTGTACCACACGTTGGCGGCGTAGTTGTGGACCAGCGCCCGATTCCCGCAGACCAGGTAGTACTCCTGCCGCTCCTCGTCGTCGAAGGCGAGGGTCCGCGTCAGGTCGAACTCCCCCAACGTAGCCTCCACCCGCTCCGAGATGCGCTTGGCATTGCGCTCGTCCCGGCTCGCGCCCACGGTAAGGGTCCAGCGGTACACGCCACGGCCAAACACGGTCCTGGGGTCGTTCTCCACCAACTTCACCTGACCCGGAGCGCCGCAGCCGATTTCCCGGTTTAAGGGCGATGCGTAAAAAGCCGGAATCACCCGACCATCCGTCGAGGTGATTGTTCCGTATTGTGCAGAGTGGGCCGAATCGGTCTTAAAAACCAACAGTCGGTCGTAATGGCGAATCATGGCGGTAATCGGCGTATTTGCGCTGTCCACCGCCATCACGTTCATGTCCGGGAAATATTCGGCATTTGCCAGTCTCAGCCCGTCGATGTCGCTGTACCTCGTCTCATTGGTCCCATTGCCGTAGAGGAACACCCGGCTGTCTGTGGAACCGTTATAGAGCTCCGCAAAACGCATCTTCGTGATTTTTTCACGGTCTCCGTTCCCTTTGCGCCAGGTAATTGTAATCGTATTTGTACCCTTTTCTGGTGCACTATCAAAGGTCACGATCCCCTCATTCAGATCATAGGAATATCCGACACCTGTACCGCTGACCTCAATAAGCTCGTCAATTTCCTTCTCAATGAGGCTAAACACTGTGTTCTCACCATCTGGGGAAAATGTCTGCTTTTTCTTTCCTGTTAGAAGGTTCGGGTTTTCCAGCAGTGTGCCTCCACTGGATTCCGTGGCCGTGGCGACTGTGGGCACGTATCCCTTGACTACCTGTACCTCCCCCTCCCCATCCCAGGAGTAATACTCCTGCCCGGTGAGCAGGTACACCTTCTTGGAGAATCCAAAGAAAAACACATCGGCGTCGCCGATCTCTCCAATCGCAGTCTTCTCGAAATACCGCGCGGGCGTGTCGTCAACCACCCTGCCTCCACCCTCCACCGGTGGGTCTATGACCTCTTCCAAGTCCCACAGCTTACCGCCGCAGGCGGTCAGCAGATGGCGCTCACCGCCCACGTACCCACACCAGAGCCCGCGCACCGGACTCCCGGGCACCAGCTCACACATGGGCGCGTAACCGGGCCGAATCTGGAGGTGGTTTTCCCGCGTCACGCAGAAATTCCGCATCTTTGCGGCCTCGCCCATCCTCAGCCCTGTATCTCCGTCCGGGCTCTCATTCAGACCGAGCCACTTCTGTATTTGAAAGAGTTTTGTGTCGTTTCCCGCAGAAACCTTTGCCATATCTCTCCCCCCTGTCATGCCTCTGCAGCGTTAAGAAAATGTGCCGGTGGCACATTTTCAGCGTAAGCCCAGCCAGCTACGCTGGCTGGGGGGAGCCGTAGAAACGGGCATTTTTGCTCCGGTCCAAGCTCCCCTGCTCGGTGGCTCGGTGTTTTTACCAATGGGCAAACTGCCCGAACCCGATCCCGCCGTACAGATTCTCGATGCTCTCACTCCCGGTGGGAACGCCGCGGCCGGCGGCGAAAAGCCGCTCCTCATACCGCTGCTGAAAATAGCTGGCCACATCCGGGTTCTCGTCCAGGGCGAGGTGGGCCGCCAGCCCATAGGGCAGCACGCCCTGACAAATCCCGTCATCAAGGGCGATGGCCTCCTCAAAGCTCCTGATCTCCGCGCATACCGGGCGTTTTCCCGGCTGCGCCGTATAGGTATCGGAGGCGGGATAGCACTCCACCCGCAGGACGTTCAAAATCGCCAGTACCCGGTTCTTGTACTCCTTGGTGTCGGCGTTGTCCGCCTTGCCGCTGCTCTCGTTTACCTCGTCCATCAGGTGCATCGCCAGCTCAAATACCTGCTGCGCCGTTGTCATACGTTCACCTCCATTGAATTCAAAGGCGAGGGGTAAGGAGTAAGTCTCTTACCCCTCGCCTTTGTCACGGTCACGCCACGCGCCCTCCGCGACGGCGTATAACTCCTTCGGCTGCGTAAAAAACGCGCCGGGGGCCTTGCCCCCTCCTCATTTTCCGTTGCACCATTATCCGCCTGCTCCCGGGTGCTCGGCGGCTCGGCGTTTCTCCTTACGCGATGACCTCGGTCATGCCGGAGTTCATCAGCCCCGCCTTGGCGGCGTAAGCCCGGACGGCGGTGCCGGAGGCCGCGTCCACAGCGGCGGAGTAGTCCGCGGCGGTGGCGGAGGTCTTGGGATCGGTGCCGTCGGTGGTGTACCTGATGGCCGCGCCGCTGGTGGCGCAGGTGATGGTGGCCTTGCCGGCCGCCACGGCGATGGCGGGATTAGCAGCCGCCTTTGCCGCCTCCACACTCATATAAAGGCCGTTCACCTTGGCGCCCAGCACAAAGGAGTCGTGCAGGAAACGGCACTCGCCCACATCGCCGTCGATGCCCATGGGGTTCTTCTGGACCCGCAGGGTCTTGAGTTTCATAGGGTCCACAGTGGCGTTCTTGTACTTGATGAGGAAGTTGACGCCCGCGGGGAAGTAGCTGTCGGGCACCCGGACGATCTTCATGCCGTCCAGCTCGCCCACCACGCCGCTCTCCACGCTCTTGCCGCCCAGGCGGTCGATGCCCACCACCTCGCTGGCCAGCTTCACGTTGATGTACACGCTCTCCCGGATAAAGAGGGTACGGCCCGTCAGGGGCACCAGGGCGTTCGACATGGCGGCGGTGCCGTTCATGATCTTCTCCACGATGTTGCTCTTGGTGAGCGCGGCGCTCTCGGCGCTTACCAGGCCCGCGCCGTTCATCCACCTGGAGAAACGGTACATGTCGATGAGGGGGGTGGCCCGCTCGTCCCAGTTGCGCTTAAGGCGCTGGGCCACCTGCTTGATGTTGAGCTGCTCGGCGTTATTACCCGCGTCCACGGAGAAGGTGAACCCCTTGTCCTGGGTCATCATCATCTCCTGTACGGTGTCGCCCAGCTCCACCAGATTGCCGAACCGGGCGGTGCCGGAGCGGGTATAGTCGCCCACGGGCACACTGTCCACCGAGTAGATCTTGATGCTCTTTACGCCGGAGAAATCGTAGTCCTTGCCGGAAAAGGCGTCGGTAAGGCTCTTCATAGAAAAGCGCTCGGCCACCTTGTCGGAAAATTTACCGGTCAGATTGATTGCCATATCGTTCATTCCTTTCTGCCCTCTCGGGCACTCATCCTAGTTTGTGGGGCAGCATGCCCGCCAGCTCTTGCTCGGCGGCTCAGCGCTTCCCTGTCACGCTTCACGCCCTATGCGCCTGAGCTCCCGTTTCTGGTCAGTCCTCGGCATACCACAGCTTGTCGATCTCATCCCGCCGGTCCCCCACGAGGCCGTGATTCAGGCCCCCGGGGGTACGCTGGCGGTTTTGCCGGTTCTGCCGCTCGGCGGAGAGGCGGTGCTCCAGCGTCCTGTTCTGGTACATGGTGTAGGCGGCGCTCAGGCTATCACCTCTGGCGACCCGCTGCCACACCTCTGCCGGAATGGACTCCGCCTTCACTTCGGGGTAAGTCTCGATGAAGGCGCGCATATCCCGCTCTCTCGCCTGCGTGCGTCTTTCTTCCGCCACCTGGGCGGCGGCGCCGCGCTCGCTGTACCCGAGGGCCGTCAGCTCCTGCTTTCGGCAGTAGTCGAGATAGCCTCCCAGGTCCATGCCGCTGCGGCTTGCGAAGGAGCGCACCAGCTCCAGCGCCGGGTCCACCTCCTGGCGGTGGGCGCGCAGCTGGTCCCGCTCCTGCCGGATCCGGTCGTAGTCCATGCCCTTCTGGGCCAGAACCACCACCTCGTCCCGGTTCACGGTCTTTACCTCGTCCAGGTGCTTCAGGGTAAAAGCGTCGCCGCCCTGGTCCGGGCCGCTCTCCTCTTCCCAGTCATCCTCCCGGCCGTCAGCCTCGCCCGCCTGCTCCTGTGCTGTCTCGGGCTCCGGCTCCTCCTCGGTGGGACCCTCCGCCTCCCAGGCGGCGCGGAGCTCCTCCTCGTCGGTCAAAATGCTGTTTTCCTGCTCGTCCATTTCTATTTGCTCCTTTCACTTGGTCTAGTGAAGATTGCCTAAATTTTGTCCCGCCGCCAGCGCGGCGAGGGGGTTCGGGCCGGGGCTCCCCATAGAGGGGCTGGCCCCGCTCTGCGGTATCTGCGGCCCTTGCTGCGGTATCTGCGGCGCCTGCTTGGCCGCCTCCCGCTCCTTAAGCGTCTCGATGAGCTCCTGCTGGTTGGAGATGTACCCGTTGGGCACCCGCTCCAGGTAGTCGATGACGGAGATCTTCCCCTGCGTGAGGAGATTATCGAGTGTGTTCATCTGGGCGATCTCGCTCCAGTACGCGCTGCCGCCCACGTCCAGCTTGAGGGAGAGCGGCACCTCCTCCAGCACCGAGAAATCAAACAGCTCCGCGGCGCCCTGTTTCTCCACATACCGCTCCCCGTAGTACACCCGCATCAGGTCGAGCCAGATGTTCCCCATGTCCTCGATGCACTGGAAGAGGTTTTGCTTGGTGAGCTCCATGGGCACGCTGGACGCCTTCTGTAGAGCGATGATGGCGCTGGTGTTGTCGGGGCGCACGTTGCCCAGGGCGGCGTCGGTGGCTCCCATAAACTCCTTCGTCAGGCCTATGGCCTGCTGGATAAACTGGCTCACCTGGGGGGAGATGGTGGCCGGGTCGATGGTCCGGGCCACGTTTCCCACGTCGCCGCCGTTCACGCCGATGGCGGCCCCCACCCGGGAGTCCCACTTGGCGATGCGGGTCTTGTCGTATACCACCTTGGGATAGGCGGTGGTCATCAGGCTGATCATGGTCATGGCGAAAAGCTTGTTCACAAACACCTGGTTGGGGATCAGCCCCGTCACGGCGGCCTGCCCGTGGTAGCAGCCGGGCACATAGTCCCAGTTCAGCCAGCTGATGGGGTAGCGTTTCTGCCCGGTGTCCCAGGGGCGGCGCACCCAGGTGTTCTTGGCCGTCCTGGCGCACCAGATGGTCCCGGTCTCCTTGTCCCTCCAGAACTTGGTGAGGGTGGTCACCTTGCCGTCGGTCATGGCGTCAAAGCGGTCGGATGCGTCGTCCGTGTCGCTCTGGATGGCCTCGGCGTCCTCGCCGTTTCCCTCGGCCTCTTCCCTTGCGTCCCCCACCAGCTCCCGGCGGGAGATAATGAGGTAGGGCTGGCCCTGTACGTCGGGGCTGTTGGGATTCCCGAAGAAGACCCGCGTGTTCTCCAAAAGCTCCACCCGGATGTTCCCCTTCGCGTCCTGGCCGGTCTCCTCCTCCGGGTCGAACCAGCAGTAGATGCACCCGTCGCCGTCCACGGCGGCGTTGCGCATAAAGTCCCGGATGAGCTTGCCCATCTTGTTGCGCTCGAAGAGCACCTCAAACTGGTCGTTGACCACCGAGCAGAGCTTTTCGGTCTCCACCCCGTTAAACCGCCCCGTGCACCCCATGGGGGACGCCGCCAGCTTGATGTTGTCGGCGGCGGTGGAGGCCACCAGGAAGAGGATGATGCGCTTGATAAAGTTGAATACCGGCGTAGGCAGGCCGTTCGACTGCACGCCCTCCCACTGCCTGCCGATGTAAAAGTTCTCGTTGTTCTTCACGGTCTCGTACAGGTCGAGCTGGCTCTTGAAGTCGAGGCCCTTATTGTACTCAGTCCAGATTTTCTGCGGCGTTACGTTCATTCCTCGTCACCCCGCTTGCCGCCCACCTCATAGCCCAGCAGGTTGGAGATCCCCTCTTGCATCCTCTTGTCTGAGAGCCGAAACGGCTTCCCCTCCGTTTCCTGCTCCCCCTCGCCCCGGTAGGGCGGCATGACCTCATGCCGCCGCTCTTTCAATCCCACCGTCAGCGCGGCGGCGGCCAGGGCCGTGTTCAGCACGGTCAAAACCATCAAAACCTCCAGCATTTTTGTCCTCCTTTTCTTTTGCCTTTCTCTGCATCCCCGGCGGGGCCGCCTGCACGTATGCCCCGCTGGGAAAAACAAAAGAGGCCGACCGACACCTTACGGTGTCAATCGGCCTCTCAGGGCTCTTCGTCTGCTTGAATTCCTTATGTTGTTCTTATCATACACGCCTTTGCGGAAATTGAAAAGCCCCCCGAAATTTGCTCATTATCAACAATCACGAAACCCCGAAAGTCTTTCATACCAAAGGCTCCTGGCGCTTTCTCATTTTGCCGCTGGAAAATATAGACCTGCCCGCCGGAGAAAATCTCCCTATTATTTTGTTTTTACCGCCGGACTACTCCACCTTGTTGCTCAATCCCTTATTACGTTATTAGCTTGGTTCTACTTTTTTCTTTTTCTCAGCATGGTAATTATAGGTTTCAAACTTCACTTTGAAAAACAAAGAGACTGTTAGCGTGAATCGTTATCGGTGCGAGTCCTTCAATATTCCGACTAACGCCTGATTTCCTTATTTATCACACCTTTTGCAATTAACTTATTGCCTTCATAAAGTTCAAATTCTGCGCCAGGTTTGAGTAGTTCAAATGGTGCATTAGGAAAAAGGAATGAGATATCAATTATGGACTCATTGTCATCGTTGACGCTACTTGTTAAAATTTCTGCACTCCAAGTCCCATTCATTTCTTCACCTGGGAACACAATTATTGGACAGTATCTTGTATTCTTTGGCATGTGCTTTTCTCTTCCACCTTTACTAAAAGGTATCCAAAAAACGTGAGCCTCCATCCAAGTTTTCATCTTAACTTAAGCCCTTTCATAATTGAATTTAAAAAGTCAATTCCACCGCTGTATGCTGGCCCTATACCGTCTAGTTTTTCAACTCGGTACATTTGATTGAGCGAATCTATTGGCACCTCAATTTCAATCATTCTATACTGTCCATCAGGATAGAACTTTTCAGCCCATTTTACGGC
Organism: Pseudoflavonifractor sp.; assembly: GCA_035562355.1. Taxonomy (GTDB): domain Bacteria; phylum Bacillota; class Clostridia; order Oscillospirales; family Oscillospiraceae; genus Pseudoflavonifractor. Next base: position 17,726 of record DATMXU010000314.1, read on the forward strand.
GTCTTCAGAAGATATAGCAAACCATTTTTCTTCCATCGCCCTATCATAGGGACTAAACTTCCCTCCATTATTTATAATAGATTGATATTCAGCATCACTCATAACTCTATAAAGCTTTATGTGCTCCCCAGCCTTAGCACTCTTTCCTTCTCCCGCTCTCCATCCATCCCTCTCCCACTCTGTAGACGGGTCCGGCAATGTAAACCAGCTATTTGTTCCTTCGATACCTCTTCCATTAATTATACCATTTTCCCTAGAAATATCAACATACTCTGGGTCCCCTACACCCTGCTCCGCCATAGCCTCCTCGATGGCGGTCTCCCAGTCGTCCTTGACCGCCGCCGGGCCGGGCAACATGGGCATACCCTCCATTCTACCGCCGGGAGCAAGCGTGGCACCCGGCAGTCCAAGCAGCCCCTGTGCCCCGCCGGGCTGCAGGCCCCGCATACCGCCGCTCCACCCGGTCTTCCCGTTAACGAGGGCGTTGAACGCCTCCGGGTGCTGCCGGAAGTACTCTCCTCCGTATTCCGAGAGCCCCGCTATCAGCCCATACCGCCCAGACCGCACCCCCGTATCCACGACTCTTTCAACGTAGTCCATGAAGGTCTGCCGCCACGCCTCCTCCGCGCTCATCCCCTCCGTGCGCAGCCGTTTCACCTCCAGGTCAAATTCCGACGAGTTGCCCATAACCGCCGTGTCGATGAGGATTCTCGACAGCTCGCTCGTTGCCCCCGCCGTCGCCGTCACGCCCGCCCGCTTGAACGCGCCGCTCAGCATCCCCTCCACCGTGGAGGGATCCACAGGACCGGCCAGTTTCATCAGCCCGCCAACGCCGTACTCGTAGATC
>DATMXU010000315.1:0-10798 GCA_035562355.1 Pseudoflavonifractor sp.
AAACTAGAGACAGACAGGAAGTGGTTATCATCAAAACAATTTACCTGATTCAAAACTATTACCCCAATTTGACCAAAGCGGAAAAGCGGATCGCCGACTTCATCATTGGCAGTGAGAGCGATTCCCTCACCACCATGACTCTGGTGGAGCTGGCGGGCAGACTGGAGCTGGGAGAGGCCACGATTGTCCGCTTTTGCCGTAAAATTGGTTTTAAGGGGTTTCCCGACCTGAAGTTTGCCCTGGCTCTGGACCATTCCCAGATTCAGCCGGGCCCTGTTGAGGGCAGCTATTTAGACGCCATCGAGCACAACATGGCCTCGGTCATCCACCAGACCCGGCAGCTCCTCGACCAGAGTGCGCTGGAGCGTGCGATAGACCTCATCATGCAGTCGAAACATACCTTCTTTTACGGCGCGGGTTCCAGCGGCCTGGTGGCCGCCATGGCCGAGGAGCGTTTTCTCCGCTTTGGGCAGATGACCAAGTCCATCCGGGACAGCCATGCCCAGTACGCCCACTCGGCCGTCTGCGGCAGGGAGGATGTGGTGGTGGTCTTCTCTCTCTCGGGTTCGACGCTGGACGTCTACCAGGCGGTGGGCTCAGCAAAGGAAAACGGCGCGGTCGTGGTCGCGATCACCAACCATATTACATCCCCCATCGCTAAGCTGGCCGACTGCGTCCTACTCACCTGCGGCAGGGAGGACCTCATCGAGGGGAGCAGTCTGGCATCCATGATCTCTCAGATGTACGTGCTGGACGCCCTCTGCGCCACGTTGATCAAGCGGAACCGGGAGCGGAGCCACCAATCCATGGCGAAGGTGGCGAAGTCCATCAATATCATCAACAGCCCGCAGCCGGCGGCCGCGGCCAAGCGGACAGGGAAACGGGCGAATTAGAGTAGAGTTAAGCAAAGGTCTGACAGGAGAACCCCTGTCAGGCCTTTTTTCGCGCCTCGCCCCACTGGCGCTCGAACGCATGGAGGAAACTTTTCAGGTCCTCGTCCTCGGCAAACAGGCGCAGGGGGAGGAGGAAGACGCCATTGTCCTCATGGTAAAAAATCAGTGCGCTCTTTCCGGGGGTGAGGGCACGAATTTGCCGGTAGAGAATGGTCCGCCTGCGCTTGTCCTCGCAGATTACCCGGTCATTCTGGAAATGGAGTGCGATCTCCTGGAAGCCCTGGATACCCACTTTTTTCAGCATGTCGGCCCCGATGCGGCGGCGGAGGACCCCCTCCCAAATCTGGGGGCTGAGAACCAGCACCCAGACCAACGCCAGAAGAGTCAGCGCGGCCATCCAGAGGGGGGAGGTATAGAGTTTCCAGAAAATAATGGTGATGAGGATGACGGCAGGGATAGACGTACTGATCCAGAGTCGGCCGCCCCGGCCCGATTTGCCCCGCAGGGCCTGCCCGCGCAGGAAATCCAGATACTCCTCCTCGGTCAGGGTAAAGGTAAAGGCTTGGTCCAAGGTGGCACCTCCTTATTCGAGCATGGCTTTGCCGCGGCAGTAGGTCTGAATGACCTGAAATTCGGAGGTGACCACCACGACATCGGCGTCCTTGCCCTCGTCCAGCGTCCCCTTTCGGTCCAGCAGACCCAGCAGAGCGGCGGGGTTGCGGGTGGCGGCGCAGACGGCCTGGGCGAAGGGCGCGTTGGCCCGGGTGATGAGGTTGTAAACCCCATCGCACATCCGCAGGGAGGAGCTGCACAGCCGCCCGTCCGCCGTGCGGAATTGGCCCTCTCCATCGATGTGGATCTCTTCGGGGAGGGGCCCGCTCCAGCCCTTGAGGGGGCTGGCGTCGGTCACCAGAATCAGGTGATGGCGGTCCTTATTCCGGGCCAAAAGCTCCACTGCGGGCCAGCTCACATGGTGCCCATCGGCAATGATCTCGGCATAGAGCCCCGGCTGGGCCATCACGGCGCCTATGACGCCTGTCTCCCGGTGGTGGTAAGGGCGCATGCCGTTGTAAACATGAGTGGCCGAGTTGAGCCCGTGGGCCACGGCCCGGAGGGTCTGGTCATAGGTGGCGTCGCTGTGCCCGACGGAGACCCGGATCCCCTGAGAGACCGCATAGCTTAGCAGGGCAAAATCCCTGTCTCGCTCTACCGCCAGAATCATCAGGCGTACGGTCCCCCCGGCGGCCCTGAGATAAGCCTTGAGCTGCTCCAGATCGGGCTCAGCGATGAGAACGGGGTCGTGGGCGCCCCGGTTGGGGCCGGGGTCGATGAAGTTGCCCTCTATGTGGATGCCCAGGATCTCGGCGCCCTCGCCGGTGCCGGTGACCTTGGCCAGGGCGGCGAAGGTCCTCAAATTGTCGGCGGGCGACTGGGTGGCCACCGAGGGCAGAAAAGCAGTGACCCCCTCGGCGGCGATCTCCCGCTGCCATTGGGCCATTTCGCCCGGGTCCCCCCGCGCGGCGGCCGCCCCGTTGTGGCCGTGGGTGTGGATGTCGATGAAACCGGGGAGCAGGTACCGGTCGCCGTAGTCCAGATCGGCCGGGTGGACGCCGTAAGGGGCGACGCCCGCGATGCGTCCGTCCTCCAGCACCAGCTGCGCCGGCCGAAACCCCTCGTCCAGCCAGACATTTCTGCTCTGAAGAATCATTGGAGCTCTCCCTCCTTCGCAAACCGGGCTGGGCCGGACCGGGTTTCCCGGTAGATACGGTTAAAACGGGTGAAACGCCCGGCGATGAGGTGGGGCCGGGTGACGGCGGTACCGATGGTCACCATGTCGGCGCCGGCCTCGATAACCGACCGGAGCTCCGCCAGCTCCCAGATACGCCCCTCGCCGTTGACGGGTACCGGGACGGCCCCGGCGAGCTGCCGGATGATCTCCAGATCGGGGCCTTCGGTGAGGCGGCCAAGGGATTGCCGGGTATAGCCCGACAGGGTGGACGAGATGATATCCACCAGCCCCGTCCCGGCCACCAGTTTGGCTTCCTCCAGCGTGGCCAGGTCTGCCATGATGGGAATTTCGGGGAAACGCCCCTTCACCCGGCTCAGCAGCTCACACAGTGCGTCAAAGCCACGGCGGGGACGGATGGTGCAGTCAATGGCCACCACGTCGGCGCCGGCCTCAATGACCTCGGCGGCCGATTCCAGAGTGGGGGTGATGAAGATCTCGTCCAGAGGATCGTCACCGCCGAATTTTTTGTTGATACCGATGATGGGGAGCCCGGTGACCGAGCGGATGGCGCGGATATCCTGGGGCCAGCAGGCCCGCAGGCCGTCCGCGCCCCCCATAATGGCACATTCCGCCATACGTTTCATGTTGTCAGGCCCGTAAAGGGGGGTGTTTTCATAAGCCTGACAGGATATAACGAGACCCCCCAGCAACTTTTTTACCGTTTGGTTCATAAGAATCCGCTCCTTCGGGAGACATGGTTTCCGGCACAGGCCGTGCCTGTGCCGGAAACCGCCGTCTGGGTTGCCGATTAGGCCAAAATAGTGGTGAAGTAGCCTACCACGGCAACGACGAGGAAGAGCAGCATCATCTTGTTGACACTCCACTTTTTCTTCGCCATCAGGAAGTAGGTGAGGAAGGCCATGAGGAGAACGGGCAGCTTGGGCATAAGGGAGTCGATCATCTGGGCGATATCCAGGCTCATGTCGCCCTGCTGGTAGACCAGGCCGATTTTCACGTTGACGTAAGCGGCGGTGACCGCGCCCACGACCACCAGGCCTATGAGCTCGGCCGCTTTGGTGACCTTGTCCTTAAGCCCGCCTGCCAGCACCAGCTGGGCGGCGTTGGCGCCGGTGCGGTAGCCGTAAGAGAAGAGGACCCAGGTCAGGGGGATCATAACGCCCAGAAAGGCGAGGATGTAGAACAGGGGTCCGATGAGCTCGCCGTTTTGGCACATGCCCATGGCGATAGACAGGAGAATGGGGCAGAGGGTGCCGGGCAGCAGGGAGTCACCGATGCCGGCGAAGGGACCCATGAGGGCGGTCTTAATGGAGTTGATGAACTCGCCGGCGATATCGCCCCCGGCGGCCTTCTCCTGCTCCATGCCCAGGACGATGCCGGGGACCAGGGAGCCCAGGTAGGGCTCGGTGTTGAAGAAGATGGTGTGGCGCTCCAGCATCTCCTTCTGGGCCTCCACATCCCCGGGATAGAGGTCCTCGCGGACATCGGCCAGCATTTTGACGATGGCGGGACCCTGCATCCGCTCGAAGTTCTGCACAGACAGGTTCCAAAACATCCAGTTCCAGTAGGACTTGCGGACGGCCTTCTTGGAAAGGGCATGGGTGCCCTTCTCATTCACATTCGTCATGGTTATGCAGCCTCCCTCTTCGCGTATTTGAAATCAATATAGGCCAGCACGGCGGCAATGATGACGATGGGGATCATCTGCAGGTTGGCGACGGCTACCAGCGCGAAACCGAAGACAAAGAAGATCAGGTCAAAGTTCTTTTTGACCAGTGTCCGAAGCAGCAGTACGAAACCTACCAATGGCAGCATGCCGGCGAAAATCTGTAGGATGCTGGTGAACCACGTGGGGATGACGTTCACCATCTTGGCCACCAGATCGGAGCCGAAGTAGTTGATGAGGAAGATGGGGGTGAACCGGAAGAGGAAGTTGGTAAGTTGTCCCACCACGGGGATACGGGAGGCCTGCACCAGCTTGCCCTGCTCAATGTAGGAGTCCTGCCTATGTACAAAATAGAGGTTGATGGCGACGGTGGAGTAGACGGCGGCAACGCCGAGCATGCTCAGGGGAACTGCCAAGGTCAGGGCATACTCCTTGCCCGCCCCGGCCACTATGGCCAGCGGGATACCGATCCATGCGGCGTAGTTCACGTCGGCGGGCATGGAGCCGCCAGGGGTGACCAGACCGATGTAGAGCGCCTGGATGGCGGCGCCCAGGATGATGCCGGTGGTGACATCACCCAGGATGATGCCGATGACCATGCCGGAGACCAGCGGCCTGCCGAGACAGTACCACCCGCCCAGCCCGCCGATGAGCACGGGGGAGTAGATGGAGGACATCCAGCCCAGCAAGCCAAGTAACAGTGCCTGAAACAGATTCATGTTTGCTACCTCCTACTGAAATTTATCCTTTACCTCGTCCCACTCCACCGTTTTCTGCGACGGAATTTGACGGAAGTAAACATGGACGTGGTCGGCGGCCAGTTCCTTGATGGCGGCAGCCTCTTCAGGGATCAGGTGGGCGGCGTAGGTGACCGAGATGCTTCCCTTGCGGTTGCTCATGGGGCCAATGTTAAGCTCGGCGGGGATCCCGGGGAGGGCTGCGCGCAAAGCCCGATAGACGAGGGGGCTCTTCATCAGTACCAGGGTGCGAACCTGGTCCTCCATAGCGCTCTGGATGAGGGGCACGGCCTCCTGCACCGTATAGACGCCGGTCTGGATGGAGGGAGGGGCCGCGGCCTGAAATACAGTTTTCAAAATGGGATTGGTGGCGGTGAAATCGTCCACCACAAGGATGCGCTCAACATCGTACTCGTGGATGATGACCGTCATACATTGGCCGTGGATCAGGCGGTCGTCGCAGCGTACCAGCACCAGCATAGGGGGTTCCTTCCTTTCATAATTTAATGTGGGGCCTATTTCTGAAACATATCTCTCATCCGCACCAGCTTGACTCCCATCTGGGCGCCGGCCACAGCGTTAGAAAGGCATTCTTCCAGCGGCTCGGGCGAATCGCGGCAGGCAATGAGCTCCAGGAGCAGCGGGAGATTCGCGCCCGTGATGATGCTTGCGTTGAGCTCGGCCAGGGCCACCGCCGAGGCGTTGAAGGGGGTGGCTCCGGGCAGGTCGGCCAAAAAGACGTAGGGCTGGCCCCTGTCTTCGTAGCCCCGGGCGATGGTTTTCAGCCGCTCCGCCAGCTCCAGCATGTCGTCCCCCGGATAAAAGCCGACGGCGTCGAAGTCGGGCTGCGCTCCGGTAATCATCTCCGCCGCGCTCTTCAGGCCCTGCGCCAGTTTCGCGTGTGTACAAACGACAATCCCCAACATGGCAGCTCACATCCTTCAAAATGTCGTAAAACTCCAGAATCGACAACAATTAATGGAGCGTAACTCCATACTAGCACTTTGTGTACAATTTGTAAACAACGAAAAATAAAATCAGCAAATATCCCAATTGATTTGGGGGAAAATCTAGGCAGGTTGACGAAAACTATTTCCGGTTGGAGGGGAAACAACCCGACCGGGATTCAACGCAAACACTGTCCAGAAACGCAGAAACCGGGCAAACTGCCCGGTTTCTGTGCGTTTTCTTTTTTACAGGCGCTTGCTGCTGTAATACCCATGCGGTAAGCCCAGGGTTATGCGCAATGCCCTATTTAAAAGACTTAGCCTTGGAAGTTAAATAGAAAAATCGAGGACAGAGAGGCGGCGGAGCACCCTGCGCCAAAGGGAGTCTTGGGGCGCGGCCCTTGCGCCGCGCTCGGCAAACCACTGGGCACAGTACATCTGGGAGTCCACCGGCGGGCGGTTGTCGATTTTTTTGACATAGTGTCCGTCTGGACACAGGATCCGTGCCTTGACATTGTCATACCACATGGCCTCCAAAAGCTGGAGAATTTGCTGCTTGAGATCCCGGTCCTGGACCGGGCATGCCACCTCGATACGACGTTCGGTGTTGCGCGTCATCAGGTCGGCGGAGGAGATGTAGAGCTGCTGATCCTCTCCCGTGCCAAAGCAGTACACCCTTGAGTGCTCTAGGAAACGGCCCACGATGCTCACGACGGTGACGTTGTCGGTGCTGCCCGGTACTCCGGGCAGCAGGCAGCAGATCCCCCGGATAATGAGCTGTACACGTACGCCCGCCGCCGATGCCTCCGCCAGTTTCCCGATAAAATCAATGTCGGTGAGGGAGTTGATTTTGATGAAGATGAACCCATCCTTCCCCTTGGCGATCTCCTGCTCGATCAGCCCGAGCAGGGGTCCTTTCAGGGAAGAGGGCGCCACCAGCAGAGCCTTATATTCTCCATCGGTGCTGCCGATCAGCAGGTTCTTAAAGAGCTCCGCGGCGTCGGCCCCGATGTCGGGGCGCGCGGTGATGAGGCTCAGGTCGGTATATAGCCCGGCGGTCTTCTCGTTGTAGTTTCCGGTACCCACCTGGGTGATATAGCTTATCCCGCTCTTCTCCTTTAGCGTGATGAGGCAGACCTTGGAATGGACCTTAAGCTCTGGGAAACCGTAGACGATTTTGCAGCCTGCCTCCTCCAGTTTCTCCGACCAGTCGATATTGTTCAGCTCGTCAAACCGCGCCCGCAGCTCCATGATCACAGTGACCTCCTTGCCGTTTTCCGCGGCGGCGCAGAGGTAATCCACCAGCTTGGCCCGCTTGGCCAGGCGGTAGATGGTTATTTTGATGGAGATGACGTTTTTATCTCCGGCGGCCTCCCTGATCAGTTGAAGGAAGGCGTCGATGCTGTTGTAGGGGTAGCAGAGCAGTATGTCCTTCTGCCGGACCTGCCGCAGCAGGCTTTGTCTCAGGTCCAGGCCCTCCGGGGGCAATGGAGTGAACTCCGGGTAGAGGAGGAGTTTCCTCTGCTCGTGGGAGAGCTTGTCCGCAATGTCGAAGACGTACCCCATGTTCAGGGCGGTGTCAGAGATGAAAATCTGCCGGGATTCGATTTGGAGCCGGTCGCAGAGAAGGCTTGAAAACCGTTCGCTCATGGGGAAGTTGGCCTCCAGCCTCACCACGGAAAGGCTCCTGCGCTTACGCAAAAGCTTTTTCATCTGGCTGCGGAAATCGTCGAACTCTTCAAAGGCGTCCTCGTCCAGGCTGATGTCGGCGTTGCGGGTGACGCAGATGCAGTTCTTTTCCAGGACCTCGTATTTTCCAAAGGCATCGCCCGCGCATTCACAGATGATTTTTTCGGTTGGGACGTAGCGCAGCGTTTCCCCCGGTAGGTAGGTGATCTTGGGCAGCACGGCCGGGACGGGCAGCAGGCCCAAGATCACGCTGTTCTTATGCCTCAGGAGCGCCGCGATATAGAGCTCCTTGCTTAAAAGATGGGGGAAGGGGTGGTGGGGGTCCACGATTTGAGGGGATAAAATCGGCTTGATACTCGTTTTATAAATATCCTTGATAAACTTGACCTCGTGAGCGGTGAGCTCCCGGTAGTCCGGCGAATCTATGCCTTGTCGCTCCAGCTCTTTTTTGACCTTGGCGTATACTGTGTCCTTCTTCCGGTAGAGCGGGCGGACATAGTCGTATATATGCGCCAGCTGCTCTGCCGGCGTCATTCCGGTCTTGTTGTCGTAGTGGGGCTCGTCCATCTCGCTGAGCGCAAAGAGACTGCCTACCCGGATCATAAAAAATTCATCCAGATTGCTGGTAAAGATAGACACGAATTTCAGCCGCTCCAGCAGAGGGACTCCGGGGTCATCTGCCTCATCCAGCACACGCTCGTTAAAACGAAGCCAGGACAGCTCACGGTTCTGGGTATAGAGCTTATTCGCCGCAGGTCGTTCCAGCATGATTGCCCCCGGCATGTTGTTCGCCTCCAAACAGTTTGCTGCAAAGGTAGCCCTCCCGGACCCCGTAGCCGCTAACCTGTATTTCCGTGCAGTCGAATTTGTCCGCCAGCAGCTTCAGGAGCGTCATACCCGGCAGAATGGTGTGAATGCGGTCGGGTGCCGTCCTGAGAATGGTTTTCACCGCAAATTTTCGTTCGTCGCCCATCCGCCACAGCAGATTGTGCAGCCGTTTTCCATCGATAACACGGTTGTCCTCCGGCAGCGCGTAGATATCGTTGCACAGCTTGCAAGCGCAGCGGATCGAGCCGCCCACACCACAGATGAGTCGATTCCCACCGGGGAGGGAGATTTTTTTCAGCTCACTTTTCACAGCCTCTTTGATTTTCTCTAATTCCTTCTCCGTGGGGAGGATGTCTTTTACAAATCTTGTGTAGAGGTTGAGGGAGCCGAGGGGAATGGAGACCGCCTTCTCCACGCATCCTCTGTCGTAGACGGCCAGCTCGGTGCTGCCGCCGCCGATGTCGACCAGAAGCCCGTGCTCCAGGGGCAGGAGGTGGGTTGCGCCCATGAAGTCGAGCAGGGCTTCCCGCTCGCCCGAGATGAGGTCCACCTCGAAACCGGTATGGGTGCGGAGCGCCTGCAGAACCTCATCCGCGTTGGAGGCGTTTCTCAGCGATGCCGTCGCAAAGACGAATGTGTCTTCCACCCCGATGTTCTCCAGAATATGTTGAAAGCTCTTGAGTACATAGACCGCCTTTTTAACGCCCTCCTCAGAAAGCCGGCCTTTTTTGTCTATAAAGCCCGCGAGGCCGGCCATGCTCTTCTTATTGAGCAGGAGGCGAAAGCTGCTTTCGGTCGTGCTGTAGATGGAGAGGCGCATCGTATTGGAGCCGATATCAATGACGCCGTACATGGAATGTTCTTTTTGAACCATAGTCCCTTACATCCTCCCCGCCGCGTCGAAGGCCAGGGGAGAGCGCTCGCATTCGTCAGGCTGCATGGATAGCTGGAAACACAGGGGGCTCCCCTTCATACGCTCCCCGGCATAGGAGAGGCCGTTGGTGCGCTCGTCCAGGAAAGGGTGGTCGATCTGCTCCGGGTCGCCCAGCAGCACGATCTTGGTCCCCTTGCCCACCCGGGTAATGATACCCTTGGCCTGCTTGGGGGTGAGGTTCTGCGCCTCGTCAATGATCAGATAGGTCTTTGTAATGGTCCGCCCCCGTACAAAGTTGAGGGCCTCCGTGGCGATAAAGCCGCGGGAGAACAGCTCATTGATCTTGTCCGAGAGCTCAAGCTCGTCCTGGTAGCGCTCTTTCTCGTTACGATCCACAAGGATCTCCAGATTGTCAATCACCGGACGCAGGAAAGGGGCAATTTTCTCCTGCTCGCTCCCGGGCAAAAAGCCGATGTCCGAATCGAACTGAACGTTGGGACGGGTAATCAGGATACGGCGGTACTCCTTTTCCCCGCCGTTTACGACCTTTTCCAGTCCCACCGCCAGGGCGTAGAAGGTCTTGGCTGTTCCCGCCACACCTCTGACGATGACCAGCGGCGCGGTGTCCGAGTCCTGCATCAGCGCCTCCTGCATGAAACGCTGCCCCACGTTCCTGGGCTTAATGCCGAAGGGCTCCTTTTTCAGGCTCTCCAACGGTACGATGCGTTTGCCGTCAAAGCGCCCCAGCAGCGTCTTTTTTTCTGAGAGCTCAGAGCGGATGATGACAAATTGATTCACAATGGGAAGGAAGGGCATCCTCGTCTCGCCGTCCATAAGGTAGACCTCGTCGGGGGACAAACCCTTCTTCTTGAGCCCCTGCAGGTTTTCATCAGCGGTGTAGATAATTGCGCGGCCGGTGTACTGCTCCGTGAGCCGCGGGGCCTGCTCTGTGGTGAAGTCCTCCGCGGCGATGCCCATCATCTGCGCCTTCAGGCGTACCAGAATATCCTTGCTGACCAGAATGACCCGCGTACCCCCGTCGGACAGGCCCTTGCAGATTTTTAAAATGCGGTTGTCGTTTTTTGACTCCGGCAGGTCCTCCGGAAGGGGGACGTTGACGTGGTTGGCCTCAATCCGCAGCTGCCCGCCGCCGGGCAGTGCCACTCCCTCCAGCAGATCTCCCGACAGCCGCAGCCTTTCCAGGAAACGAATACACTCCCTGGCATTGCCACCCCGCTCGCCGTCGTCACTCTTGAGCTTGTCCAGTTCCTCCAGGCAGACGATGGGGAGTACCACATCGTTTTCCTCAAAGGACAAAAGTGCCAGCGGTGATTGGATCAGTACGTTGGTGTCGAGCACATAGGTCTTATTCATAAGCACACTCCCTAAGTGATTTGTCCCTATTTTATTGTATAAA
>DATMXU010000316.1:0-9848 GCA_035562355.1 Pseudoflavonifractor sp.
ACGGTTCCCTTTCACACTATCCCTCCCTCCGATTCCTTCAGATTGAGGGTTTATCGATAGTCTGCCTCCCCTCTCCGCGGCGGGGAAGAGGGGAGGCGTCCTATTCAGTGGCCTGCCAGTCCTCGGGCAGTTCCTCCAGGAGGGGGAGATATTGAAAGACGGCGGCAGCCGCCTGCTCAAACTCCTGTGCGTCGGCGGCCTTGCGCAGGCGTTTTAAGTGGCGGCCGCTATCGGCGAAGAGATGGATGAGATAGAACCAGAGCTCCTTCATGCGCAGGGAGGCGTTGCGGCGGCTGGAGAAGGCTGAGGCATAGCCCTCGTAGAGCGTGTCGTGAAAGGCCCTGAGGGTAGTCCTATCGGCGCCCGGCCCACCCTGGAGCTGGCGTGCCAGCGCAGGGTTGCTCACCAGCCCCCGGCCCAGCATCACCGCCTCCACGGAGGGAAACCGCTCAGTTAGGGCGCGAAAGCGCGCCGTGGTGGTCACGTCACCGTTGTAGCAGACCGGGTTTTTGCTCCTTGGAAGGGCGGTGGCGAAGTCCTCCAGCCGCACCCTGCCCTTATAGAAGTCGGAGCGGACCCGGGGGTGGATGGTCAGCTCCCGGATAGGATACTGGTTATAGATGTCCAGCAGGGCAGGGAACTCGTCGGGGTCGCTCACCCCCAGCCGGGTCTTCACCGAGATGGAGATGGGGCAGCGGGAGAAGGCCTCGTCCAGAAAGCGCCTGAGCTCGTCGGGGTGGGCGAGGAACCCGGCTCCCTTTCCCTTGGCGGTCACGGTGCCCGAGGGGCAGCCCAGGTTCAGGTTGACCTCCCGGTAGCCGAGCCCGGCCAGCCGCTCCGCCGCCCAGAGGAAGTCCTCGGCCCGGCGGGTCAGGAGCTGGGGCACGGCGTCCAATCCGTCGTTGTGTTCAGGCAGCAGGTCCTGAAAGGCCCGGCGGGTGAAGGAGTGCTCCTGGCTGGGAGAGTAGAAGGGCATGAAGTAGCGGTCCACGCCCGGGAAATACTTGGCATGGGTCTGGCGGAAGAGGTAACCGGTGAGGCCCTCCATCGGGGCGAAGTAGTATCGCATGGCCGCCTCTTACTCGTCGTAGTATTTGATGAGCCCCTGGGTGCCCAGGCTGCCCAGACCTTCGGCCTCCAGCGCGCGGCACTGGGTGAGCACCTGCTCCAGCATGGGGAGGGTCACGTTCGAGCGCAGGGCCTCGCCGTCGGCGATGGTCATGTCCTTGATAAAGTGGCTCATGATGAAACCGGGGGCAAAGTCGCCGGCGATCATCTTGGGAGCCATGTTGGTCATCTGGAAGGAGCCCGCCGACCCGGCCGAGACAGCGGGGAGGAGCCGTTCCGGGTCGAGACCCTTGGCCCGCGCGTAGGCCAGCATCTCGCTGGCGCCCGCGAGGGCTCCGGCGATGGCGATCTGGTTGGCCATCTTGGCGTGCTGGCCACAGCCCGCACCGCCCATATGGACAATGGTCTTGCCCATGGCCTCAAAGAGGGGCATACAGGCCTCGAAGTCGGCGGCGTCGCCCCCCACGAAGATGGAGAGGGTGCCCGCTTTGGCGCCGGTGTCGCCGCCGGTGACGGGGGCGTCCAAAGGTCGGAGGCCTTTGGCCTTCCCGGCCGCATAGATGCGCTCCGACAGGGCGGGGCTGGTGGTGGTCATATCGATGAGGTAGGCGCCGCTCGGCGCGTTTTCCAGGATGCCGTCCGCGCCGAAGTAGACCTCCTCCACGTCCTTGGGGTAGCCCACGATGGTACATACCGCGTCGGCGCTCCTCACGCAGTCGGCCACTGTATCCGCCCAGACGGCCCCCTCGGCGATCACGTCCTCGCACTTCGACTTCGTGCGGCTGTATATGGTCAGGCGGAAACCGGCCTTCATCAAATTGCGCACCATGCTCTTCCCCATGATGCCTATGCCGATAAACGCAAGCTCTCTCATTTCATCCACTCCTTTTTGTATATAGCTCTATCCTAAAACAACCGGCGTAAACTGTCAAGGAAAGCCCGTGGGCCGCTCCACAGAGCGGCCCACGGGATGGAATGTTCGGTTATACCAGGCCCTGCGCCATCATGGCCTCGGCCACCTTGAGGAAACCGGCGGCATTGGCGCCGGTGACGAAGTCGTCCGGACTGCTGCCGTACTCGGCGGCGGCGGCCGAGATGTTTTTGTAGATGTCCTTCATGATCGTCTTCAGCCGCTGGTCCACCTCCTCGAAGGTCCAGGAGAGGCGCATGCTGTTCTGGCTCATCTCCAGGGCGGAGACGGCCACGCCGCCAGCGTTGGCGGCCTTGCCGGGGATGAAGAGGACGCCCGCTGAGGCGAAGGCGTCGGTGGCCTCCAGGGTGGTGGCCATGTTGGAGCCCTCGGCCACCAGGCGGCAGCCGTTTTTGACGAGGCTCCCGGCGGCGTCCAGGTCGATCTCGTTCTGCGTGGCGGAGGGGAAGGCTATGTCGCAGGGGATGCTCCAGATCCCGTGGCAGCCCTCGTGGTACTCGGCGGAGGGTTTCACATCCAGGTACTCCTTAATCCGGCCCCGGCGGACCTCCTTGATGTCCTGGATGACGGAGATGTCCACGCCGTCCTTGTCGTGGATGTAGCCGTTGGAGTCGCACATGGCGATGACGGTGGCCCCCAGCTCTGTGGCCTTCATGGCGGCGTAGATGGCCACGTTGCCGGAGCCGGAGACGATGACCTTTTTGCCCTGGAGGCTCATACCCCGGTGGGAGAGGACCTCATTGGCAAGATAGACCACACCGTACCCGGTGGCCTGGGTGCGGGCCAGGGAGCCTCCATAGGTGAGACCCTTGCCGGTCAGAATGCCGGAGTACTCGCCCGTGATGCGCTTATACTGGCCATACAGGTAGCCGATCTCCCGGCCGCCCACGCCGATGTCCCCGGCGGGCACGTCGGTATCGGGGCCGATGTGGCGGTAGAGCTCGGTCATAAAGCTCTGGCAGAACCGCATGACCTCGTCGTCGCTCTTGCCCTTGGGGTCGAAGTCGCAGCCGCCCTTGCCGCCGCCGATGGGCAGGCCGGTGAGGGAGTTTTTAAAGATCTGCTCAAAGCCCAGGAACTTGAGGATACTCTGGTTGACGCTGGGGTGGAACCGCAGGCCGCCCTTATAAGGGCCTATGGCGCTGTTGAACTGGATGCGAAACCCCCGGTTGATCTGGTACTCTCCCTTGTCGTCCACCCAGGGTACGCGGAAGGAGACGACGCGCTCGGGCTCGGTCAGGCGCTCCAGGAGCTTTGCCTTCTGGTACTCGGGGTGGTGGGCAATCACCTTGCGCAGGGAGCCCAAAACCTCGGTGGCGGCCTGAAGAAATTCCGGCTCATGGGGATTTTTCTCCTTCAAAGCGGCCAATACTTGATCTACGTAATCCATGGTATGGTGCACCTCCAAAACAAATTTACCTCGGGGACGGCCCGGCGCGCCCTCCGCCGCCGGTGCGGCGGCATGCAAGAAAGGTACCTTCGCGTTGCATAGGCTGCGGAGCGTTATGTATCGCCCGCCCCAACAAAAAGTTCGTTTTATTATAAGGGATACCCCCTGGGTGGTGTCAATAGTTTTTTACAAAAAATGAAAATTTGCATGGCGGGATTTAAGTTATTGCAAAAGGGGTCTCCGATACACAATATAGTGCAGGCCCTTTTGTACGCTGAGGGGCGGAATGGGTGCGGGCGTATTGATTCACCTTCTGCGGTATGCTATGATAAGAAACAATGAAAAAAAACCCATCCCGGGCGGGCTGGGGGAATTGTGTAAAATGAGGAGAAAAATGTTATGCCAGAGAAGAAAGACACGGGAGAACTGACTGGAATCAGGAAGTACTTTAAAGAACAGAACATCGAGATATCCTTTAACCGCATCGCCATCCAGGCTTTCGGCGGTATGGCCCACGGCCTGTTCGCCTCCCTCCTTATCGGCACTATCATCAGCACCATCGGCACTTTCCTGCCCGGCGCGGCGGGGGAATTCATGCTGTCGGTCACGGAGTACACAAGGGCGGTACAGGGCGCGGCCATGGCCCTGGCCGTCGGGTACGCCATCGGCTGCCCGCCTTACGTGCTCTACTCCCTCGCCACGGTGGGCTACGCGGCCAACAAGCTGGGGGGCGCGGGAGGCGCCCTGGCCGTCATATTTGTGGCGGTGATCGCGGCCTTCTTCGGCAAGCTGGTCTCCAAGCGCACCCCTATCGACCTCATCGTCACCCCCGCCGTCACTATTCTCACCGGCTGCCTGGCTGCCCTTTTCCTGGCACCTCCCATCGGGGGGGTGGCTGTGTGGCTTGGCAACCTCGTTATGTGGGGCACCCAGCTCCAGCCTTTCCTGATGGGCATTCTGGTGGCGGTGGTCATCGGGCTTATTCTCACGTTCCCCATGAGCTCGGCGGCTATCTGCGCCGCTCTGGGTTTGGTGGGCCTGGCGGGGGGCGCGGCGGTGGCCGGGTGCTGTGCCCACATGGTGGGGTTTGCCGTCTGCTCCTATCGGGACAATAAGGTGAACGGCCTCGCCTCCGTGGGGTTGGGGACCTCCAAGCTCCTCTTTCCCAACGTGATGAAAAAGCCTGTCTTGCTCTTGCCCCCGGTCATTACCTCCATCATCACCGGGCCTATCGCCACCTGCATCTTCAAGCTGGAGATGAACGGCGAGCCCATCTCTGCCGGAATGGGCACCTGCGGCCTGGTGGGACCCATCGGGGTTGTCACCGGCTGGCTCACCCCCAGCGAGAAGGCGCTGAGCGCCGGGCTTGCGGCCATTCGTCCCGGGGCAATGGACTGGCTGGGGCTGGCGCTGGTATGCGTCGTGCTCCCCGCCGTAATCCCCTTTTTGATCTCCGAGCTGATGCGCAAAGCTGGGCTCATCAAGGACGGGGACTATAAACTGCTCTGATTTTTCCGCCTGTGGTGAGATTTGGCGGGAAAAGAGAAAAAGGAAATCATTTGTCGGCACTTGACCCCGTCAATCGCTGGTGTTAAACTAGTTCAAGTTGGAGTATTGCGACTTTGCGCGCGGTGAAACGGTCAGAGATCGGACCGGTGAAAGCGGAGAAACGCGGCGGAGTAAAGAGGAGGACAGCCAGTGGCTAAGATCATGAGAAAGAAAGAGCTCAATTCCAGTGTCACCTTGCTGGAGGTGGAGGCCCCCCGGGTAGCAAAGAAAGCCCTGCCCGGGCAGTTCATCATCCTGCGTCTGGATGAGGAGGGGGAGCGCGTGCCCCTCACCATCGCAGACTATGACAGGGAGAAGGGCACCATCACCATCATCTTCCAAAAGGTGGGCCTCACCACCAACCTTCTGGCCGAGCTGGATGTGGGAGACGATATTCGGGACTTTGTGGGCCCCCTGGGCCTGCCCACCCATGTGGACGATAGCGTGAAGAAGGTCTGCGTGGTGGGCGGCGGCGTGGGCTGCGCCATCGCGTATCCCCAGGCCAAGTTCCTCCACAGCAAGGGCCTGGAGGTGGACGTAATCGCGGGGTTTCGCAGCAAGGACATTGTGATTCTGGAGGAGGAGTTCCGCGCAGCCTCCACACACCTCTACGTCACCACCGACGACGGGAGCTATGGCGAGAAGGGCTTTGTCACCGACAAGCTCAGGAGCCTGATCGACGCCGGGAACAACTACGATCTGGTCATCGCCATTGGCCCTGTGCCCATGATGAAGTTCCTCGCCAAGACCACTGAGCCCTATGGAATCAAGACTCTGGTGAGCCTGAACCCCATTATGGTGGACGGCACCGGTATGTGCGGCGGCTGCCGGGTCACCGTGGGCGGACAGGTGAAGTTTGCCTGTGTGGACGGGCCCGACTTCGATGGACACCAGGTGGACTTTGACGAGCTGATGAACCGCAACTCGGTCTACCGCGACCGGGAGGCGGCCGCCAAAACTTGCCACGACTGCCGCCTGGAGCAGCTGGGCAAGAAACTGATCCAGTAAGGGAGCGATAAGATGCCGAATATGAGTATGACCAAGCTCCCCATGCCGGAGCAGGACCCCGCCGTACGCAGCCGCAACTTCCTGGAGGTGACCACCGGTTACACCGCCGAGATGGCTATGGAGGAGGCCCAGCGCTGCATCCAGTGCAAAAAACCTGCCTGCGTGGAGGGCTGTCCGGTGAACATCCACATTCCGGAGTTCATCAATAAGGTGGCCGTCGGGGACTTCGCCGCCGCCTATGACATCATCATGGACACCAACGCCCTGCCCGCCATCTCGGGCCGTGTCTGTCCCCAGGAGAGTCAGTGCGAGGCCCGGTGCGTCCGCGGCATCAAGGGCGAGCCGGTGGCGATCGGCCGCCTGGAGCGCTTTGTGGCCGACTGGTACCGGGAGAATGTGAACGCCATGCCCGAGAAACCCGAGAGCAACGGGCACAAGGTGGCCGTGGTGGGCTCCGGCCCTGCCGGACTCTCCTGTGCTGCCGACCTTGCCAAGCTGGGCTATAAGGTGGGCATGTTCGAGGCATTCCATGTGGCAGGGGGCGTGCTGGTGTACGGCATCCCCGAATTCCGCCTGCCCAAGGCCATCGTTGCCAACGAGGTGAAAAAGCTGGAGAGCCTGGGTGTGGATGTGGAGACCAACACCGTGGTGGGCAAGACCTGCTCGGTGGATGACCTCTTCGAGGAGGGGTACGAGGCGGTCTTTATTGGCTCCGGGGCGGGCCTGCCCATGTTCATGGGTATCCCCGGCGAGGCGCTGTCCGGTGTTTACTCCGCCAATGAGTACCTCACCCGCGTGAACCTGATGAAGGCCTACCGCGAGGGGTACGATACACCGATTAAGGACTGCAAGAGCGTCGCCGTCGTGGGCGGCGGCAACGTGGCGATGGACGCGGCCCGCTGCGCTCGCCGCCTGGGAGCGGAGGTCCATGTGGTCTACCGCCGCAGTGAGGCCGAAATGCCGGCCCGTGTGGAAGAGGTCCACCACGCCAAGGAGGAGGGCATCCACTTCGACCTCCTCACCAATCCCACCCAGATTCTGGGCGAGAACGGCAAGGTGGTGGGCATGGAGTGCATCCGCATGGAACTGGGCGAGCCCGACGCGTCGGGCCGCCGCCGCCCCCAGGAGGTGCCCGGCAGTGAGTTCGTTCTGGATGTGGACGCGGTCATTATGAGCCTGGGAACCAGCCCCAACCCCCTCATCCGCACCACTACCCCCGGCCTGGAGGCCAATAAAAAGGGCTGCCTCGTGGTGGCTGATGACGGCGTCACCACCACCCGCCCCGGCGTCTTCGCCGGCGGCGACGCGGTGACCGGCGCGGCCACCGTCATCCTCGCTATGGGTGCGGGCAAAAAAGCCGCCGAGCAGATCCACGCCTACATCAGCGGCAAATAAAACAGGGAACACATGGCGCCCGGAGGCAAGCTTGCCTCCGGGCGTTTCGGTGAAAATTGTTATCAAGACTCTTGCCAAGGGGCCCTGATCTGTTGTATAATAAATTTCGTTCTATCCCACCCGCCGGTGTGATGAAATCGGTAGACGTAGTGGACTCAAAATCCACCGCTGGCAACAGCGTGCCGGTTCGAGTCCGGCCACCGGCACCAAATAAGAGGGCCAAGGACAAATGTCCTTGGCCCTCTTATTTGGACACCGGGGTTATTTTATCTGCTCGGGCGGAGTGGGTCCGCCCGGCATCAAGGTTTTGGGCCGATGGCCCAAAACGCTTGGGACGCCGCACTCGCGGCGGGGATTTATACGGGGTATCTATATCGTTGCATCGCACCAAAAAAGAAGAACACCCATTCTGATGATGCTCATAGGTACTATATGTGAACCTTGCATTGTCAGGCAAGGAGGCGGACGGCAAAAGTCGTCCGCCTCCTTGTTTTTATGCCAACAGTCTGATAATATCGTCTTTGCTTGTGATTGCGGGCGTGATGTGCGGCTGCTGTTCCGCAGTGTCCATTGCGTTGTCTGTCGTGCCGATGTCACGGTAGATGATGCGAATGCTTTGCCCGGAGGAATGGGCGTGCTTCTTACCGCGCTCTCCAATCTCGATACGCTGGATAAACAGGCGTAGCAGCTCCGGCGTCAGCTCATCGATGGTCGTATACCGCTTCGCCTTTTCGATGAAGGCGTCCACATTGGCGGCGGAGGCTTTCAGCTTTTCCAGCCTTGCCTCCTTCTCCGGGATGGCATCCTCCAGCACCTTTTGCTCGACATTATAGTCGGCGGAGAGCATGCGGAACTGCTCGTTGGTTACGCGGCCGAGGACATTGTCCTCATAGAGACGCTTGAACAGGGCCGAGAGCTCACTGCTTCTTCGCCGCATGGCATCCACATCTTTTTGCAGGGCATTGATCTCCTGCCGCAGCTCCAACGTGTTCTTCTGGTTGATGTAGGCCGCGAACTGCCGCTCCTTCATCCGGGCGAAGTGGGTAACCCGTCGCAGGTCGTCCAACACGACTTGCTTCAGATCTACTTCACGAAGCTGGTGGGGCGTGCAGGCATCCTTGCCGTGCTTCCCATAGGTTGAGCATCGGAAGTAGTACTGATCCTCCCGCATCTTTTCCGTGCGGCAGAGCACCAGATACTTCCCGCAGTCGGCGCAGTAGACAAGACCAGAGAACAGATTGGGTTCCTCCATGTGCTTGGGCGCACGTCGCTTGTGCTGCCGGACATCCTGTACGATGTTCCATGTCTCCATCGTTACAAGCGGCTCATGGGTGTTCTCTACAAACACCTGCTCGCTCTCGGGATTATAAACGGCCTTTTTGTTTTTGTAGGAGATGGTCGTCTTTCGCATGGAGAGCGTATGCCCGATGTAGACCTTGTTTTCGAGAATGTGTTTAACTGTTGTCTGCTGCCACACATACGGTCTGGTCGTGTCCAGCCCTGTGACGGTCGCGCCCGTTTTCTGGTAGTAATGGTTCGACGGGTTGAAGATTTGCTCCTTGGTCAGAATGCGGGCGATCTGGCTCGGACCTTTTCCAGAGGCGCAGAGCTCGAAGATGTGCCGCACTATCGGTGCTGTCTCCTCGTCCGGCACGATATCTTTCGAGTCTGCGTCCTTCTTCTTGTAGCCGTATGGGGGCTTACCGCCCAGCCTCTCACCGCGCTCAGCCTGTAGGCGCTTGATGGAGCGCACCTTTTTACTGGTGTCCTTGGCATGAAGTTCGTTTGCCCAATTCCGGATAGGATTGAAGTCGTTGCTGCTCTCCACCAGCGAGTCCACGGAATCGTTGACAGCGATGAAACGCACGCCCTTCTGCGGAAGGTAGATCTCCGTATAATACCCCACCTGCAAGTACTCGCGTCCCAGACGGCTGAGATCCTTGACGATCAGCGTTTCCACCTCGCCGCGCTCAATCATCTCTATGACCTGCTTCCATGATGGCCGCTCGAAGTTGGTACCGGAGTATCCGTCATCGGCCAGAAACAGCGTGTTCTCAAACCCGTTATCCTGTGAGAACTTCTGGAGCAAGAGTTGCTGATTGTGGATGGAGTTTGACTCGCCCGTGCGGTCATCCTCCTGACTGAGTCTTCCATAGAGTATATTGATTTTTTGGCTTGCCATAATAATTTAACCTCCTTCATATCGGGGCAAGCCGGTACGGTACACACATCATACCGCACCGGCTTGCACAAGTCTATTGGAATATCTCAGGCGCTGTGGGCTTCTTTTGACAGGTCTGCGTCAATGAGCGAGAGCAGCTTGTCCGTGGGAGTGGCTTTCGCCTCGGAAGGGAAGACCGAGGTGATGTGAAACACCTTGCCGCCGACCAACATATCTCTCACACCGGTAAAACCATCGTCATGAATCCAATAGGATGTGTCACGGAAGGTCGTGGTAACTTTGCTGGCATCCGCTTGACGAAGCACAGCCTTGCCGGGGGCGTAGCC
>DATMXU010000317.1:0-12020 GCA_035562355.1 Pseudoflavonifractor sp.
GCACAGACGTAAACGAGAAGTTCACCAAGCAGGGCCTCACCTTTGACGACGTGCTCCTCATCCCCGCCGAGAGCAACGTCCTGCCCGCCGATATCGACCTGCACACCTGGCTCACCAAGAAGATCCGGCTCAACATTCCTCTCATGAGCGCAGCCATGGACACGGTGACCGAGTCCCGCATGGCCATCGCCATCGCCCGGGAGGGGGGCATCGGCGTCATCCATAAGAACATGTCCATCGGTCAGCAGGCCGAGCAGGTGGACATGGTCAAGCGCAGCGAGAACGGCGTCATCACCAATCCCTTCTGGCTTGCCCCCGGCCACACCCTGGCCGAGGCCGACGAGCTGATGGCCAAATACCGCATCTCGGGCGTACCCATCTGCGACAACGGCAAGCTCATCGGCATCATCACCAACCGGGACATGAAGTTCGAGACCGATATGAATAAGCTCATCGACAACGTGATGACCAAGGACAATCTGGTCACCGCCAGGGAGGGCACCACCCTGGAGGAGGCCAAGGATATCCTGCGCCGCCATAAGATCGAAAAGCTCCCCATCGTGGACGAGAACTTCCACCTCAAGGGCCTCATCACCATCAAGGACATCGAGAAGGCCACCGTCTACCCCAACTCGGCCCGTGACGAGCGGGGCCGGCTTTTGGTGGGGGCAGCCATCGGCGCCACCGGCGACGTGATCGACCGTGTGGCCGCCCTCGTGGATGCGGGGGCCGACGTGCTGGTGCTGGACAGCGCCCACGGCCACAGCCAGAACGTCGTCGACTGTGTCCGCCGCATCAAGGCCCTCTATCCCGACGTGCAGCTCATCGCCGGCAACGTGGCCACCGCCGAGGGCACCCACGCCCTCATCGAGGCGGGGGCCGACTGCGTGAAGATCGGCATCGGCCCCGGCTCCATCTGCACCACCCGCGTGGTGGCGGGCATCGGCGTGCCCCAGATCACCGCTGTGTACGACGCCGCCTGTGTGGCCGCTGAGTACGGCGTGCCCATCATCGCAGACGGCGGCGTGAAGTACTCGGGCGATATTGCCAAGGCCATCGCGGCCGGAGGCAACGTGGTCATGCTGGGCTCCCTCCTGGCGGGCTGTGAGGAGTCCCCTGGCGACACCGAGGTCTACCAGGGCCGCCAGTTCAAGGTCTACCGTGGCATGGGCAGCCTGGGGGCCATGAACAAGGGCTCCAAGGACCGCTACTTCCAGGAGAGCAATAAGAAATTGGTCCCCGAGGGCGTGGAGGGCCGGGTACCCTACAAGGGCCTTGCCAGCGAGACCATCTACCAGATGATGGGCGGCCTCCGGGCCGGCATGGGCTACTGCGGCTGCGCCAACATTGAGGAGCTGCAGAGGAAGGCCCAGTTCATGCAGATCACCTCCGCCGGCCTCCGGGAGAGCCACCCCCACGATATCTATATCACCAAGGAAGCCCCCAACTACACCGTCAATCCCCAAACTTAAGGCCGAGCGGGACCCGCAGAGATGCGGGTCCCGCTTTTCTTTCTCACCCTTTGACTGAGAGGGAGAGACTCCGCCCTGTGTGAGGGCGAAACACGGCGCGCCGGAGCGGGGGAGCGCTAAAACTCTCCCTTGACAAATTGCCCGCCCCGTGCATATAATGATGCAAACTAAAAATTGTCAAACCGATGAAGAAGAGAAGTATCCTTGCAAAACGCCTCAAAGAGAGCCGCGGGTGGTGGGATCGCGGCAGGTAAGCGGCAGGGTGAATGGACTTCCCAGGGTGTGCGGCGAACGATTTTTTCGAGTAGCCAGACGGGGACTCCGCCCGTTATCAGGGGAGCGCGTGCTGTTGGGCACGGGAAGGTGAGTGGGCGCCGCCGTATAGCGGCGTCAATCCGGGTGGTACCGCAGAGGTTTTGGCCTTTGTCCCAGAAGAAATTCTAGGGCAATGGCTTTTTTTGTTGCCCAAATCAAGAAAGGATGAGCGACTATGAGTAAAATCCCCCACCGCCTGTATCTCACCGAGGACCAGATGCCCAAAGCCTGGTATAATCTCCGGGCCGACATGCCCGAGCAGCCCGACCCCCTCCTCAATCCCGGCACCCTTCAGCCTATGGCGGAGGAGGAGCTGTACCCCATCTTCTGCAGGGCTCTGGCCCACCAGGAGCTGGACGGCAAGACACGCTACGTCGACATCCCCGGGCCCGTGCAGGACATCTACAAGATGTACCGCCCCGCCCCCATCATCCGGGCCTACGACCTGGAGAAGACTCTGGGCACCCCCGCGAGGATCTACTACAAGTTTGAGGGCAACAACACCTCGGGCAGCCATAAGCTCAACTCCGCCGTGGCCCAGGCCTACTATGCCAGGGAGCAGGGCGTCCAGCGCCTTACCACCGAGACCGGCGCGGGCCAGTGGGGCACCGCCCTGGCCGAGGCCTGCGGCTACTTCGGCGTGGACCTGGACGTGTTTATGGTCAAGGTCTCCTATGAGCAAAAGCCCTTCCGCCGCATCGCCATGAACGTCTTCAACGCAAACGTCACACCCTCGCCCTCCATGCTCACCGAGGCGGGCCGTAAGATCCTTGCCGAGAACCCCGGCACCACCGGCAGCCTGGGTTGCGCCATCTCCGAGGCGGTGGAGAAGGCCGTCACCGGGGAGAACACCCGGTACGTCCTCGGCAGCGTTCTCAACCAGGTTCTCCTGCACCAGTCCATCATCGGCCTGGAGAGCAAGCTCGCGCTGGAGCTGATGGGGGAGTACCCCGATATCATCGTGGGCTGCGCCGGCGGCGGGTCCAATCTGGGCGGCCTCATCGCCCCCTTCATGCAGGATAAGCTCGCCGGCAGGCGCAATCCCCGCATCGTGGCGGTGGAACCCGCCTCCTGCCCCTCCTTCACCCGGGGCAAGTACGCCTACGACTTCTGCGACACCGGCAAGGTCACCCCCCTGGCCCGGATGTACACCCTGGGCTCCGGTTTCATACCCTCCGCCAATCACGCCGGCGGCCTGCGGTACCACGGCATGAGCCCCATCCTCTCCAAGCTCTACCACGACGGGTACATGGAGGCCGTGAGCTATAAGCAGACCGACGTGTTCGAGGCCGCCTGTCTCTTCGCCCGGCGGGAGACCATCCTCCCCGCCCCCGAATCGGCCCACGCCATCAAGGGCGCCATCGACGAGGCCCTCAGGTGCAAGGAGACCGGCGAGGCCAAGACCATCCTCTTCGGCCTCACCGGCACCGGCTACTTCGACATGACTGCCTACGACGCCTACCTCACCGGCTCCATGACCGACCATGTCCCCACCGACGAGGAGCTCCGGAAGGGCTTTGATACCCTGCCGAATATTCCACAGAATCAAGGGATTTAAGACCTATGGGAGCGACGGTCTGTCGCTCCCCACGTGCCCTATCTCCCTGCTCGGCGGCTCGGGCGCTTCCTCGCTGTCACGCCTCGCACGCCTCGCGGGCGGGTCGCCTTCCCTGCGACTCCAGGCAAACCCGGTCTGCCCCCGGGGCAGCCCTGGGCTTTGCCCGTCGCTCCGGTCCAGGCTCCCCTGCTCGGCGGCTCGGGCGCTTCCTCGCTCAACAAAAGTTCCTCTTGCAATCCAACTACAAATGGGTTACAATGGGTTACAATCTGGTAACAAAAGGTTTCCACTATATGGAAACCAGCTGGGAGTGGGACTTTTGAAGAGACGGATATTCTGCCTCGTTCTCTGCCTCGCCTTGGTTCTGGGCACGACTGCCCAGGCCGCAGATACAGCCTCCGTTGCCGTCGCCGTGGACGGCGTGACCCAAGAACACCTTACCGCCGCGGCCTACGACGGCACCAGCTATGTCTCCCTCTATGGCGTGACCCTGGCCCTCCGGCCCGACGCCGTGATCACCTGGGAGGACGGGCAGCTGGTGGCCCGGGCGGAGGATTTCACCCTGTCGGCCCGCATCGGCGCATCCTATCTGGTTGCAAACGGCCGCTACCTCTATGTTCCCGGCGGCGTAAAGATGGACGACACGGGGGACACCCTGGTGCCCGCCCGTACGCTGGCCCTCGCCCTGGGGGCCGCCGTCGCCTGGACCGGCGCGGTGGAGTTCACCTCCGGCGGCACCCCCATCCTCGCCGGCGACCAGTTCTACAACGCCGGGGACCTGGACCTCCTGGCCCGGGTCATCACCCATGAGAGCGGCAACCAGCCCCTGGCCGGGAAGATCGCCGTGGGCAACGTGATCATAAACCGCACGCGAACCTCCGGTTTCCCCGATACGATCTCCGACGTGATCTATGAGAAAAATCAGTTCCCCGGAGCCGCCAACGCCAACCCCAACACTGAGAGCGTCATCGCCGCCAAGCTCTGTCTGGACGGGGCCGTCACGGTCCCCGGCGCGCTCTACTTCAACGGCGTGGGCAAGTCCTGCTGGGCCTCCCGCAACAAGACCCACCTGGCCACCATCGGCGGCCACGCGTTTTATGGGTAACAAAATCAAACAATAAATCAAGGAGCTGACGTTTCGTCAGCTCCTTGATTTATTGTCCCAACCGAGACCGCAGGCGGTCGATCCAGCTCCTTGCGGCCTCATATTCAAAGGTCGAGAGCGCTTGACTGTAACATTCGAAGGTCTCCGGGTCCTGCGCCTTCAGCCGGGCAAGGGCCTTCTTAGGCCCTAAATAGCGCTCGCCCCAGAGCTCAAAATAGATCTCCAAGCTATCGGACAGCAGCCAATGCCACCTAAAATAGCCCTCGGCATCGCCCCGCGCCGCCCTCAGAAGCATTTTCTCGCACCATTCGACCATATGCAGCTTTTCCACGGGGCTTTTTTGAGGCATCTGCTCTATATATGCGAGCACCTCATTTTTTAACCGCAGACCCATTCCACGGCTGTCGAGGAGAAGTGCCGCATCGTGCAGCTGGAGAAAATCGCGGCAGTCCACCTCTCCCTCGAATTTTGAGGTGTGGTAAATGAAGACGTCCAGGGGGACATCGTCGATCACGCGTCCGTCGTGGCGGGCGCACACATTGTCGGTAATCAATAACGCGTCAAAATCGCTGCCGGTATTGTTGGAGCCGTCGGCGTAGGAGCCGTACAAAAGGATGGTGTGCGGCGCATAGGTTTCGACCAAATAGTCTATGATTCGTTTCATTCTCAAACTCCTCATGGGATATGCTCCCTGATAGAGCTTACCATAGGGAAGCGGATGCCGCAAGGCTGATCTTCTTTTCTTTTTCCGCCCGCTCTGCTATAATGAGAAAAAACGGGAAAAGAGGGGAGGGATACGCTATGCTAAAGTTCCTGCTGGGCCGGGCGGGAACCGGGAAGACCACCGCCCTTCTGAAGGCCATTGCCGCCGCCGGGGGAGAGCGGCCCCAGCTCCTCATCGTCCCCGAGCAGCACTCCCACGACATGGAGCGCAGGCTCTGCGCCATCGCGGGCAACCAGGTCTCCCGCTTTGCCGAGGTGCTGTCCTTCACCCGCCTGGCCAGCCGGGTCTTCTCGGTGGTGGGCGGCCTGGCCGCACCCACGCTGGACGCGGGCGGGCGGCTGCTCCTTATGTACTCGGCCCTCCAGTCGGTGCGCAGCCAGCTCAAGGTCTACGGCAGGCCCTCCCGCCGCCCGGAGTTCCTCTCCGGACTCATCGCCACGGTGGACGAGCTGAAGAGCTGTCAGGTCACCCCCGCCCACCTCGCCGCGGCGGGGGAGGACGCGCTGGGCAGCGAGGGGGACAAGCTCTCGGACCTCGCCCTCATCTATGGGGCCTATGAGGCGCTCACCGCCCGCCAGGGGGCCGACCCCAGGGACAGACTCACCCGTCTGGCCGAGGGCCTGAGGGAGAGCGGCTGGGCCGCGGGCATGGAGATCTACATAGACGGGTTTACCGACTTCACTCCCCAGGAGCGGCTGGTATTAACCCAGCTCATGGGGCAGGCCGCCACCCTCACCGTGGCCCTGACCTGCGACGGCCTGGAGGAGAACGACGGCGGGGTCGGCGTCTTTTCCCCCGCCCGCCGCACCGCGCGCGTCCTCCTGCGGCTTGCGCGGGAGCATAGGATTTCCCAGGAAATTGAAATTTTAAATACCCCCGTCCGTTTCCGCGCCCCGGCCCTGGCCGCGGTGGAGGAGCGGCTTTTCGACGTGCAGCCCGCCCCCTGCGGGGACAGCCGCGGGCTCACCCTCTTCGAGGCCAACACCCCTTACTCAGAGATCGAGTGGACGGCGGCTGAGATCCTGCGGCTGGTCCGGGAGGAGGGGTACCGCTTTCGGGACATCGCCGTGGCCGCCCGCAGCATGGACGGGTACGGCGGCCTGATCGACGTGATCTTCCCCCGGTACGGCATTCCCGTCTTCCGCGCGGGCATGAGCGACGTGCTCCAAAAGCCGGTCTTCTCCCTCGTCACCTCGGCCCTGGCCGCCGTGGCCGGAGGGTATCAGTACGACGACCTCTTCCGCTACCTCAAGACCGGCCTCACCGACCTTGGCGACGAGGACCGGGACCTGCTGGAGAACTACGCCCTCAAGTGGGACCTCAAGGGCTCCCGCTGGACTCAGAAGGCCGCCTGGACCATGCACCCCCGCAGTTATGGCCTGTCACTCACGGCAGAGGACGAGGCCCTCCTGGCGCGGCTGGACGCCGTCCGCCGCCGGATTGTGGAGCCGCTGGAGACTCTGCGAAAGAATCCTGAGCGGACAGGAAGGGGGCAGGCGATAGCGCTTTACACCTTTATGGAGGCGGTGGGCCTGCCCAAGCGCCTGCGGGAGCGGACCGCCGCGCTCCAGGA
Organism: Pseudoflavonifractor sp.; assembly: GCA_035562355.1. GTDB lineage: Bacteria > Bacillota > Clostridia > Oscillospirales > Oscillospiraceae > Pseudoflavonifractor. The sequence continues at coordinate 6,748 of DATMXU010000317.1, forward strand.
GCGGGGGGAACTCGCCCTGGCCCAGGAGTACGGCCAGCTCTGGGACATCCTGTGCGCCGCCCTGGAGCAGTGCGCTCAGCTCCTGGGGGACAGCCCCCTGGAGCTGGAGGAGTTTCGCCGCCTCTTCGAGCTGGTTTTGTCCCAGTACGACGTGGGCAGCATCCCCGCGTCTCTGGACCGGGTGACGGCGGGGGAGATGCCCCGGCTTAACCAAAAAGAATGTAAAGTCTTATTCCTTGTCGGAGCGGACGATAGCTCCATCCCCCAGGCCGCCCCCTCTCCCGGCCTCCTGAACGACGACGACCGCAGCCTCCTGGCCTCCTACGGGCTGGAGCTGGCCCCCACTCTGGCCGACAAGCTCTACCGGGAGATGACCATCGTCTACGAGACCTGCACCCTGCCCGGTGAGCGGCTGGCGGTCTCCTGGCCCGCCCTGGGGAGCGAGGGGGAGGAGCGCCGAAGCGCCTTCCCGGTCTATAAGCTGCGCGCCCTCTTCCCGGATTTGAGGGTGACGCGGGAGGCGGCGCTGGACGGCTCCTTCCGTCTGGCCGCGCCCCGTCCGGCCCTGGAGCTGGCGGGCCGCTACCACGGCGCGGGCGAGGCGTTGAAGACGCTGCCCCCGTACGCCCCGCGGGTGGAGCGGATGGAGGCGGCCCGGAGCCTGGAGCGGGGCAGCCTGACCCGCCCCACGGTGGACGCCCTCTACGGCGCGCGGGTACCCATGTCGGCCTCCCGCATGGACAAATATAAGTCCTGCCACTTCTCCTACTTCATGCAGTACGGCCTGCGGGCCGAGCCCCGCAGGCCCGCCGGGTTTCAGGCCCCGGAGTACGGCACCTTCATCCACTATGTCTTGGAGCACGTCCTCCAGCGCCCGACGGAGAGCAGGGAGGAGCTCCACGCCCTCACCAGAGAGATCGTGGACCGGTACGTGCGCGAGGAGCTGGGGGGCCTTGAGAACGAGACGCCCCGGTTCCGGTACCTCTTCCGGCGGCTTTTGAAGTCGGTCTACGCCGTGGTGGAGAACGTGACGGAAGAGCTCTCCCGCTCCGATTTCAAGCCCGTGGCCTTTGAGCTGGGCTTTGGCGCGGGGAAGGACCTTCCCCCGGTGGAGTTCACCCAAAACGGCGTGACGGTGAGCGTCTCCGGCTTTGTGGACCGGGTGGACGGCTGGGAGAGGGACGGGCGGCTCTACCTGCGGGTGGTGGACTATAAGACAGGGCGCAAGTCCTTTGACCTTACAGATGTGTGGAATGGCCTGGGCCTCCAGATGCTCCTCTATCTCTTCACGCTGGAGCGGGAGGGGGGACCTCTCTTTGACGGGAGAGAGATCGTGCCCGCCGGGGTCCTCTATCTCCCGGCCCGGGACGCGGTGATCGCCGGCAGCCGGACCATGACCGAGGAGGCCCGGTGCGGCGCGGTGGACCGGGAGCTGCGGCGTAAGGGGCTGGTGCTGGACGACCCCGCCGTGCTGGAGGCCATGGAGCACCCCGGCGAGGAGGGCGTCCGGTTTTTGCCCGCCAGGGTCTCCGCCAAGACGGGGTCCATCTCCGGGCCCGCCCTGGTGAACGCCGAGCGGCTGGGCAAGCTCGACAAGCACATCCGCAGGGTGCTCCGGGAGATCGGCTCCGAGCTGGCCGCCGGCACCATCACGGCAGACCCCTTCTGGAAGGGACCGGAGCAGAACGCCTGCAGGTACTGCGACTATGCCGCCGCCTGCCATTTCGAGCCCGGCCATGGCACCGACCAGCGCCGCTGGCTCCCCAAGGTCAAGCCCGAGCAATTCTGGGAGCAGGTCGGGGATTGAGCGTTCCAGCGTTAAGGCGGCGGGGTGAGTCACCCCGCCCTACCGATGCACAACAGGATAGTACGGTAGGGCCCGATGACCCCATCGGGCCGCACGTAAGCACTCTCGTGGCGACATGGACTGCACCGGTTGAATTGCAGCGAGCGGCAGGCCATGGCGGCCGTCGTAACGTGTTGGGCGGCAGCCCTTTCAGATGATAGGAAGGCCTGGGGCGGCGTAGCTGCTCTCAGGCCAAGCGGCCTATTGAACCGTACCGCCCCTTGGTTTTTTCTTTCCCCCATTTCTTTGAAATCAAAGAAATGGGGCCTCGCCGGAGGCGCACTCCCCCGCGAGGGGGAAAGATCACGTGCGGCATATGACAAATACTTAGGAGGCGAACCCCATGCCCTTTGCGCTGACCCCTGAACAGGCTGCCGTGGTGAATGACCGGGGCGGCGCGCTGCTGGTCTCGGCCGCCGCCGGGTCCGGCAAGACGCGGGTGCTGGTGGAGCGGCTCCTCACCCGCGTGCAGGACGAGTGGCTGGACATCGACCGGTTTCTCGTCATCACCTACACCAAGGCCGCCGCCGCCGAGCTGCGGGGCCGCATCGTGGAGGAGCTGTCCCAGCGGCTGGCTCAAAATCCCACGGACGGCCACCTCCGCCGCCAGCAGACTTTGGTGTACAAGGCCCAGATCTCCACCGTCCACTCCTTCTGCGCGTCTGTGCTGCGGGAGAGCGGGCACCTCTTGGATATCGACCCAGACTTCCGCCTCTGCGACGAGGGGGAGGCGGGGCTGCTGATGCTGCGCGCGCTGGACGACGTGCTGGAGCGCCGCTATGAGGACATCGACCAGGACGGAGCGTTTGCCCTCCTGGTGGACACCATGTCCGCCGGGCGGGACGACCAAAAGCTTGTGAACATCGTGCTGGATATCCGCGCCCGGGTGCAGAGCCACCCGGACCCCGCCGCCTGGCTGGCCGAGCAGGCGGCCGCTTTCGACCTGAGCGGCGTCACCGACGCGGCGGACACCCCATGGGGGAAACTCCTGCTGGAGGATGCCCGCAGCCAGGGGGGGTACTGGTTGGGCCGCCTGGGCTATGCCCTGGAACGGTGCACCCTGGACCCCAATCTCAGCGCCAATTACGCGCCCACGCTCTCGGCCACCATCGCCGGGGTGCAGGCCCTTCTGGACGGCGTCGCCCGGGGCTGGGACGCCGCGGTGGCCGCTTTGCCCATCCCTTTTCCACGGGCGGGCAGCAAGCGGATGACCGAGGACCCCCAGGCCGCGGAGCAGGTCAAGTCCATCCGCGCCACCTGCAAAAAGCGCCTTGACAAGCTCACGGACCTGCTGGAGGACAGCAGCGACGGCCTCCTGGCCGACATGCGGGCGGTCTACCCGGCGGTGCGGGCCCTCTTCGCGCTGGTGAACGACTTTGAGGCCGAGTACGCCGCCGAGAAAGCCCGCCGGGGCCTGCTGGACTTTGCCGATCTGGAGCATCTGGCAGTGAAACTCCTCTCCGAGGGCGGCGTCGCCGCGCAGTACGCCGCCCGGTATGACGAGATCATGGTGGACGAGTACCAGGACACCAACGCGGTGCAGAACGCCATCTTCTCGGCCGTCTCCCGCGGGGGGGAGAACCTCTTTATGGTGGGGGACGTAAAGCAGTCCATCTACCGGTTCCGCCTGGCCGACCCCACCATCTTTCTGGGCAAGTACCGCTCCTTCAAGCCCTATACCGAGGCGGAGCCGGGGGAGAGCAGGCGCATCACCCTCTCAAAAAACTTCCGCTCCCGGCCCCAGGTACTCCTGGCCGCCAACTATGTCTTTGAAAATATTATGTCAACTAAGTTCGGCGAGATGGACTACGGACCCGAGGAGGCCCTCTATCCGGGGGCAGCCTACCCTGAGGGGGAGGAGACCCGGTATGCCGTGGAGCTGGACGCGCTGGACCTGTCCGGTGAGGACGCCGAGGAGGACGAGGACGCCGAGAAGACCCCCCGGGACCTGCTGGAGGCCCGTTTCATCGCCGGGCGCATCTCCGAACTCTTGGAGGAGAAGTTCCCCATCTCGGACGGGGAGAGGGGGAAACGCCCCGCGCGGTATGCCGACATTGTTATCCTTCTGCGCTCCCCCGGCGCGGCCCTGCACCACTATGCCCGTGCGCTGGGGGAGCGGGATATCCCCTGGGAGGCCGACGGGGGCGGGGATTTTTTCGCCGCCACCGAGGTATCGGTGGCCCTGGCCCTTCTTCAGATCGTGGACAACCCCCGGCAGGATGTGGCCCTCCTCTCGGCGCTGCGCTCGCCGGTGTACGCCTTCTCGGCCGACCGGCTGGCCCAGCTCCGCTCCGCCTGCCCCGACGCCGACTTTTACGCAGCCCTGGAGCAGGGGGCGGCGGAGGGCGGCGCCGACTGCGCCGCCTTCCTCGCCGAGCTCTCCGCGCTCCGCTTTGGCGCGGGGGACAAGGACAGCTACGAGCTCCTGTGGGAGATCTATGACCGCACCAATCTCCTGGGGGTGTTCGGGGCCATGGACGAGGGGGAGGCCCGGCAGGGGAATCTCCTCGCCCTGTGTGAGCTGGCCCGCCGCTTTGAGGGGGCGGGACACAAGGGGCTCTTCGGATTTCTCACCTACCTCACCCGCCTGCGGGAGAAGGGGGACAAGCTCACCGTACCCCAGCCCGGGCGGGAGGGGGGCGGCGTGCGCATCATGAGCATCCACCGCTCCAAGGGGCTGGAGTTCCCGGTGGTCTTCCTTGCGGGCCTCATGCGCCGCTTAAACCGGGAGGACATGCAAAGGCCCATCCTCTTCCACCCCAAGCTTGGCGTGGGCCCCAAGCGGCTGGACGACCAGCGCCTGGTGGAGTACCCCACCCTGGCCCGCCGGGCGGTGGCCCGGCAGCTGGAATACGAGATGATGGCCGAGGAGCTGCGGCTCCTCTACGTCGCCATGACCCGGGCCAGAGAAAAGCTGATCCTCACCTGCGCCCTCACCGGCGGGGCGGACAAGCTGGCCGCCCTGGCGGAGAACGCGGCCTGCCCGGTGGACCCCCAGGTGCTCTCCGGGTGCTCCAGCGTGGGGGAGTGGGTGCTCCTGCCCGCGCTGGCGCGGCCCGAGGCGACGGAGCTCCGGGCTGCCGCCGGGGCCGGCTTTGCGCCCCAGGACGCGGACTTCGGCCCCCCTTGGGACATCCGCTGGGTGGACGCCTCGGTCTGCGAGCAGCCGCCCCAGGGACGGAGCGGGCGCGAGGAGACCGGGGAGGAGGACGGAGAGGACATGGAGGGACTGTCCGAGCGCCTCGCCTGGACCTACCCCCACGCGGACGACGTGGAGATTCCCTCCAAGCTCACCGCCACCCAGCTCAAGGGCCGGGCGCTGGACGAGGAGGTCGCGCAGGGCGCGCCCGAGCCGGCCGAGGCCCCGGCGCCCAGAGAGGCCCCCATCCGCCGCCCCCGTTTCGCGGACGAGGAGTTCGGCCTGACC